>CAVIKW010000095.1:0-7799 GCA_963643375.1 Flexilinea sp. | reverse complement strand
GGTTTATTCTCATCCGATAAATCAGAAATCTTTGTGTGCGTCATAAGATAAGTATAACCGAAATGCAGGCGGCGCGGAATATCACAAAATCGAAATGAGAAAAATAATAACGAATATGCACAATTTGACAGGTGAAACGTCCGTTTGTGATAAAATAAACGAGGAACATCCGGGAAATCTATATAGCGGCTGTATGACTGTATGGGTTTCGAGAATTTCCGAAAGCAAAAGACTTGAGAAGTGAACCTTCTCAAGTGAAGTATAAGGAGTTTTTCATGATCGTTACTACAAAAGAACTGTTCAAAGCCGCTTACGGCAAGTATGCTATCGGCGCTTACAACATCAACAATGCCGAACAGATCTGTGGTCTGTTCCGCGGCTGTGTTGACAGCAAGGCTCCGTTCATCATCCAGATTTCCAAGGGTGCCCGCAAATACACAAGCACTCTCATGCTCGAAGGCTTGATCCGCAGCGCTGACAAGATGTGGCCGGAAGCTATTTTCGCTGTCCATCTCGATCACGGTGATGAAGAAACCTGCTAC
This sequence comes from Flexilinea sp., assembly GCA_963643375.1. GTDB lineage: Bacteria > Chloroflexota > Anaerolineae > Anaerolineales > Anaerolineaceae > Flexilinea. The sequence goes on along the minus strand of CAVIKW010000095.1, from coordinate 7,257 downwards.
GACTGCATCAACAGCGGCTTCTATTCCTCTGTCATGATCGACGCCTCCTCCATGTCCTTCGAAGACAACATCGCCACCACCAAGCGTGTCGTCGATGCCGCTCACGCGAAGGGTATCGTTGTCGAAGCCGAACTCGGCCAGCTCGGCGGCGTTGAGGAACATGTCCAGGTTTCCGAAGCCAACGCGAAACTGACCGACCCGGATTCCGTGAAGGAATTCGTTGCCCGCACCGGCGTTGATTCCCTCGCCGTCGCGATCGGTACCTCCCACGGTGCTTTCAAGTTCTCCGGCAGCCAGAGCCTGCATTTCGACGTCCTCGCCGAAATCCAGAATCGCGTCCCGGGCTTCCCGCTTGTCATGCACGGTTCTTCCTCCGTCCCGCAGGACGAAGTCGCCCGCATTAACGCCGCCGGCGGTAAGCTTGACGGTGCCCGCGGTGTTGACGACAACCAGTTCAAGAAGGCTGCTTCCCTCGGCGTCACCAAGATCAATATCGACACCGACGGCCGTCTGGTTTGGACCCGCGTCCATCGCGAATACTTCCGCGATCATCCGGAAGTCTTCGACTTCCGCCCGATCGGCAAAGAATTCATGGCCGAATACGCCAAGTTCATTGCCGCGAAGAACGAGAAGCTCGGCAGCGCCGGCCAGCTCGACGAAGTCCGCAAGCTCTTGGGCTAATTCAGAACAATATGAACCCGCGCGAAAGCGCGGGTTTATTGTTTAATGGATGTTATTGTCCGATAAAAAACAAAGGCTGCCGCGGTTGCGACAGCCTTTGTTGAAAGGCAAGTTAGGCGATGCCGACTTCTTTGTTGAAGGCAACGATGAGCTTGTCGATCTCGGTGATCTGAGTCTGGTAGCCGGTCCAGTAATCCGGATCGTACCACTGGGCGTTGAGCTCGGCGGAATTGCGGCCCTGCTGTTCGACCCAGGTGTAATACTTCAGGTTGTGGATGCGCTTGCGGTCTTCCATGGACAGCTCGAGCATGTGAGCAATGTTCTCGCCCATCATGTAGCGGCCGAAGGAATAGGCAGCTTCATCGCGGCCGAAGGCGCCGTACTCTTCGCGGTATTCCTGGATACGGGTGCCGTAGAGTTCCATGGAGTCGGTGAAGACGGTCAGGACGACATCGTCGGAGGTCAGTTCGTTGTACTTCGCGAACTTGATGGCGGAGAGCAGGTTGGCGATACCGGACAGGCCGAGCAGGTTCAGCTGGTCGATGGTTTCCTGCGGGACGCCCTTGTCAGCCAAGTACTTCTGGCCTTCGGGTTCGTTGAACAGACGGCAGATGTTGACAACGGATTCATCATCAATGGAGGTGACGAAGTCGGTGTTCTTGACGTTGTGAACGAACGGGACGTGCTTGTCGCCGATACCTTCGATGCGGTGGGCACCGAAGCCGTTGTTCAGCAGGGTCGGGCACTGGAGAGCTTCGGAAGCAACGATCTTGCAATCCGGGTGCAGCTGCTTCAGGTAATCGCCGCAGGCGATCGTACCGCCGGAACCGGTGTTGGAGCAGACGCCCGCGAGGCGGCTCTTCGGGCCCTTGACCTTTTCAAAGACCTCTTCCATGGCGCGGCCGGTCACATTGTAGTGCCACATGTAGTTGCCGAATTCTTCGAACTGGTTGAAGATCATCAGTTCCTGGCCGGACTTGCGCAGTTCCCAGCACTTGTCGAAGATTTCTTTGACGTTGGATTCGGTACCAGGGGTGGCGATAACTTCGTCAGCGACACCCTGCAGCCAGTTGAAACGTTCCTTGGACATGCCTTCCGGGAGGATGGCGATGGACTTGCAGGCCAGCAGCGCGGAGTCGTAGGCACCGCCGCGGCAGTAGTTGCCGGTGGACGGCCAAACGGCCTTCTCGGTGGTCGGGTCAAACTGACCGGTCACGAGGCGCGGAACCAAGCAGGCGAACGCGGCGCCGACTTTGTGGGCACCGGTCGGGAACCATTTACCAACCAGGGCGACGATGCGGGCATCAACGCCGGTCAGGCTGGACGGGAGCTCGATGTAGTTGACACCGGCATAGCCGCCGCCCTTGGCGACAGGTTCGTTTTTCCAGGTGATGCGGAACAGGTTGCGCGGATGGATATCCCAAAGGCCGATACCCTTCAGCTCTTCCTTGAACGCGGCCGGGACAGTTTCCGGATGGATCTGCTGTTCGAGGGTCGGGATGACGATATTGCGTTCCTTAGCGCGCTGTACAGCATGCTTCAGACGTTCTTCATTGATTGTCAAGTCAATCTTTGCCATTATAAAATACCTCAACTTTTTTATGATTGTTTGGTTGAATCATATACCGACTGCGATATTTCACGCGTCACATATAAAGGACGATTGCGAACCTCGTCGTAGATTCGCCCTAAATATTCTCCGATAATACCCAGGAAGATCAACTGCACGCCGCCCAGGAAACAGGTGCAAATCAGCGTGGTTGCCTGCCCGAATAACTCCTGCCCCAAGAGGCGGAGGATGATGATCACGGGGATCGCGATGATGCTCAGCCCCGCGATGATAAACCCGAAGTACGTGGCGAGCTGGAGCGGCACGTACGAGAAACCGGTGATCGCGTTCAACGCCAGCTTTACCATTTTCTTCAGCGGATACTTTGTCTGTCCGGCGATGCGGGCGTCACGGTGGTATTCGACGCCGATCTGCTTGAAGCCGACCCAAGAGGACATCCCGCGAAGGAAGCGGTCGTGCTCGCGCATCTTGTTCATGACATTGATGACCTTGCGGTCCATCAGGCGGAAGTCCCCGGTATCCAACGGGATTTTGACGTCCGCGATTTTATAGATCAGACGGTAGAACATCGACGCAGTTTTCTTCTTGAACCAGCTTTCGCCGTCACGTTCTTTCCGAACCGCGTAAACGACTTCGTAGCCCTCTTTCCATTTCTCAATCAATTGCAGGATCACTTCCGGCGGGTCCTGCAGGTCCGCGTCGATAATGACAGCGGCATCACCGAGCGCGTTATCCAAACCGGCCGTCACGGCAATCTGGTGGCCGAAGTTCCGCGCGAAATAGATGCAACGCACACGCGGATCTTTTTCCGAAAGCCCGTGCATGATTTCTGCGGTCTTGTCCGAAGAACCGTCATCGACGAGGACGAGTTCCCAGGCTTCGCCGGTCCGATCCATTACTTCCGATACTCTTGCGTATAAGGTGTCCAGGCACAGTTCTTCATTGAAAGCCGGAGCAATGATCGAATACACAGGATTCATTCGGTAATTATCCTTTCAGATACTTCTCCAAGGCAGCCATGGTCGGCTCAATCACAGGCGCCTGACCCGCGGCAATCATGGCGGAATTGACATCCTTCAGGCCGCTGCCGGTGTTGACAACGAGCACGTCGTCATCCGCGCCGATCAAACCGGTCGCGACGGCCTTCTTGAAGCCGGCGAACGCGGTGGCACCGGCGGGTTCAGCGAAGACGCCGAATTTCCCGATCTCGGCAATGCCCTTGTAAATCTCTTCATCCGGGACGGAGATGTAGGCACCGCCGGTTTCTTTCGCCGCGCGGACAGCGCGGACGCCGTCGCGAGGCAGATCAACGGAGATGCTGTCGGCAATGGTGGTGGCGGTGACGGGGATGATTTCCTCGCTGTTGGCGGCCCAGGCATTGTAAATCGCGGCGGACTTTTCGGACTGGACGCCGAAGATGCGCGGCATCTGCTCAATCCAGCCGAGTTTGTAGAGGTCTTTGAAGCCCTTATGAATACCGGAGATGATGTTGCCGTCGCCGACGGAAACGAAGATGTTCAGCGGTTTGTCGGACTTGGACTTGGAAATGATCTGTTCCCAAATCTCGAACGCGGCGGTCTTCTTGCCTTCAGCGGTGAAGGCGTTATAGCCGGTGTTGCGGCAGTACCAGCCGTATTTCTCGCAGGCTTCAACGGAGAGGTCGAAAGCGGAGTCGTAGTTGCCGTCGACCAGGATCACATGGGCGCCGAAGATCAGCAGCTGGGCGATCTTGGCTTTCGGAGCGGTCTTCGGGGCGAAGATCACGGCGTCCCAGTTGGAAGCCGCGGCCATACCGGCCAGAGCGGCGCCGGCGTTGCCGGTGGACGCGGTGGCGATCGTCTTCATGCCGATCTGCTTCGCGCGGGCGATGAGAATGGCGCTGGCGCGGTCCTTGAAGGAAGCGGTCGGGTTGCGGCCTTCATCCTTGATCCAGAAGTTCGCGACGCCCTTTTCCTTCGCGACGCTGTCAATTTTGAATACCGGGGTCAAGCCCGCGGAATGCAGCGCGGTGCCTTCAAATCCGGGATCTTCAACCGGCAGCAGCGGCAGATAGCGCCACAGAGATTTTTCATTCGAGGAGAAAATGTCTTCGGGTTTGACAAATTTGCGGATGCCGTCGTAATCCAAGACGACATTCAGATTGCCGGAACAGCAATCGCAGACATATCCGGAATAATTCGCGTCAAATTCTTTCCCGCAGATCGAGCACTGATAGCCGATAAATTTTTCCATAAACTCCTCCTGTTATTTCAAGACCATGTTTTCCATAATCTATTATAACCCAATTTAAGTTTTAATTGTCAGACAACTGACCTGACATTAATCAGATTACTTAATCAGCTTCGTGAAGCTTCCCGACTGAATGCCGTAATCCGCGCATTTGGCAGCGACGTAAGTGCGGAGGTAATCTTTTTCGTCATTCGATGCCTGCATATTCTCAATCACCTTCGTGAATGAATCCGTGTCTTCGGAAACGGCCAGCGCGGCGAGAATCGGTGCCCAGTCGGAAGCGTAACACGGAGACAAATTCCCGTTGACGGCTTGCTCCGCGAGCGTATACACGGATTTGGCGTCGCCCTGCTGTAACGCGAGGCTGATTTTCTGGTAATACCAGCAGTAGCCGTGTTCGGGCTCCGCGCCGATGGCTTCGGGCGGGACGGACGGTGAATCCGTGCGGATCAGGCTCGTATCCGAACGGCCGGCGGTGCGCTCAATGGATTCGGGCAGGCCGGGATAATCGCGGGTGTCTTCATCCACGATCAACATGCAGCCGTGCTCGCGGTAGTAAATGCTGAGCGTCTTTTCCGTGTTTGACAGGAACGTATGCGAGCGGTAGGTGTGATCCACATCGACCGTCGTATTCGGGTCGGCGTAATACGTTTCCTCGCGCAGGTCGAGGTCGAAGTACTTGTAAAGGTAGCGGTACCCCTTGTTCTCCGGGGCGTACTGCCAGTTGAGGACCGGGGAGAGGTCGTTGTCGCTGTAGCGGTCCAAGGGAATCTCATCCGAGATGACAATCGTCCCTTCCTCCAAAGCGGGCACGCGCCACGCCAGCTGCCAGAAATAATCGTTCATCTTCTCCGCTTCATGAATGTAGACGCCGGCGTTATTCAATTGAAACACGACGCAGAGCGCCGTCAGCACAGCGGCGGCCGCGCAGTAGGCATAGGAGCGGAAGATAAAGCCGAACACCGCGGCGATGACCATTGCCGCGCCGGGAGAGAAGGACAGGGTGGAGCGGTCCCAGGGGAAGGAAGTCGACACGTCAATCGAGGTCGCCCAGAACGGAATGCCGGAGAGGAAGGTCAGAATAACGCCCGTCAACAGCATTTGTGATTTCACTTGGTCATCATCGTTCCCGCCGGATTTCTCAACACGGCGCAGATGCAGGAATCCCCAGACGGAAACCGCCGCGAGGATCAGAATCATGGCGAGCGTGCCGACATAGGCGGGGCGCTTCAGAACGGCTTGATAGGCGCTGACGAAGACGGTTGCCAAATCCTTGACGACCTTGATGAGCAGGGTTTTGATCCCGACGACCGGATTTTCGAGGATGGAGTTCAGCAGCTTCGGCTGATAGGTTTGGAATGAGAAGATAAACACACGCCAGACCAGGAAAGCGGCGGTGATGAGCGCGTAGGGGAGGATGTACAGAAGGAGTTTTTTGAACGGGAGCTGCCGTTTTTGATTGCGCTTGGCGGTGAAATACATGAAGACCGGGCGGGTGAGTTCAAGCCCGACGAAGTATTCGCAGGTGAAAATGGACACGGCGCCGAAGATCAGACTCAGGATAAAAATCGGGATATATTTGCCCGAAAGTCCTTTCTCGGATTCGAGAATGGATTGCGTGAGGCTGATGGAGGCAAGCACAAGCGCGAGGCTTGTGAAGTGCATGATGAACTCGACCGCGATCGGCTGCTGCTGAAAACCGGGATAGACGGCGAACAATAAAACCGCGCCGGAGGTCAGCGCGCTTTTGCCGAATGCCTTGTTCAGCACCTTCCAAAACAGGAAGGCAGACAGCCATTGAAGTATGAACAGGAAAATGTGATAGCCGAGGCAGGATTCTTTGATGACCGCCGAAGCCAGCGTATACAGCCAGCCGGAGCAGGGACGGTCCCACGAGGTGAAGAGATTGAAGCTCTCCGCGCCCGCGATGTGATAATTATAGACATAAATCCAATCATCCCCGTAGAAACTCAACTCGGGGATGCGGATCGCGTAGGCGATAATCAGGACAAATGTAAGCAGGAATAAAAAGCTGTTCCGACGCAGAAATTCTTTCATGACAGCGGTCAGATGTTGATTTTGCGGTTTACATGGAATCTGAAGAAGCCGGGCGCGAAGTAGCTGATGGAATAGTCGATCATTCGGCCGGACTCCTCAAAAAGGTAAGCGTCGAAGCGTTGGATTACATCGCTGCGCTGAAGCTGGATCTTCTTCGCGATGGAAGCTTCCGCGTGGCAGGCGCTGATGAAGGTCTTGGAATAGGTGAGGTGCAGGTCCTTCTTGCGAATCAGGAGGTCAAGAACGGAGCCCGTGAAGCCCTGTTCCAAATCCTCTTCGGAGAGAACGCCTTCGGGGAGAACATCCACGAGGTAAGCGACGGGATGATCCGCGACCCAGATCACACGGGAAATCTCAATGACGGTCTCTTCTTCAGCGACGCCCATCTTGGAGGCGTATTCCTTCCCCGCGGGGATGCGGTTGATGCCGAGGTATCCCATTTTGACATCCAACCCCAGGCGGGTCGCCTGCGTCTCGATAGACTCAAGAGTCTCGAGGCCGGTTTCAATATTCTGGCTGTGCTCAATGACAAAGGTACCGACACCCTGGCGGCGGCGGATCAATCCCTGGCTCTCGAAGCTGCGCATCGCTTCACGCAGCGTTGTTCGGGAAACCTGAAGCGACGCTGCAAGTTCCGGCTCGGATTTCAGTTTCTCACCCGGAGGGGTTGATTCAATGATCTCCGCCAATTCCTGATGTAGTTTCTGGAACAATGTGAC
>CAVIKW010000094.1:0-7843 GCA_963643375.1 Flexilinea sp. | reverse complement strand
ATGATCACGAATAGGTTCTTTTTCATAGGGTTATTATATCATCGGGAATGGGAGATGTGGGGGATGGGTTAAAACGCTCCGCGACTGTGGAGCGGGTCCGCGGGTCACATTGGCGCAAAACGCTTCGCGACAGTGGAGGAGTCTGCGGGTCACCTCATCCACCGCAAGCGGTCCCCCTTCCCCTACGAGGGGAAGGCTTAAACGCGGTCGAAGGGATGTGGGTGTTCGCTTGTCGAACGCTCCCGGATCTATGTTATCTGGTCTCTGGTCTCTGGTCTCTCTTAAAAAAAGCGCCCGACAATCAAAGATATCGGGCGTCTCTATTGACTCTATTCATACTCCGGCACGTCCGGCAGGTACGGCATCGCCGGGCCCGGTTTTCCGAGCATCTCGCAGAGGGCGGCGTGCATGGCGGTGCGGTCGTCCCAGGGGTATTCGGTCTTCCCGAAGCACATCGACTGCTCATGCCCCTTCCCCAGGGAGAGAACGATGTCGCCCGGCTTCGCGAGCTTCAATCCCATGCGGATGGCGTCGCGGCGGTCGGGGACGATGTAAAGGGATTCGCCCATCACCGCGCCCTTGGAGACAGCCTCGTCGGCCATTTCCTTCAGAATCCCGTTCAGGGATTCCGTCCGCGGATCCTCGGCGGTGATGACGGAAATATCGGCGCAGCGGGAGGAGACGTCCGGCATCATGCGGCGCTTCTCACGGTCGCGAAGCCCGGCGGAGCCGTAGACGGCGATGACGCGGCCGATCTGCTTGCCGTTTTCATCGGTCGGCAGCATCTTGCGGGCGGAGGTCAACGCCTTCTCCAGCGCGTTCGGCGTATGAGCGAAGTCGACGATGGAGATGAAGTTCTGCCCTTCGTCAATGACCTGCATGCGTCCGGGAACGCCCTCGACCTTCGCGATCCCCGCGGCGGCAACGGCGGGATCGATCCCCAGTCCGTAAATCGCGGCGGTCATCGCGGCGAGAAGGTTCGCGCCGTTATAGCTGCCCAGCAGGGAGGTGTAAACTTCCACTTCGGCGTCTCCGCCGGCGGGAACGTTCTTGAAAAGTGCCTTGGCGTGAATGCCCTGCGGCGTGGAGACCATCTCGGTGATGAGCGAATCCGCGCGGGTGGCGTCGCCGTTCGCGGAATACACGGCCTTATGAACGTTCACGAGGTTGTCCAGGAACTCATAGGAATCCTTGTCGTCCCAGTTCAGCACCGCGAGCGGGTTGACCATCGGGTTCGGGTTGGACTCAAGCTTTTGGAAAAGCAGCCCCTTGGCCTCGAAATAGGCCTGGCGGGTGGCGTGATAATCAAGATGTTCGTGGGTAATGTTGGTCACGAGCGCGATATCAAAGTCAATCGCGGAGACGCGGTGCTGCGCCAGTCCGTGCGAAGTGGACTCGATGATGACGTGCGTCACGCCCTTGTCGCGCATGATGCCGAGGTAACGCTGAATGTCCGGAGCGTCCGGCGTGGTGACATGGTATCCGGTGTCAAGCTCCTCGTCGTCAATGACCGCGGAGACCGTGGAAATCAACCCGGTATGAAAGCCGGCTTCGCGCAGGATATTGTAAAGGTAAATGGAGGTCGAGGTCTTCCCGTCGGTACCGGTCACGCCGATGACGTGCATATTCTCCGAAGGGAATCCGTAGAGCGCGGCGGCCGCCCATGCCATGGCTTCGCGGCTGTCTTCTACACGAAAATAAGGGACGGAAATCTTGGCCTGGAGCGGCTTGCTGCCGATCACGGCCGAGGCACCGTTCTGAACGGCAGCGGTGATGTAATCATGTCCGTCTGAGCTCAGTCCCGGAATGGCGACGTAGATATCGCCGGGCTGCACATTGCGGCTGTCAAAGCATACGCCGGAAAACTCCGCGTTGGGCGTGCTGCCGATGATCTCACGGATCCCGGGAAGCGCGCCGATACACTGCATCAGCTTTAAGCTGGGTTTATTCATTATGATTCGCATTCCTTCCTTAACAAGTTTACCAAAGATAAGGGGAAAAGTCTTGGGATATTATTCCCGAAATTTGATTACATTTACAGTCTCGGACGGGCCCGCGGACCGATCGAGACAATAAAAGACCGGCTGCCAAACAGCCGGTCTTCGAATGGTCTGTATTGCGGGATCAGTTCGCGCGCGTGACCGTCACGGAACCGCCGTCGGAGGCGCGCCCTTCCTTATGAACGGTGGCGCCGATGTGTCCCTGAATGGAGGCGGAGGCGTTATTGACGGAAACGTTGCTGTTCTTGTAAGCGCGCCCGCCGTACCACACCGACTGCCCGATATTCCCGGTGGAACCGAGGACGAGGTACGACTGCCCGGTCGTGGAGGAAACGGAGGACTGATCCGCGTACCCGCCGAGGAAGACGGCGTAGACGACCGAGCCCTTGACATCCAGGTAGGAATCCTTCACCACGGACTCCGATCCCTGACCGAAGGCATACCCGCCGCCCGCGATGGACTGCGCCGCGGAGGCACCGGCGGCCATATCCAGGGACGCGGTGCCCTGAACTACGGAATACCCGCCGTAGAGCGCGGAACCGCCGGCATAGATCCAGCCGTTGGCTTTCCCGCTGAAGACGATATTGGTATTGCCGACGTACGCCGCGGATCCGCCGTTCTTGGCCTTGGAACCGCCGACGACCGTGTTCACGGTGCCCGCGATGTTCAGGTACGTGGAAGTCAACTGCGACTGCTGCCCGTTGAGCGTATTGGCGCCGCCGTACAGAATGCCGTTGCTGAAGGTGATGCCCTTGGCGATGACGGTCGGGATGCCGTTGGCGTAAAAGCCCGTGCTCTCGGCCCAAGTGACGGTGACGTTGCCGCCCTGCGGGGTGATGGTCAGGCCGGTGATGCCGCGGTTCGTCGGGAGCTCGACTTCATTGCTGTTCTGGGCGAAGCTGCCGGTGACATAGAATGTCACATTGCCGGCGTTGCTTGGAATCTGATTGACGGCGTCATTGAAGTTCTTCGCGGACTGCCCCGGGCCGACATAGATGGCGGTATTATTCGTTTGATTCACAACCGGCTGGGTATTGTTGATCAAGCCGATGGTCGGAATCACGGACGAAGCTGCCGCGCCGATGGAGGCGTTACCGCCGTTCTCGGCCAAGCCCGCGGAGGCGTTGACCGTGGACGCGGTGCCGATCGAGACAAGATTCACGGAGCCGACCGCCGCCTGCGCGCCGGTTCCGTTGGCGTAACCGCCTCCGTAGACCGCGCCGCTGACATAGCTGCCATTGGTCAGGTAGACATTCGCGGTGCCGCTGACGGGAGCGGAGCCGCCGTTATAGGCGAACCCGCCGCCGAAGACAGAGCCGGCCGCGCCGTTGACGATGATATTCGCTGTCTTCACCGAAGCGGAGGCGCCGTTCGCGACAGCCATCCCGCCGCCGACCACCATATCCGCGGAGCCGTTGATCACCAGCATGGAGCGGTCCACCGACACGCTCCCCGCCTGTGTCAGGCAGTCCCCGCCGACGAGGTAGCCGTTCGAGACGGTCACGCCGGTCCCGACAGTGAAGGGGATGCCGTTCGCGCAGATGACGCTGCCGTTCAGCGAGACGGTTTCCGGCACGCCGGTATAGGACGCCAGGGTGACGGAATTGAGCCCCGCCACACCGGATGGGACCTGCACTTCGGAGGTCTGATTGACAGTATTCGTCAGGTAGATTGTGACATCGCCCGCGTTCGCGGTGATGGCGTTCATCGCGCCCTGCAGGTCATAGATGCCGTTCTGCCCGATAATGATCGTCTGATTGTTCGCCGCGGCGGCAATGCCGCAGAGACATAAAACAAGCAGCAGAGTTACACAGAAAACCGCAAACTTCTTCATAAAACACCTCTCTTACGCGGTAAGCGTCATATAGAGCGCGAGGTTTTCCTCCGCGCCGTCCGAATAAAAGGCCTCCGCGACAACGAATCCCGCCTCCGCGGCGATCATCCGCAGCTCCTCTTCCGAGAAGAGATGCACATAACGCAGGCCGTGTTTTTCTTCATTCTCCGGGAGCGCGTAGCGCCAATCCAGCAGCGTATCCCCCGGCTCGAGCCGTTCTTCATCAATCCCCGCCGCGCTCCACGGCTGGACGCGCTTCATCAGCTTCGGGGAGTTCTGAAACTGCCACACCGAGAAGATGAACCGCCCGCCCGGACGCAGCAGCTCCCGCGCCTGTCGAAAGACGCGGAGGTGGTTCTCCCGTCCGGGGATGTGATGCAGCGAAGCGAAGGCGAAAACACCGTCAAAGGTCCGTCCCTTGACCGCGTCCGTCCATGCCGGGTCCATCAAGTCGCCGGGGACGTACGCGAGCGTCAGGCTTTCATTCGAGAGAGAAGCCGTGACCGTCCGCGCCTCGTTCAGCAGCGGACCGCTGAAATCCAGCCCGGTATACGAACCGCGGCGTCCCTGCTCCGCCCAAAGGCAGCCGAGCGCGCCGGATCCGCAGCCGAGATCAAGCCAATCCGAGGCTTCCTTGACCGGGATGCCGTCCAGAACGCGGCGCACGCCGGGCTGTACGCGCCGGCGGGTCGCGGCGAACGCGTTCCCGAACTCATGATAAAAACGGCGGTTGAGCTCCAGCAGTTCCCGCGCGGTGGACTCATTCATCAAGCTTACTCTCCTCCGGGGTGGCGGAAGACCTTCGCCAAACCGCCTTCGGAAGTTTCGCGGTAGAGCGCGGGCATATCCTTGCCGGTGTGCATCATTGCCTCGATCACGTCATCGAAGCTGACGCGGTGCTGGCCATCCGAGAACATGACGAACTGCGCGGAGAAGAGCGCGGCGTTGGCGGCGGCGGCATTGCGTTCGATGCAAGGCACCTGAACGAGGCCGGCAACCGGGTCGCAGGTCAGGCCGAGGTGATGTTCCAAGCCGGATTCCGCGGCGTATTCGATCTGTCGGATCGTGCCGGAATAGAAGTAGGAAGCGGCGGCCGCGGCCATCGCGCAGGCGACGCCGATTTCCGCCTGACAGCCCGCTTCCGCGCCGGAGATGGAACCCGTGTGCTTCACCACATTGCCGAACACGGCAGCCGTGGCAAGCGCGCGGACGATGTTATTCTCGGTGATGTCCATCTTCTTCTGGAAGTAGCGCAGCATCGCGGGAACGACGCCGCAGGAGCCGCAGGTCGGCGCGGTCACGATTTGACCGCCGGTCGCGTTCTCTTCGGAAACAGCCAAGGCGAACGCCGTCATCGGCAGGGAGTGAATGAAGCCGTCGCGGGTCAGCTGGCTGCGTCGGAAGTAGAGGCTCGCCTTGCGGGCAATGCCCAGTCCGCCGGGGATGACGCCTTCGGTATGAATGCCGCGGTCGACAGCATCGCTCATGACGTGCCAGACATCCAAAAGGTAGGACCAAATGTCGGAGCCTTCGCATTCCTCGACGTATTCCCAGAAGTTCATCCCCGTGCGGTCGAGGTACTCCATGATCTCCCGCATGTTCTTCTGCGGATAGCAGTCATTCGCCGCTTCCGGGGCAATACGTACGCCCTGGTCGTCAATGCGCCCGCCGCCCACGGAGTAAACCGTCCAGTCGTCGGTCAGTTCGCCCGCCTCGTTGTAGGCGGTGAAGCGCATACCGTTCGGATGATACGGCAGCACGACATCCGGTTCCCAGATGATCTCCGTACGGTCCTCGCCGAGTTCATAGATAATGGCCCTGTCCGTCATATGCCCCTTCCCGGTAGCGGCAAGCGAGCCGTACAAGGTCACGACGAAACGGTTGGCGCCGTAATTCTTCTCACGGAACATTTCCGCGGCGTATTTCGGTCCCATGGTATGGGAGCTGGACGGGCCGTAGCCAACGCGGTACAGATGTCTGATAGTATCCATAAATATCCCCCGACGTTTTACATTCGATTACAAACAAACTACAAGGAAGCGAGTTCCTTGAGGATCGGCAGCGCCTGTTTCAACGCGTTTCCGCGGTGGCTGATGGAATTCTTCTGCTCCTCGGTCATTTCCGCGAGCGTCATGTCGAATTCCGGCTTGTAGAAAATCGGATCGTAGCCGAAGCCGTTCGACCCGCGTTCTTCGGGAATGATGCAGCCCTCGCAGGTGCCGAAGACCTGACGGGCCTCACCGTTCGGAGGAACGATTGCCATCGCGCAGCAGAAGCGCGCTTTCCAAGGACGTTCCGCGCCGCACTTGCGGATGTTCTCCAAGAGATAATGCCGGCGGTCCGCGTCATCCGCGCCGGGCTTTGGGCAGTAGCGGGCGGAATAAATCCCCGGTTCGCCGTTCAGGCACTCGACTTCCAGACCGGAGTCATCCGCCATGGTCAGCAGACCGGACGCCTCCGCGAAGGCCTTCGCCTTGATGAGCGCGTTCTCCGCGAAAGTCTTGCCGTTCTCCTCGGGCTCAAGATCGAGTCCGATATCCTTCGGCCGCAGGACTTCATAATCCGGCAGCATATCCTGAATTTCCTTCGCCTTATGGGCATTATTTGAGCCAATCAAAATCTTCATAAGCGTCGCTCCGTCAATATGCGTTATCTTTATATTATAATTGGTCTTAAGCGCTTCGGGATTCAATTCCCGCGGAGCTGTGAGAAAAAATATGTCATTAAAGCGCGAAACGCTTCACGCGATCAAGAGGAAAGAATGGAAAAGAACGCGAAAATTTATGTTGCCGGGCACCGCGGAATGGTCGGCTCGGCCATCGTCCGTGAGTTGAACCGTCAGGGATACGAGAATATCGTCACCCGCACCCACAAAGAGCTGAACCTCTGCCGCCAGGACGCGGTGGAGGAGTTCTTCGCCGCGGAGAAGCCGGATTACGTCTTCCTCGCCGCGGCCAAAGTCGGCGGCATCGTTGCCAATAACGAGGCCCCGGCCGACTTCATGTATGACAACATGATGCTGGAGATGAATGTCATTCACGCCGCCTACGCGAACGGCTGCAAGAAGCTCGAATTCCTCGGCTCCTCCTGCATTTATCCGCGCATGGCGCCGCAGCCGATGACGGAGAGCTGCCTGCTCACCGGCGAGTTGGAGAAGACCAACGAGGCCTACGCCCTGGCGAAGATCTCCGGCCTGAAATACTGCGAGTTCCTCAACCGTCAGTACGGGACCGACTACATCAGCGTCATGCCGACGAACCTTTACGGCCCGAATGACAACTACCATCCGACCCATTCGCACGTGCTGCCCGCCCTCATCCGCCGCTTCCATGAGGCCAAGGTGCAGAACCTGCCTTACGTCACCTGCTGGGGGGACGGCAGCCCGCTCCGCGAGTTCCTGTATGTCGACGACCTCGCCAACCTCTGCGTCTTCCTGATGAACAACTACAGCGGCAACGAAACCGTCAACGCCGGCACCGGCAAGGAGCTCACCATCAAAGAGCTCACCGAGCTCACCGCCGACGTGATCGGATACCACGGCGAGATCCGCTGGGATCCGTCCAAGCCGAACGGCACCCCGCGCAAGCTCCTGGACGTCAGCAAAGCCCAAGCCCTCGGCTGGACATACAAGACCGAGCTCCGCGACGGCATCCGCCTCTCGTACGAAGACTTCCTCCACAATCCCATGCGCGCCGAACGGTGACCGAACAACACCCGCCCCCGAACCCGGGGGCGGGTGTTGTTTACCCGCGAACGAACGCGTTGCCACCCGACATTCGCAGTCTTGCTTCAACTGAGCGGCTTATTGTCCTTCCCCTCGAGGGCGTGCGAAGCCGTGCCTTGTGCTGAAGGGGGACCGCGGTAGCGGTGGATGAGGTGACCCGCAGCCACGCTCCCCTTCGCGAAGCGTCAAAATAAGCCGCCCGACATTCGAACACCCGGCCACTTTCAACCGCGCGTATTGTCCTTCCCCTTGAGGGGAAGGGGGACCGCTTGCGGTGGATGAGGT
>CAVIKW010000093.1:0-7976 GCA_963643375.1 Flexilinea sp. | reverse complement strand
AAACCCCTTTCTCGAGCGCGTTAAGGCCTTCCCCTTGAGGGGAAGGGGGACCGCTTGCGGTGGATGAGGTGCGCTCCTGAGACCGGTTTCCGGTCTCGGGAGCGTTGACTTACATCACTCCAACAATCAAAGCGGCAAGGCAGGCGATCACCGCCGAGAGGAAGAGGTTCTTCGTGAACCATGCGGCGAGGAGGGCGGCAATGAACGCCGCGGCGCCGCAGAGCGGGTTCTCCGAGATGGAGAGGATCGCCGGGAACGTCATCACGGCCAGCGTCGCGTAAGGCAGATAGTAGAGCAGCGAACGGACGAAGCGGTTCTTGATCTGCCGGCGGATGAGCGTCAGCGGCGTCACGCGGATGATGAAGCTGACGAGGCCCATAACGATGATATAAACCCAAATCGACTTATTCATTCGGCGTCCTCCTCTTCCTCATCCGGCAGCGGCATCAATGCCGCCGCGGCCGCGGAAATCACGACCGTCAGGATAATCACGCGGACGCTCTCCGTAATCCCGGCGAAGGCAGGAATCACGGACATCAGCCAGCTCGCGGCGAAGGACACGGCGACGACGATCGCGACGTTCCGATTCGTGCGGCAGGGCGGGATGATGATGGCGATGAACATCCCGTAGATGGCGGCGCTCAATGCCTTGACAACGACCGTCGGGAGAATATTCCCCGCCGCGATTCCGATAGCAGTCCCCGCCGCCCACAGCGGGATGGAGGTCAGCATCGAGCCGTAGTAATACACCGGCTCGAGGAAGCCGTGGTAGGCGATTCCCAGGCCGAAGAGCTCATCCGTGATGCCGAAGCCGATCAATACGCGGTGAACGGTGGCAAGCTTCGGCGCGAGCTTCTGGCTGAGCGCGCAGCTCATCAACAGGTAGCGCGCGTTCGCCACAAGGATCAGCAGCGCGCATTCAACATACGCCGCGCCGTGACGCATGGCGGAGATGCCCGCGTACTCCCCGGCGGAGGCGTGATTCAGGATGCTCATGACGAAGCCCTGCAGCGGGGTCATGCCGACCTGCTGCGCGGCGATGCCAAGGGAGAAAGCCACGGCGAAATACCCGGCCCCGATCGGCAGTCCGTCACGAAGTCCATGCAAAAATTCTGTTCGTTTGCTCATAAAGAACCATTATAAACGCCTAACGCCGAAAACAGCCGGGATCGGCCGTGTTTTTGTTATCCGAATAACGCGGGTAAGTTGTATAATCATATTAAATCAACAGCAAACACCCGCGGGAGACCGCGGAATCTTCAAAAAAGGAGCCCATTATGAGTAAAACCTTAGTCGCCTATTTCAGCGCCTCCGGTGTGACCGGGGAAACCGCCGCGAAAGTTGCCGCCGCGGCCGGCGCGGACCTGTTCGAGATCAAACCGGAAGTTCCCTACACGAAGGCCGATCTGAATTGGACCGATCCGAAATCCCGCACCACCATCGAGATGAAAGACCCGTCCTCCCGTCCTGCCGTCACCGGCAGCGTTGAGAACATGGCGCAATACGACACCGTCATCATCGGTTTCCCGATCTGGTGGTACACCGCGCCGACGATCATCAAGACCTTCCTCGAAGCCTACGACTTCTCCGGGAAGAAGATCGCCCTCTTCGCCACATCCGGCGGCTCCGGCCTCGGCAACACTGCCAAGGACCTCGCGCCCTGCGTCAGCGCCTCGGCCGTGTTCGCCTCCGAGAAGCTGCTCAACCGTGCCTCCGACGCGGATATTGCCGCCTGGGTCAAGAGCATCTGAGAACGACATTCACCGTTAAAAACAAACAGCGCCGCGTGAATTCCGCGGCGCTGTTGTTATATTGCGAATTACAGAATATGAACGGATTCGGGATCGAAGACCAGGGAGCAGTGATCGCCGACCGCGTAGACCTTCTTCGACTTCGGGTTCGGATCTTCCAGCTTGACCAGCGTATTGCCGACCATGACGTGGTAGTTCTGATAAGAGCCCATGAAGCAGGAGAGGACGACTTCGCAGGGGAGCCCGCCTTCGTCCGCCAGGTGCGCGGCTTCCGGACGGAGGACGACTTTGTAATCCTTGCCGACTTCCATGCCGTTCTGCAGCGCGACCTTCGCCGGATTTCCTTCGATATTGAGGACAGCGCAGTCACCTTCGGTGCCGGTCATCGTGCCGGAGAGGAAGTTCGCCTCACCGATGAAGTCCGCCACGAACTCATCCACCGGGTGATAATAAATCTCCTGCGGCGTGCCCATCTGCGCGACCTTGCCGGTGTTCATGATGATGATCTTATCGGAAAGGGCCATCGCTTCGGACTGGTCATGGGTGACGTAAATCGCGGTGATGCCGACCGCCTGCTGAATGCGGCGGATCTCGGTGCGCATGGAAACGCGGAGCTTGGCGTCGAGGTTCGAGAGCGGTTCATCGAAGAGCAGGACGGACGGCTCAATCACGAGGGCGCGGGCAAGCGCGACGCGCTGCTGCTGACCGCCGGAGAGCTGGTTCGTCATACGGCCTTCCATGCCGTTCAGCTGGACCAGGTCGAGGATGTTCATAACGCGCTTCTTGATCTCGTCCTTCGGGACATTGCGCAGCTTCAGGCCGTAGGCAACGTTGTCGAAGACATTGTAATGCGGGAGCAGCGCGTAGCTCTGGAAGACCATCGCGGTGTCGCGTTTATCCGGGGTGAGCTCGTTGATCGGTTCATCGCCGAGGTAGATTTCGCCTTCGTCCGGGGATTCGAAACCCGCGATCATGCGCAGGGTCGTGGTCTTACCGCAGCCGGAAGGGCCGAGCAGGGTGACGAATGAACCCGGTTCGATCTCCAGGTTGGTATCCTTGACGGCGTAGAAATTCTTACCGGTTTTCGGGTCCTGATAGATTTTTGAGATGTGTTCGAGACGAACGCCTTTCTTTTCTTTCTTATTGATCTCCATGATCAGTCGTTCTCCTTAATTTTCTTACTTGTACCGAAATGCTTAATCGCGATATTCATCAGCAGGACAGAGCCGTAGGTGATTACGATAAGGATAGTGGCGAACGCGCAGGCGAGGCTGTAAGAGCCCTTTTCCGCGAATTCATTGATCTGTACCGTGATGAGCAGGAACTGCGGGGTGACCAGCAGAATGATGGCGGAAATCGCGGTAATGCTTCTGACGAACGAGGTCACGAGACCGCTGAGGAAGGAGTCCTTGATCAACGGCAGGGTGACGGTCATGAATACCTTGAAGCTGTCGGCGCCCATGTCATAAGCGGATTCCTCAATGGACTTGTCGATCTGCCGCAGTGCCGAGATACCGGAACGGGTACCCGTCGGCAGGGAGCGGACGACGAAGACGATGACGAGGATCAGGCCCGTGCCGTAAATCCCCTGCAGAATGCCGGTGTGGAACAGGCCGCCGCTGAAACCGCGGATGTAGCCGACGCCGAGAACGGTACCCGGAACAGCCATCGCGAGCATGGAGACCAGTTCAATGAAGCCCTTGCCGGTGAAGTTGCGTTTAACAACCAGGTAGGAGATGATCATACTCAGCAGGGCGGTGATCGGCGCGGAGATCAGGGACAGCACGAAGGAGTCCTTGAACGCCTTGAGACCGTGATAGCGGGTGAAGACCAGCTTGAACCACTTCGTGGTCAGCGGGAAGAATTTATAACCCCAAGTCGGGAAGAACGAGCCGATCGGCACGCAGATGTACATCATGATGACGAAGATTGCCACCAGGGAGCAGAGCACCGTCAGCGGGACGCGGACGGATTTGTCCTCGATGAGCATACGGGCGCGGGAGGCCTTACCGGTCAGGGTCGCGGCGGTCTTGGCTTCGAGGTAATACTTCTGCACGGCAAACATGCCCATCGTGATACAGAGCAGGACAACCGCCATGGCGGCCGCGCCGGCTTTGTCGTACGCGCCGGTGATCTGCAGGTAGATGGTCGTCGCCAGCGTATCGTAAGAACCGCCGATGATCATCGGGTTCGCGAAGTCCGCGATGGACTCAATGAAGGTCACGAGGAAGGCATTGCCGAGGCCGGGGAGCAGCAGCGGGAGCGTTACATCCCAAACCACACGCCAGCGGCCGGCGCCCATATCGCGCGCCGCTTCTTCCAATGACGGGTCGATGTTCTTGAGCAGGCCCTTGAGCATCATGTAGCAGACCGGGAAGAACGTCAGCGTCTGCACGATGACGATGCCCCAATACCCGTAAACGCTGTTGTCGTAAATCTTCAGCAGGAAGCGGGTGATGATGCCCGCCTTACCGAAGAGCATGATCATGGAAAGGGAGAGCACGAACGGCGGGGAAACCACCGGCAGCATGGACACCACGGAGAAGAGCCCGCCGACGAATTTATTCATTCGGACGTAGACTTCCACATAGGCGAAGAGCAGGCCGATGAAGGTAGAGAGGATCCCTACCATGAAGCCGATCTTCAGCGTATTCCCGATCGCGCGGGTGAATGTCGGCATTTGGAAAATGCGCTTGAAAATGTCAAAGGTGAATCCGTTCTCCGAGATGAAGCTGTCAACCAGAAGCATCGCCAGCGGATAAAGGATAAACAGTGTGAGAAATGCGATCAGGACGCAGATCGTTGTGACCATAATCGGGTCGGCAAGAAGCTTCTTGCGGTCAAGTGCCGCGCCCTGCTGTGTTTTCGCTGCCATCGGGTTCAGAGATCCTTTCTCACCCTAAGCCGGGAGATCAATTGCCGTGGAATGATTCCGCACCATGCCGGTGGGCGCGATGCCGAATCACTCAGCGGCCGTAAAATTTCAAAAGGATGGCGGCAGGGCCGCCATCCTTTGTGATGACTGAATAAATCTGAGATTACTCGGTCTTGAAGCGGTCCGTACCGGTATCGGCACCGGAGGCGGCGATCGCGTTCATGACTTCTTCGACATAGGTACCGATGTTGGCGGTAGCGTCGTCCCAGTCATAGTCGATGACATTGTTCGGATCGAGACCGAATTCGGTCGCGATGGCCGGCTGTTCAGCGTTGTCGAGGACAAGGAACTGATAGGAGCCGTTATCCTTGGCGAGGTTGACGCAGTCCGGGGACAGAGCGTATTCGATCCACAGCTTCGCGGCGTTCTCATGCTTCGCGCCCTTGAAGATGGCGGTCGCGCCGATTTCGCAGGTGGTGCCGGAGGACGGGACGATCAGCTCGATGTTGTCGTAGCCGTTGTCGACGATCTGGGTGATGCCGTCATGCAGGAAGCCGACGCCGATGACGCACTCGCCGGTACCGACGTTCTTGGACGGGCCGGAGCCGGACTTGGTGTAGACTTCAACGTTCTTGTCAAGGTCGACAAGGAACTGGATACCTTCGTCGTGACCGTACTTCTGGATCATGGTGTTGACGATCAGTTTCGCGGTACCGGCGGTCTGGTAGTTGGACAGCCAAACGAGACCCTGATATTCGGGCTTCACGAGGTCAGCGAAATCGGCGGGAGCTTCGAGGCCCATGCGGTCGAGTTCGTCTTTGTTGACCATGATGCCGAGGATACCGGTGTAGATACCGTACCAATAGCCATCAGCGTTCTTGTAGACGTCCTTGGTGATGTGGGAAGCGTTCTGGGCATCGTAAGCCTCGAGCAGACCTTCGGAAGCAACAACATTGTAAGGATCGGTGGTGCCGCCGAACCAAACGTCAGCGGACGGGTTGCCGTTCTCTTCTTCGATCTTGGCCTGGACTTCGCCGGTGGACAGACGCTGGTAGGAGACCTTAATGCCATAGAGCTTTTCGAAGTTTTCGCAAGCGGCGGCGAGATACTCTTCTTCGCAGGAACCGTAGACAACCAGTTCGCCATCAGCCTGAGCGGCGGCGATGAGGTCGGCATCCTGAGCGGAGGCGACAGCGGCCATGGCGAGAACCATAACCATCACAAACACGACAGAAAGTAATTTCTTCATTTTGAACCTTTCTCTAAAACAAAATCCTACATCCCTGTTAAGGGTGAATCCATTATACTTATTTTTCCCGTGAGCGTCAAAAGGAAAACGTATCTTTTTTTGTATGACAATCGACTTAAACGCGGATTCCCCGCCGAACTTCCTCCCGTCGGAACGCGTTTCGGATACTTTTTCCGCCCGGTCTTGCGCAAATGCAATGTATAATGGACACAGAATTATTGAGTTTACGTAGGAAACCTTATGCCGAAGAGACGAAGAAAGAATTACATGACCGAGCGGGACCTGCTGCAGACGTTCCCCGGTCTGACGAAAAGATTGATCAAAAAATATCTGCCGGCGCCGCAAATCGGGCTGGTGCCGAACGACCCCTACATGCCGGCCTGGCCGAAGAACGAGTCCGTGAATAAGCTCCGCCAGAGTAAGGAAGTCATGAACGTCGTGCAGCAGACCGAGGAACGGCAGGAGAAGGCGCGCATCCGCAAGGAAGAGATCAACGCCTTCATGTCGCAGTTCACGCCCGACGCGCTCTTCCGCCGCGCCCGCGAACTGGACCGCCGCTTCATTCTCCACGTCGGTCCGACGAACTCGGGCAAGACGTATCAGGCGCTTGAGGCATTGAAGGGCGCCCGTCTGGGCGTCTACCTCGGGCCGCTGCGTCTGCTGGCACTGGAAGTCTCGGATAAGCTGAACGCCGCGGGGAAGCCCTGTTCGCTGCTGACCGGCGAGGAGAGCATCCCGGTCCCGGGCGCGGGCATCACCGCTTCGACGATTGAGATGTGCGACTTCAGACCGCGTTACGACGTCGCCGTGATTGATGAGGCGCAGATGATCGTGGATTCAAGCCGGGGTTCGCACTGGCTCTCCGCCATCTGCCGCGTCAACGCCGCGGAGGTTCATGTCTGCCTGGCGCCGGAAGCGGAGGAGATGATTGAGAATATCATCCTCGGCTTCGGCGCGCCTTATACCATCGTCCATCACGAACGCCTGACGCCCCTCATTCTCGGGGATCACGTCGGCGGTTACAATGACATCCGCCCGGGGGACGCGGTCATCGCCTTCTCCCGCAAGAACGTCCTCGGCATCGCGGGCTCGCTTGAGAAGCGCGGTGTCAAGGCCTCCGTCATCTACGGCAGCCTTCCGCCGGATGTCCGCCGCGCGGAGGTTCGCAAGTACACCGCCGGGGAGACTTCCGTGGTGGTGGCGACGGACGCCATCGGCATGGGCATTTCGCTGCCGATCAAGCGCGTGGTTTTCACCTCGCTGCAGAAATACGACGGCATCCGCACCCGCATGCTGACGGAATCCGAAGTCCTCCAAATTGCCGGCCGCGCCGGGCGTTACGGGATTTTCGACATCGGCGAAGTCAGCTCCACCTGCGACCGCCGTTTCCTCAAACACGCGCTGCAGACCAAACCGGAGCTCGGCAAGAAATTCCGCGTCGCCTTCCCGAAAGACGCCGCGCTCGAATGCAACTATTCGTTCCGCGACCTGATTGAGGCCTGGCAGGAGCTGCCGAAGGAAGACAGCTACGCCCGCGAAGATATGTCCGACGCGCTCATCCTCCTCACCGCGGCCGGCAAGAAGCGTCTCTACCTGACCCGAGAACAGCTGCTGACGGCGATCACCTGCCCGGTCGACACCGGGGACACGGAGCTCGTCCGCTATTGGCTGCGCTGCCTGGAAGCGATTGACGACGACCGCCTGCTGCCGATCCCGGATTTCGAGACGGAGACATTGGAAGGCTGCGAGCAGCAGTACCACGCCCTTGACGTGTATCACATCATGGCGCACCGCTTCGACCAGGAAGACATCTCCGGCGACATTCGCGAAGAGACCGGCGCCCGCATCACGGAGCTGCTGCAGGAGACGAAAGCCGACCGCGCCATGAAATGCGTCGTCTGCGGCCGTGAGCTCCCCCTCGCCGCCACCCGGAATATCTGCGCGTCCTGCAGAAGCAAGGCGAGGATGAAATTTTAGTCAATAGTCAGTAGTCAATAGTCAATAGAAGCGCTCGATAAGGGAAGCAGATTTTCCCTTATCGGGCGCTTTTCTGCCTTCCCCTCGAGGGGAAGGGGGACCGCTTCGCGGTGGATGAGGTGCA
>CAVIKW010000092.1:2352-8030 GCA_963643375.1 Flexilinea sp. | reverse complement strand
CTATTGTCCTTCCCCTCGAGGGCGTGCGAAGCCGTGCCTTGTGCTGAAGGGGGACAGCTCCGCGGTGGATGAGGTGACCTGCAGCACCCGCTCCCCTTCGCGGAGCGTTAATTAAACCACACAAAAAAGCGCCCGATAATTGAAGCATACCTTCAACTATCGGGCGCCGCTATTGACTATTGACTACTGACTATTGACTAACTCCCAATTTTCCCCAATTCGGACCGGATTTCGCCTCCGTGAGAAGGGGAACGGAGAGGGACGTCACGTTCTCCATCACGGATTGAACCGCCGCTCGCGTCGCGTCCAGTTCGGATTCCGGCACTTCGAGGAGCAGTTCGTCGTGGACTTGGAGGATGATCTTGCCGTGCAATCCCTTCGCGGACAGTTCTCCGGGGAGGCGGATCATGGCGGCTTTGAGAATGTCGGCGGAGGTGCCTTGGACCGGGGCGTTGATGGCTTCGCGTTCTTCGCGGGCGCGGAGGTTCGCGTTCAACTGACGGCCGAGGTCGGGGAAGTAGCGTTTCCGCCCGGCGAGGGTTTCGACGTATCCCTTCTCCGCAGCGGAGACGCGCAGGCCGTCGAGGAAGCTTTTCACCTTCGGGAACTGCTCGAAGTAGGTCTTCACGAAGGCGGCGGCCTCGGCCGGGGTCAGGCCGGTGGATTTGGAGAGGCCGAAGGAGCTCATGCCGTAGATCAGGCCGAAGTTGATGGCCTTGGCGTGGCGGCGCATGTCCTTCGTGACGTCGGCAATGTCGACGCGGTAGATGGCGGCCGCGGTGGCGGCGTGAATGTCCTGGCCGGCTTTGAAGGCGTTGATCATGGCGTCGTCCCCGGACATGTGGGCGGCGATGCGCAATTCAATTTGGCTGTAGTCCACGGAGAGCAGGACGCAGCCGGGCGCGGCGGTGAAGGCGGTGCGGATGCGCTTGCCGAGGTCGGTGCGGGTCGGGATGTTCTGCAGATTCGGCGAGGATGACGCCAGCCGTCCGGTGGCGGTGCCGGTCTGATTGAATGAGGTGTGCACGCGCCCCGTGGCCTTGTCAATCGCTTCGGGGAGGGTGTCCGTGTAGGTCGACTTCAGCTTCCCCAGCTCGCGGTAATTCAGAATCATTTCAATGACCGGGTGCGTGTTCCGCATCTCCTCGAGAACGTCCGCGGCGGTCGAATAGCTGCCCGCGGCGGTCTTCTTGGCCGTACGCGGGGGCTGCAGTCCCAGGGTCTGATAAAGGGCGGTGGAGAGCTGCTGCGTGGAGTTGATGTTGAAGGGATAGCCGACTTCGCGGTAAATCTGTTCCTCCAGCTCGTTCAGGCGGACGGCGAAGTCCTCGGACATCTCGGCGAGGAAATCTTTGTCAATCAGGATGCCGTTCATCTCCATCTCGGCAAGGATCGGCACCAAGGGCATTTCCAGCTCCTCGAAGACGGACTCCGTGCCCTCGGCCTTCATGCGTTCCTTGAGAATCGGCATCAGCCGCAGGACGACTTCGGCATCCGCGCCTGCGTACGGAGCGGCGTCCTTGACGGGGACGCGGTCCATGGTGATCTGCTTGGCGCCCTTGCCGATGAGGGTCTCGATCTCGGTCATGTCGATGTTGAGCAGGGTCTTCGCCATCGGCTTCAGGCCGAGTTTGCGGGATTCGGGGTCGAGGATCCAGCCCGCGATCATGCTGTCGAAGGCAATGCCTTCCACGGGCATGCCGCAGCGCTTGAGGATGATGCTGTCGAACTTGATGTTATGCCCGGCCTTGGCGACGGACGGATTCGCGAGGATGTCCGCCAGCGCGGCGCGGACGGTCTCGAGGGGCAGCTGCGGTTCGCCGGTGGTGTGGCCGACGGGAATGTAAAAGCTTCGGCCTACTTCGACCGCGAAGGACATGCCGACAAGATCGCAGGACATGGCGTCCGTGCCGGTGGTCTCGGTATCCAGGGAGATCAGGGACGCTACGCGGAGGGCATCCGCGAGTGCGGCGAGCTTTTCCGCGTCATCCACGACGGTGACGTTATTGACGTATTCCTCGCCGCGGGATTCCGGCTCCGCGACGGGATCCATGCCGAAGAGCAGCGGCTGCTGTTCCGGCTGAAGTTCACGCGCCAGACGGCGCACCTTCGGCAGGAGCGTTTTGAAGCCCAGCTCGTTGAAGAGATACTCCACGGCGGTGAAATGAATGTCCGCGGTGGACGCTTCCTCGATGCTGAAGTATTCGGGGAGGTCGGTTTTGATAGTGGCGAGGGCTTGCGAGAGATAGGCGGAGTCCTTTCCGTTCTCAATTTTCGTCTTGACCGCGCCCTTGAGCTCGTCCGTGTGCGCGTAGATGCTATCCAGCGAACCGTATTCGTCGAGCAGCTTCAGCGCCGTCTTCGGACCGATGCCCGGTACGCCGGGGTAGTTGTCGGAGGGGTCGCCGACGAGGGCTTTGTAATCCACCACCAGCTCCGGCCCGACGCCGAGATACGCCTTGACCATGGGCGCGTCGTAGTCCTTGGATTCGGAAATCTTCCCTCCGGAAAGGGAGACGGTGACGCGGTCGTCGACCAGTTGCAGGAGGTCGCGGTCGCCGGTGATGATTTTGACGGAGTAGCCCTTCGCCGCCATCTGTTTTGCCGTGCTGCCGAGAATGTCATCCGCCTCGTAGCCGTCCAGCTCCAGGCGGGGGACGCCGAGTTTGTCGACGATTTCCTGCATGCGCTTGATCTGCACGCGGAGGTCGTCCGGCATCTTCGCGCGGGTGGCCTTGTAGTCCGGGAACATCTCATTGCGGAAGGTCTTGCCCCGGTCAAACGCCACGGCGAAGTAATCCGGCGTTTCGTATTCGAGGATGCGGAGGAGGATCGAGGCGAATCCGTACGTGCCGGCGGTCGGCTCCCCGGAAGGAGAGACCCAGCGGGAGGCATCCTGTCCCGCCGTCATGGCGAAATACGCGCGGTAGGCGATGGCGTGCCCATCCAGCAGGCAGAGAGTTTTACCCATTTACAGATCCTCCTGATATTCCTCAATCATTTTGACGATCGCCGCGATCGTCATCTCACGGTCCGCGGGGCGGATAAAGCACGCCGTGGACCAGAAATCCGTGTTGTCATCCAATTTGAGCAGGGCGCGGGCCTGTTCCTCAAGGTCGGCGCGGATTTCCGTCGCGATCCGCTCCGGCGTGTCCCCGTCCTCTAATTCCACGCGCCATTGCACGAACATCGGCCGTACGCGGATGTCCTCTGCCGGGCGTTCAAGACGGAGCGCGGTCATTGCCAGCGTCCGCGTGACCGCCCGCGCCAATTCGCCCTTGATGAATGTGCATCTCCGCGCGGGGAAGAGGGTGAGGATAATATTGCGGTCGGGGTCGGGTTCGAATAAATCATCGACGCGGATAAAGTCTGCCTCTTCCGCTTCGTCGTCCGGCGCGAAGAAAATCATCTCCGGCTCTTCTTCATAGTGGATGGAGGTTTTTTTGATTGGAAATTTGTCGATCCCGTCGGTCATTCGTGCGTGTTCCTTTAATATTCATATTTTATCATGGAGTGGAGAAAGGATAGTGAGGAGTGAGGAGTGAGGAGTTAATGAAAGAGCGAGGCGGGTTTCCCGCCTCGCTCTCCGATTCTCTTGACACGCTCCGCGAAGGGGAGCGGGTGTGCAGGTCACCTCATCCACCGCGGAGCGGTGGATGAGGTCCAGAGAACGCGAACGCCGGCCGTTGTAATTCGCGCTTCCGAAGCTGACGCTATCTTCACTCTCCACTCTCGTTTCCGCGGTGGATGAGGTGCCCTGCAGCCCCAATCTCCTTCGCGGAGCGTTGCGAGGGGGTGTGCAGCGCGGTGAAAAAATTATTATGTCAGCCCTGCAGCTGAACCAATAACCTGTCTGTTTTTATAACATAGGCGTATGCTTCGGGGTCGACCTTCCTCAGATAACGAAGAGAAGCCAATTTATCCTGCTCTATCTTCATATCCAAGAACTCCGCGTAGTCATTCACCCGCAGATATTCTGTATCCGACAGCAGGCACGCGGCCATATACATGATTTTCGCAGCTCTCCCGGCGGCAATCTCCGGCGTATAGTTCTCGGCATAAATATGGTTTTTCAATTCCCGAATACCCTTCACATAAATCGGATATTCCTCTTTGCTCACTTTTCCGCGGGACGCAATACACAACGCGGCCTCAAAAGTATCCCGCAAGCAATCTTTACTGCTGCTTTCAATTCCTCGATAAGCAATTTCCGCCTGTGAAATCTTCCTGTATGTAGGCCCTATCTGCCGGAAATCCGTGAATATCTCCAGCAGAGACGATATGTCATAGAACTGCTTCATGACTTCCATGTCTTTTCCGCTGTTTAACGGAACACCTATAGTGTGCGGCGCAAATGCTGTAAATTTATCCGCCAGAGCACAGTTTACCGATGGCAGAAATACAGGCAGATATTCCGGTTTCGTCAAAAGGAGATCGTTCTTAATTTCTTTCTGAAGCAGCTCGGAGTAAAGATTGTGCTCAAAAAGAACATCCAAAAGAATGTAGAACGGCCCATTATTGATCGGTGAATCATAAGTAAACTTAAAATGCCTTTTTTCAATATTGTTTTTCCCGATCCGCTTCTGTTCCTCAACTGCCTTAAAAGGGAAAATCTCCGCTGCGCGATCCAAATACTTATCCAAATCCGTACCCGGCTCAGCAATAATATCAATATCTGTAGATAACCGACGCGGATGATCCATCAGCAGCATAAGGCAGGTGCCGCCTTTGAAAATAAAGGGCAAACCAACCTTCGCGAGTGCTTCCAACAGTCCAAACGCGTATACAGCACGTTCCAAAAGAACCGGATCTCTGCGGCTGGTCCTTTGCAGCTCTCTGATATGTTCCTCGGCAAAATTCTCTTGCAGCAGCATATCTTTACCTCTTTGTTCGCAATGTAATGTTCGTTTTCTCTCCGATCAGTTTCTCAATTTTTTTATCAACAGCTCTGCGTGCCGCATATCGAAACAGACAGCTTTCATCTACCACATACATGGAAAACGCGTCTTCGAATATCGTCGGGTATTCACTCTCGCTGACAGAATCCGTCAGTAATGGGTCGGCGACGACATCAACAAGCAATTTCTCTAATCGTGTATGCCAAGGAATTCCGGCACTTTTCGGCGCCTCCGTTGTCAGCTTGTTAATGACAATCATATTACCGCTCCAATACCGGTGATACTCTTCCGGCGTTGGTTTGAGAAACACTTTACCAAAATAACGGTCCTTCAGCATGTCAAATACAAATTCCATTGCATCGGATTCAACAGATAAAAACAGGACATTATGCGCAAGTTGATGATTTACAAAATCATTGAGCTGAATCAGTTCCAGGACAGAGAAATCTACCAGCGGATATTGTTCCCGGATCAAAGACGCCGCTTCTACCGCGAGGTCGGAATATTCGTGGTTATATGGTCTTGCCTTATTATCGTGAAGGCAGTACAGACCGCTGCCGACACGAGCGAGATCACCATCATTAACCATTGACGCCAATTTCTTATAAAAGGAAGAAACGCTTAATTGATATCCGGCGTTACGGAACGATTGTAATAATTGCTGCCTGTTGAAACATTTTTGATTCTTTACGCCTTCAAAATATCTCGAGTCGGTCATTTCTACACCTCCATCCGATTGATTTTACGGCAGTAATCTCCGATTACTGCCGATATAATAAC
>CAVIKW010000092.1:0-2342 GCA_963643375.1 Flexilinea sp. | reverse complement strand
TAATAACAGTGTACTAAAGCCAAGCTCTTTTGTCAATATCATTACGGCAGCATTTCGCGTTTACTGCCGTTTGATGACATTCGGGCGATACACGCTCCGCGGTGGATGAGGTGCCAACACAGGCGCCGGACTTTGTTTTCCCTGCCCGGCGAAAACATTCTCGCGAAAAAAACATCTGTTATAATGAAAGGGAATACACAATCGTTCCCTGTAATTCATTGACGAGAAAGGATGCTTTTATGAGCATAGGCAATGTTTTGATTATGGGAAATTCCGGCGTCGGAAAATCCACGTTGGTCAATGCCGTCCTCGGCGAGGAGAAGGCGGTCACCTCTTTCGGGACCGAAGGGATGACGAAGGGAATCAAAATTTACGAGAGCGAGAACCCGGAAGTCCCGTTCCGTTTGATCGACACACAGGGATTCGAGCCCGCGAAGTTCCCGCATTTCGAACCGGAGACGGTGCGCATGGTCAAAAAATGGTCGAAAGAACAGGCCAAAGACGGCAACCCGGATACGGACGTCAGCATGATTTGGTTCTGCATTGACGGCACCGCCGCGAAGCTCTTCCCGGAAACGGTGAAAAACCTCCTCGGCGCGGTCAAGCTTTGGAAGGGCGCGCCGATTATCGCGGTCATCACGAAATCCTATTCCAAGCCGGACCGCGTGAAGAACATCGCCATGATCAATGAAGCATTCGAAAAGGCCTCGAAGACCGTCCGTCCCGCGGCGATCATCCCGGTCGTGGCGGACGCGTATTATCTGGATGACGTGAACTTCGCCCCGCCGGAGGGGATCACCGATCTGATCACGAAGACGAATGAGCTTCTCCCGGATGGCATCCGCGCCGCCGCTTCTGCCGTGGCGGAATTTACGCTGAATCGCAAACGTTTTCTGGCGAAGACTGTGGTTACCGGGGCAACCGCCGGTGCCGCCACGGTCGGCGCTGTGCCGCTGCCGTTGGCCGATGCCGCGATTCTCGGCCCGCTGGAAATCGGATTGATTAACGGCATCGCGAAAATTTACGGCATCGGGGGCGAAAAAGAACAGGTGGAGCTGCTGAAGAACACGATCCTTGAGATCGGAACCGTGTCAACCGCGGCGAAGGGCATTGTCAGCATGATTAAAGGAATTCCCGGACTCGGATTGGGCGCTTCCGTAATCAATGCCATTGTGTCGGGGACGATCGTTGCAGCCCTCGGAATCGGGTCCATCAAGGTTTTTGAGCAGATTTATCTCGGTCAAAAGTCGCTCGACGATATTGACTGGGTCAAGAAGGTGATGGAATCCGAGCTGGGACAGACCGTGCTGGAAAAGGTCTCTGTCGGCATTAAGAACCTGTCGAATTCTTCGAGCGCGTCGGAAATTGCCAAAACTATTATTGACGCGATTCTGGGGACCAAGAAACAATAACCCGTTGCGGATGCCTTCTTCGCCTGCCGGTGGATGCCTGCCGGCGGGCGGAGCGGGCCGCGGGGGCGAATATTAAAACGGAGGAAAAAACGATGAACAAGCGTACAGACAGTTCGAAGAACGATATTTTGCTGAAGTATTTAACGGTTCTTGGCGAATGCTATTCCACCGGCAGTTTTTATAATCTGTTTCCTCTTCTTGCGGACGACGTGGTGTGGGAATCTCAATGCGTCTATGAACCGCGCTGCGGAAAGCCGGTTGTCATGGCTTATTATATCGAAAAGGGGCAAGTGTTTCTCGCGCATCATTGCTGTCCGAATTATGAAATCATTCGGTTTGTCGGAAGCCTCAATACGATGAGCAATGCTCATACGACGCTCAACGGAGAGGAATTCCATGGATCGGTGGGCATTCTTTATCCGGAAGGGAAATACGCGATGTTCATGTATCAGGTTGTCGACGGCAAAATGAGCAGCGGCATTGTCGATTTACAGCTTGATGAGAACGATCTGATATCCAGGATTGACCTTTGCCTGCCTGAGCTTTACAGATTTGAATTTGTCGACCCCGATACATACCGAAAGGCAGGGAAAAATAACGATTAATACATGGCGCCCGGGTTGAGGTGCGCATCGATTAATTTTGCGGTGAGGCCACATTTCAATGCGGTGGACAGGGAAATAACACAGTCCGACGCCCGGGTTGGCACCTCATCCACCGCAAGCGGTCCCCCTTCCCCTCCATAGGGGAAGGCTTAAGCGCGGTCTAAGTTGGGGCGAGACTTCCCGTGTCGAGCGCGGCGGCAACGCTTCGCTCGCCGGAAATACGAAGTGTTGTGCCCGAAATTGTGAGTCAAGCCATAATTTAAGGCGCGCTATTGTCCTTCCCCTCGAGGGGCGGCTGCTGACGCAGCCTTGACCTCATCCACCA
>CAVIKW010000091.1:0-8037 GCA_963643375.1 Flexilinea sp. | reverse complement strand
AGGATGTGTCGGAATCTTCTTTAAGAGATGTATCAAGATCGGTCTATGAGAGTATCCGTCCGCAAATATATCCCGCTATCGAAGAAGTAATCTTAGATGACAGACATTTGATCAAGGTGGAATTCAGTGGAGAAAATGCACCGTATTCTGCTGCCGGAAGATACTATTTAAGAACCGCAGACGAGGATCGTGAAGTTACTCCGGAAGAACTCAGAGAATTCTTTTCAGCGAATAAGTATCGCGGAAAATGGGAAAAA
This sequence comes from Flexilinea sp., assembly GCA_963643375.1. Lineage (GTDB taxonomy): Bacteria > Chloroflexota > Anaerolineae > Anaerolineales > Anaerolineaceae > Flexilinea. The sequence continues at coordinate 7,780 of CAVIKW010000091.1, read as the reverse complement.
GAGAAATCCGGAACAACTGCAAAACAGATTGACAGAAAAGCCGTCAAATCATTTTGGCAAAAAGCAGTTGCTGCCGGAAGATTGCCGGAAGGCAGATATTCATGTTCGATTATTTTAAATCGCTTTGGTCTTGTAACAGATGAGTATTTGACAAATGCCGGAGAAGTGCTTTTTGGCAGCACACATCCCGTAACATTAAAAGCCGGACTTTTTGCCACCAATGAGAAGCTTACTATCCTTGATATGAAAATGTATGAGGATAATATCTGTAATTTGCTTGTTATTGCCGAAGAATTTATTTTGAAGAATCTTCGATGGAAAGCCGAAATTGCAGGTATTGAACGGGATGAAATTCCGGAAATACCCGTAGCAGTTATCAGGGAAGTTTTAGCCAATAGTTTTGCCCATGCCATTTACAATAGCAGAACGAATCATGAAATCTGTATCCATCCTGGGATGATTACAATTTACAGCCCCGGTGAGTATGCAAGTAAACACACCCCGGAAGAATATATCAAAGGCAACCTTGAGTCAGAAATCAGAAATGCTACGATATCGAAAGTTTTATATTTGAATAAGTCGATCGAGCAATTTGGAAGTGGATTTAAACGTATCAACAGTCTCTGTAAAGATGCCGGAGTGAAATACTCTTATGAAAATTCATCAAATGGATTTAAGTTTATTATCTACCGCCCCCAAAGTGACATTTCAAATGTCACTTTGAATGTCACTTTGAACGATACAGAGATGTCTGTGCTTGCGTTGTTGAAAAAGAAACCGAATTCTTCCCGCGATGAAATCGCCGAGCAAGTATCGAAAACAGTAAGAACGGTGCAAAGAGCACTGGATTCATTGAAGGATAAAGGGTATATAGAGAGAGTGGGATCCAAACAAAATCCGTTTTGGAAAATTCTGAAATAAAAAGCGGATTGATAACATTAGCTCAGACAGTCTATACAATACGGACAACCGGAAACAAATCGGAATAAAAGGCCCTGACAAAAAGAGATAAGATACGGATTTTGTTAAGGAGCTTAATGTATCGGAGGGAATTTATGATTATTGATTTTGAGAATATCGAAGAGAAAGATTTCCCCGCCTTCAAAGGCGGCGAAGGCGTGTTTACCGCGAAGATGTGGTTTGACGGGGAGACCCGCATTATGCGTGGATACCTGCACCCGGGTTCGTCCATCGGCATGCACACCCACGAAGGGAGCTCCGAGACCGTATTCGTGCTCCAAGGCAAGGGGAAGATGATTTACGACGGCACCGAAGAGCTCCTCGGCCCCGGCTCCGTCTCCTTCTGCCCGAACGGCCACACCCATTCGCTGGTTAACGTTGGGGAGGAGAATCTGTACTTTGAGGCGGTAGTGCCGACGGTAAAATAGAGATCGGAGATCGGAGTTAAACGCTCCGCGACAGTGGAGGTGTCTGCAGGTCACCTCATCCACCGCGAAGCGGTCCCCCTTCAGCACAAGGCACGGCTTCGCACGCCCTCATAGGGGAAGGTTTAAGCGCCCGATAGTTGAAGCAAGTCTTCGATTATCGGGCGCCGCTATTGACTACTGACTATTGACTCTCTTTTTCAGCTTATTCTTCACCGAGCGGCGAACCGCGTCCGCGACGCACTCAAAACCGGCTGTAACCGTTACACCGACCGCGATACCTTCAATCATCTGAGCAATTTCCATGATTTCATTCTCCTCTCGTTTGTTTAGTTAGTTATTTCTAACTATTATATTACACACATAGTCTCAAAAAGTCAAGTCCTCATTTTAAATTGCCATCTCTCTATTCACGCTCCGCGACAGTGGATGTGTCTGCAGGTCACCTCATCCACAGAAAATAAGAGTGGAGAGTGGAGTTTTAATATCGCTTCGGAAGCACGGCTTGTAACAGCGGGAACTCTCGTCCATCTCACCTCATCCACCGCAAGCGGTCCCCCTTCCCCTCGAGGGGAAGGCAGATACGCGCTCTAATTTAAGGCTTGTCTCCCATTGTCAATTGTCTTGATTTACGTTATCCGGTCTCCGGTCTCTGGTCTCTGCCGCGCAGCGGCTCCGGTCTCTTAATTCCTCACTTTATTTACATGACACTTGGATTAATTTCCTGTTATTTGTCACATTACACAAATTCGTGGGACAAGGCGGGCGCGATATGTTATAATTTCAATTGTCGGACAAATGTCTTGTAACTTAACCGTCGGTCTGTGTTCACCGGCGGAACGTCAAAACAAACTTGTTTATTCCGGAAACGGGAGGAAATTATGGATTTTGAAGCTATTAAAAGCAAAGCCGCTGAATACGGTCCCGCGATGACCAAATTCCTGCGCGACCTCATCGCTATCCCCAGCGAGAGCTCCGAAGAAGAAGGCGTTATCCGCCGCATCGCGAAGGAAATGGAAAGCCTTGGCTTCGACAAGGTTGAAATCGACCCCGAAGGCAACGTCCTCGGTTGGATGGGTAAGGGCGACCGCATCATCGCGATCGACAGCCACATCGACACTGTCGGTATCGGCAACATCAACAACTGGGAATTCGACCCCTACAAGGGTTATGAAAATGAAACCGAAATCGGCGGCCGCGGCGGCTCCGACCAGGAAGGCGGTCTCGTCTCCGCTGTTTACGGCGCGAAGATCATGAAGGACCTGGACCTGATCCCGGCCGACAAGAAGATCCTCATCGTCGGTTCCGTTCAGGAAGAAGACTGCGACGGCCTGTGCTGGCAGTACATCCACAATGAAGACAAGATCACGCCGGAATTCGTCATCTCCACCGAGCCGACCGACGGCGGTATCTACCGCGGTCATCGCGGCCGTATGGAAATCCGAGTGGACGTCCGCGGCGTTTCCTGCCATGGTTCCGCTCCGGAACGCGGCGACAACGCGATTTACAAGATGGCTGAGATCATCGAGAACATCCGCGACCTGAACCAGAACGATGCCGAAGACGGCACCGAAATCAAGGGTCTCGTCAAGATGCTCGATCCGAAGTACAACCCGGAACACTACGAAGATGCCCGCTTCCTCGGCCGCGGCACCTGCGCCGTTTCCCAGATCTTCTACACCTCCCCGTCCCGCTGCGCTGTCGCGGACTCCTGCGCGATCTCCATTGACCGCCGCATGACCGCCGGCGAAACCTGGGACAGCTGCCTGAAGGAAATCGAAGAGCTGCCCGCCTGCAAGAAGTACGCGAAGGACGTCAAAGTCTCCATGTACATGTACGACCGCCCCGCTTGGACCGGCCTCGTGTATGAAACCGAATGCTACTTCCCGACCTGGATCAACAAAGAAACCGCTCCGCATGTCCAGGCTGTCGTGGACTCCTACAAGGCCATGTACGGCGACAAGCGCATCGGCGCCCCGTCCGCCATGTCCAAGCGCGAACGCCCGCTGATCGACAAGTGGACCTTCTCCACCAACGGCGTCTCCATCCAGGGCCGCTACGGCATCCCCTGCGTCGGCTTCGGCCCGGGTGCCGAATCCCAGGCTCACGCTCCGAACGAAATCACCTGGAAACAGGACCTCGTCACCTGCGCGGCCGTCTACGCTGCTGTTCCCATGCTCTACAAGGGCAAGGGTGATGAAGATGTCACCGTTTACCGCGGCGGCAAGACCAACAACGATATCAAATAAGTAATTCAAACACAAGGAGTTTGAAAATCATGTCTAAAGCTTATGAACTTGCCAATCATCTTGAGCATCTGAACATCAACAACCTCTACAACAGCGATTTCTATTGGACTTGGGATAAGACCGATGACGAAATCGATGCCGTCCTGAGCGTTGCCGATGCTCTCCGCGACCTGCGCGTCCGCAATAAGTCCTGCCGCATCTTCGATTCCGGCCTCGGTATCTCCATCTTCCGCGACAACTCCACGCGCACCCGCTTCTCCTTCGCTTCCGCCTGCAACCTGCTGGGCCTCGAAGTCGCCGACCTGGACGAGAAGAAGTCCCAGATCGCCCATGGCGAAACCGTCCGCGAAACCGCGAACATGGTTTCCTTCATGGCTGATGTTATCGGTATCCGCGATGATATGTTCATCGGCGAAGGCCACAAATATCAGAAGACTTTCATGGATGCCGTTGCCGACGGTTTCAAGGAAAACGTCCTCGAACAGCGCCCGACCCTCGTCAACCTGCAGTGCGACGTCGACCATCCGACCCAGTCTATGTCCGACTTCGACCACATCATCCACCAGTTCGGCGGTGTTGAGAACCTGAAGGGCAAGAAAGTCGTCATGTCCTGGGCTTACTCCCCGAGCTACGGCAAACCGCTGTCCGTCCCGCAGGGTATCGTCGGCCTCTTCACCCGCTTCGGTATGGACGTCGTCCTTGCCCACCCGAAGGGCTATGAAATCATGCCGGAAGTTGAAGAAGTCGCGAAGAACAACGTCGCCAAGAACGGCGGTTCCTTCGTGAAGACCAACAACATGGCCGAAGCCTTCGAAGGCGCGGACATCGTCTACCCGAAGTCCTGGGCTCCCTTCGCTGCCATGGAAGAGCGCACGAAGCTCTACCAGGCCGGCGACAAAGACGGCATCGATGCCCTCGAGAAGAAGCTCCTCGCCCAGAACGCCGAGCACAAGGATTGGGCCTGCACCGAAGAGCTGATGAAGAAGACCAAGAACGGCAAGGCGCTCTACATGCACTGCCTGCCCGCCGACATCACCGGCCTTTCCTGCAAGGAAGGCGAAGTCGACCGCAGCGTCTTCGACCGCTACATTGACCCGCTCTATCTGGAAGCTTCCTACAAGCCGTATATCATCGCGGCCATGATCCTCACCTCCAAGGTCAAGGATCCCGTCAACTGCCTGCGCAAACTCGACGCCGGCGGCGAACGCAAGCTGTTCTAAGTTAGATGCAAACAAAAACAGCGCGGAGAAATCCGCGCTGTTTTTTGTTTGCAGCAGGCAATAGGCAGCAGGCAGTAGGCAATAGGGGCGCCCGATAAGGGAAGCGTTGCTTCCATTATCGGGCGCTTTTAAGCCTTCCCCTCGAGGGGAAGGGGGACCGCTCCGCGGTGGATGAGGTGCAATGTTACGATTGTCCGCCACAGGGATGGGCGCCGATCTATGTTATCTGGTCTCTGGTCTCTGGTCTCTTGCTTCCCGGGCTCCGGTCACGCAACTCTTATCTGCCTTCAAAGTGCATTTCCGCTATGTCATCAAGCTGTTTCGCGATGGACTCAAACGGAAGATTCAAATCAAGCGTCTTCACCGAGATTTGATTCCCGCTCATTTGGTAGACGTTATCCGGGAAAATCTCCTCGTCTGTCTTGGCGTAGAGAAGCATCCCCGAGACCTTGTGATCCGTCTCCCGCAGCTCGTATTCCTTGTTCTTCACATACGTAAAAATCTGGTAGAGATTCGCGGGATGAATCGAATGGCTGCCGTACTGCACCGCGGTCGTCTGCCCGTAATACTTGGCGTCAATGATCAGCACCGTGCCGCCGCATTCCAGGGTGATGTCCGTCTGCATGATGGGGAGCATCGTTTTGACGCCGTCATCCACCTGCCAGGGAATCTGAAGCGCGTTCGCCTTGAGCTCCGGATGCTCGGCGCGGTAATAACCGAGGATGAATTTCTCGTACAGGCGGAATTTCTGCTCCACGGAAAAATCCATCAATTTCATGCTGCCGGCGGACTGCGTCTGCAAAATTCCCTGCAGCGCGAGGTAACAGACGGAGACGAGCATTCGATACGTCTGATTGCTGCGGACGTACCGATATTGACGGTTCCAATTGATCGAATGAATGTCCAACTCCGCCACGTCCCCGAAGAACACGAGCAGCTTGCGGAGTTCCTTCTTCCGGCCCTTGGCAATATCCATCCGCAGCATCTTCATCATCGTCGTCTTGATGATGCGGTTCATGTACGTGTTGACAGAGAAATCGTCGTACGTGCACACCAGCTGCCGGCGGAGCATTGCCCGGGTCTTGACCGACTCCGTGACGTCAATCCTCCCGCGGATGGCGGAGAGCGCCTCGGTCTCGGAAATGTATTCACGGCCGAGGCCCCGCTTCAACTGCTGCGATACGCCTTTGATCAGAATGGCCGCGTACAGGTCGGAGACGTTCTTGAAGTCCTCCGTGTCCACCTTTTTATAACCTTCCGCCTTGAGCGGCTGAAAGGCGTACGAGAGCATGTAGTAGATATTCCGGATCGGGATCACTGAATCGCGCTCCTCAACTTCTCCGCCCACGCTTTCACTTTATCGGGCTCGTCGAACCAATACTCCTTGAGCAGCGGGATCATCTCGAATTCCACGATGTTCGAAAGCTTCTTATCCGTCGCGGCATCCAATCCGCAGAAATAGCTGTGGCCGACGCAGAACCCTTCGCCGAGGGAATCGTCGTCGGCAATCGCGGCATTCAATTCCACCACGCAGTCGATCAGATGGTTGAACTTCTGACTGTTCAATCTGTCCCGATAGGCTTTGAATCCGGCATTGGCGAAGGCGGGCTTCATCTCAAAGAAGGCGAAGCGTCTGCGGAGGGCGTAATCCAGCAGCGCCAAACTCCTGTCGGCGGTGTTCAGCATTCCGATGATGCAGACATTCATCGGGACGTGGAACTTCTCGTTCGAGTACAGCAGCTGCAGGTCATTCCCGCGCTTGTCTTTCTCAATGAGCATGAAGAGCTCGCCGAAGATCTTGCTCAAATTCCCGCGGTTGATCTCATCGATGATGAAGAAGTAATCGTTGCCTTGGTCGTCCGCGGCTTTCTTGCAGAAGTTATAGAAGGCGCCTTTGCGAATCTCGAACCCGTCCGCGGACGGCTTGTAGCCCTCGATGAAATCCTCGTAGGTATAGCTCTGGTGGAACTGCACCATCATGACGCGTTCCTGATTCTTACAGCCCATCATGGAATAGGCCAACCGCTTCGCCGCGAATGTCTTGCCGACGCCCGGCGCTCCCTGAAGGATGATGTTCTTCTTCGTCTGAAGCAGCTCCACCAATGTATTGTAGCGTTCGCCGTCCATGTAGACTTCTTTCAAAAAGTCCTCCGGGGTGTAAGAAGGGTAAGTTATCTCATCCGGCTCTGTATCTTCAACAACATCAGACTCTTCATAAAGAGCGTTCAGCTCCGCCACATAATCCGTATAGGGCGTAATGTCGGTCAGCGTTTTCATGACAGCCAGGCCCGGATGAGGATATTCCTTTTTGCTCATCCAGTCAACCATACGGATATTCGGGTACTCCGGGTCCGACTCCGGGTCGTAGATATAATCCGAGGTAACCACACCTTTTCCGATCAAAGCATGTCTTCCCCGCTTCGCGAAAATGACATCACCGACTTTCATTTCCTTGAGAAACTGCCAAGTAGCAAGTGCTCCGATATTATGAGATTTATTCGGGTCAATTGTTTTCTTCATCGCGGCCTTCATCTCATCCTGGGATTCATACTGCCTCAAATCGCCGATTTCATCCCAGCCCAGCCCCATTACGCCGCGATTGTAAAACACGTTCCATTTGCAGGCACCTTCACCCGGCGAATAAATCCAATAACGTCTCTCATGGACGTCCTTATCCGCCAGTCCGGAACCTTTCAGACCTGGATCTTCCCGAATCACATTTGGTTCCACTGGGGCATCGATAAATTTTGTGTAAACCCATGATTTATAAGAAAGCTCTCTGAAATTCTTTTGACTGCATTTCCCGCTCTGTAAATAAGCTCTGATTTTCTCTGTAATTTCTAAATACTTCACTGCCGAAAGCTTAATCTTCATTTGAGGAAGGGTCGCGACAACATCAGCCGGCACTTGCCCGGACTTGTAGATG
>CAVIKW010000090.1:0-8058 GCA_963643375.1 Flexilinea sp. | reverse complement strand
CATCCACCACTAACGTGGTCCCCCTTCCCCTCGAGGGGAAGGCAGGAACGCGCTCATGAAAGGAGAGTGTTCTCCCCTATCGGGCGCGTTTTTGATAGAGAGACCGGATAACATAAGCCGGCAAGTGCCCACCAATCGAAGACTCATTCCCCACGCGAAGCGTCCTAAGGCCTTCCCCTTGTAGGGGAAGGGGGACCGCGTTAGCGGTGGATGAGGTCTGCGATAGCCCGGAACACCCGACATTCGCAGTCACGCCCCAATTTCAGCCGCGCTATTGTCCTTCCCCTTGAGGGGAAGGAGGACCCGCTCCGCGGGAGATGAGGTGATCCGCGGACCCGCTCCCCTTCGCGAAGCGTGCGCGCCTCATTTTATGGCGCGCTATTGTCCTTCCCCTTGAGGGGAAGGAGGACCCGCTCCGCGGGAGATGAGGTGATCCGCGGACCCGCTCCCCTTCGCGAAGCGTGCGCGCCTCATTTTATGGCGCGCTATTGTCCTTCCCCTTGAGGGGAAGGAGGACCCGCTCCGCGGGAGATGAGGTGACCGGCACGCTCGATCCCCTTCGCGGAGCGTCAAAAAAAGCGCCCGATAATTGAAATTATGCTTCAATTATCGGGCGCTCTCTATTGACTATTGACTACTGACTATTGACTTACTTCCCGAAAATCTTATCCAACGCGGCGGCGATGTCTTCCATGCTGATCGGTTTCGTGATGTGACCGTTCATGCCGGCTTCGAGGGATTTCTTGCGGTCTTCCTCGAACGCGTTGGCGGTCATCGCGACGATGGGGATGTTCGCCTTCTTGTTGTTCGAGAGGGTGCGGATCTCGTGCGTGGCGGTGTAGCCATCCATCTTCGGCATCTGGATATCCATGAAGATCAGGTCGTACTCGTCTTCGGCGGCTTTATACATCATGTCAACGGCTTCCGTGCCGTCGACGGCGCAGTCGACTTTGATGCCGGTGCTCTCAAGAATGGCGGTCGCGATTTCGCGGTTCAGGTCGTTATCCTCGACCAGGAGGATGTGCTTGCCGGTGTAATCGTAATGCTTCTTTTCTTCCTGCTTCTTGGGCGCTTTCTGCGGCTCTTCCTGTGTGAGAACGCTGCGGAGCTCGGACATGAACAGCGGTTTGGAGACGAAGGCGGTGACGCCCGCGGCTTTGGCTTCTTCCTCAAAATCGGTCCAGTCGTAGGCGGTCAGGACGATGATCGGGACTTCCTCGCTGATGACTCTGCGGATGCGGCGGACGGTCTCGATGCCGTTCATATCGGGCATGAGGTAGTCGATGATGTAGACTTTGTATTCGTCCTGTATCTCGGCGGCTTCCTGGGCGCGGACGACGGCTTCCTTGCCGGAGGCGGTCCAATCCGGGCGCATCTTAATGTCGCGGAGCATCTTGGAGACGCTGCGGCAGGTATTCAAATCGTCATCTACCACCAAGGCGCGGGCGCCGAGGAGGTCGGGGATCGGCTGATACGTCACCGGTTCGGCGGCAAGGCGGAGGTTCAGCGTGACGGTGAAGAGGGAGCCCTTCCCCGGTTCGCTCTCGACGGTGATGGTGCCGCCCATCATGTCGACGATGTTCTTCGTAATGGCCATGCCCAAGCCCGTCCCCTGAATGCCGGTCACGGTTGAGCTGCGCTCGCGGGTGAAGGTCTCGAAGATGTGTTCGACGAATTCCTTTGACATGCCGATGCCGTTGTCCTTCACGGCGAACTCGTACGTCGTGTAGCCCTTGAAACCGCAGGGCTTCTCGGTCAGGCGGATCATAATGTCGCCGCCGGGCTGTGTATACTTGACGGCGTTGCCGACAATGTTGATCAGTACCTGGTTCAGGCGCAGGCGGTCGGAAATCACGTCTTCATTGGTCACGTCCTGCGTGTCGATGAAGAGGTTCAGGCTCTTGGAATCCACCAGGCTCTGGATCATGGTACGGAGGTCGTGGAGCAGATCCGGCAGGTGGATCGGCTTCTCGTCAAGCTTGACCGTACCGCTCTCAATGCGGCTCATGTCAAGGACATCGTTGATCAGGCTCAACAGGTGGGTGCCTGAGGTGGAAATCTTGCCGAGGTAATCGCGCACCGCGTCTTGGTCGTCCATGTGCGTCTGCGCGAGGGCGGTGAAGCCGATAATGGCGTTCATCGGCGTGCGGATGTCATGCGACATGCTGTTGAGGAAGGAGGACTTCGCCTTGTTCGCCTGCTGCGCGGCCGCGAGGGCATGGGTGAGCTGATCCTGCTGGGTCAATTCGCGCTCTTTCTCAATCGTAATGTCGCGCGCGGTGTAAAGGATATCCTTGACCCTGTCGTTCTCGTCTCTGTTCCTCACAATGAAGCGCGCCTCCAGCCACTGCCCGGACAGGCTCTTGTACTCGGCGGCAACGGTGTTCGTTGTCGTGAGACGGTCCGCGAGCGTATCCAGGTCGAGGAAGCTCTCCATCAACGGACGGAACTCCGGCGCCATCAAGGCGTTGAGGATTTTCTCCTTGACGTCATTAAAATTGCCCTCGGTCCCGGCGACGGTATACATCAGCGGGATGCTGGTCAGCACTTCGTAATGATGGGTCTCAAGGTTCGCGTTGAGGATGGTGGAATAGATCGTCGACAGGGACGAGATGACCGTGTTGAACGCGTTCTCCGCGTGCAGGCGGGCGTCTTCCTGCGCGCGTTCCCTGCGTTCCTGCGCGAGGTGTTCCTCAACAATATCGTCGACGACCTGATAGCCGAGCACTGCGAAGCGGTTGGATTCGTCCATCTTGGCGATGTTGTATTGGAAGTGATGAAGCTTGCCGTTGACAACGCTGCGGTAATAGCCGGTTACGTCATCCTGCTCGGCGAGCAGTTTCTTGAAGCTCTCCACCGTGAAGACCTTCGCGATCCCCTCACGGTCTTCGGCAACAATGGTCTTCAGCCAAATCTCGCGGACAGCCATGAACGGGACCACCTGTTCCCCGCCGAGCTTATAGACGGTCTTGTAGCTGTTATCCAGCTTCAGGATCTTCATGGTGCCACGATCCAGATCCACAACGTAAACGTTTTCGAAGTTACGGGTCAGGGTATTGACGACCTTCAGCTGCTCCTCAAGCTGCTTCTGATAAGCCTGCTCCATCTCGCGGCGCTTGCGTTCCTCTTCAAGGTGTTCGCGGATGATGGCGTCGACATTCTGGAAGCCCGCGATGATGTGGGCTTTGTCCTCCATGAGGGAAGTCTTGAACTGGTAATGGACGATCTTGCCGTTGATGAGCATGCGGTAATTGCCGGTGTACTCCCCTTCCGTGGCGAAGACTTCACGCAGATGCGCCGCGCTCAAGACGTGCTTCAGCATCTCCCGGTCATCGGGATGAACCGCGGAATCGATCCAGTTGTTCAGGAACGGCTCGTAGTCGAATTCCATGCTCCCAAAGGAATCAATCTGATGGTCGTTGTGTTCATCCTCTAACTTGAGAACTCTGGCGGTGCTTTTTTGGATGTCGACCATGTAGACGTTCTTGAAATTGCGGGCGAGGGCGTCGAAGATGGCTAACTGTTCCTCGCGCTGCTTCTGAACGGCGAGCTCCGCCTCATGCTGACGGCGCTCTTCCTCATCGTGCAGGGCGATGAGTTCGTCAATATTGCGGAAGGCCGCCACGATGTAGTTGAGGCTGCCGAGTTTATAGAAAGAATAGTGGAAATGGTGGACTTCGCCGTTCACGAGAACGCGGTAACTGCCGACGAGCTCATCCTTTTCGCGGAAGGTTTCGCGCAGGGAAAGCAGCGAGACATCTTTCTCAACCCGCGCGCGGTCATCGGGATGAACGCGCTTGAGAAGGTAATCCGCGGCGGATTCGGTGTAAGACTGTGCCCGGCCGCCCTGTTCGGTCACCAACTCGCTGAAACGTTCCGTCATCTTGAGCGTGCGGAAAGAGCCGTCCTCCAGATTGATGGCAAACACGTATTGATAGTCGCGGGCAAGGGCAGCGATGACGGCGCGGCTCAGCTCATCATCAACCTTCTCCACCGCGAGGATGACGTGCAGCAGCCGGCCGTTCTCGTCGTTGTCTTCACGGTAGAAGGTGAGCTTGCAAAGCTCATTGGCGTAGGACCAGAACTCCATGGAGATCTGGTTCTTGCCTTCCATGCGGCGCTCAAGCGTGGCGCGGTCCACGAAGCGCAGGGCATCCTCGCGGCTCTGATCGGAGGAGATGCCGGTCATGATCTTCTTGACGTTGGCATCGTAATCATCCGAGCCGTCAATACCGAGCTTCACCACGGTCGGCATGGTCTTGATCGCGGCGAAGACGTTTTTCTGAACATTGATGCGGTGCAGCGAGAAGAAACTGTTGGCGATGGTGCTGTAAGCGTTGAGAAGGGCTTCGTCGCGGTTTTCCTTGACGAGGCTGGTGATAAAGTCGATGTTGCGGAAGCCGACGACCAGGCGAAGTTCTTCCCCGGGTTTGGAAAGGCGGCTGTAGTGCACCGAATATTTATGAACGCTGCCGTCCGATTCGATAATGCGGTAGTCGAATTCGAAGCCGGTATGCGTCTCGTCGGCGAAATACTTCAGCAGCGAGTCGGTCGACAGCACTTCGAGGAGGCGCTCTCTGTCATCCGGGTGGACGCGTTCATCCGCGTAGGTCTTCAGTAACTTGAAGTACGGGAAGTTCTGCGGCGTGTCCTTGATACCCGTCGTTACATAACCCGTGAGCTTGATAATGTCCGCGCTGTCCTCTCGCGGACGCACCACGTACAGGTTCAGGTAGTCCGCGGTCAGCGCCGCAATCAATTCTTCATATTTCACCATCGTATTTTGCCTTTATTTTTTTACAGATTTGTTCTCTCGAATCACCGCAACATGCTCGGCGAGCACGCTGACAATCTCATCCACATTGATCGGCTTCGCGATATGCCCGTTCATGCCGGCCGCGAAGGCGTTCTTCCTGTCCTCATCGAAGGCGTTCGCCGTCATGGCGGCGATCGGAATGGAAGCCTTGACTTTGTCTTCCAGCCCGCGGATCTTCCGCGCCGCTTCGTAACCGTTCAGGTTCGGCATCTGAATATCCATCAGGATCAGGTCGTAATAGCCGTCTTCGCTGCGGTTCAGCATGTCGACGCATTCAATGCCGTCCTTCGCCACCTCAACCGACGCGCCCATGTTCTCAAGCACCGCGGAGGCGATCTCGGCGTTCAGTTCGTTGTCTTCCGCCATCAGGATGCGGATGCCGTCGAGGCTGAAGTCTTCCGCGGCTTCCTTTTTCTCCTCGGTCTTCAGGTAGGCCTCCGGGTTCTCGACGATGGGGAGCTCCATGGCAACGGTGAAGGTCGTGCCTTCGCCCGGCTTGGATTGAACGCTGACGGTGCCGCCCATCAGCTCCACGTATTTCTTGACAATGGCCATGCCGAGGCCGGTCCCCTGGGTCTTGCTCTCGGTGGCGCTGCGTTCACGGGAGAAGATGTCAAACACCTTCTTTTGGAATTCCTCGGTCATGCCGATGCCGGTATCCGAAACGGTCAGGACGTAGGAACCCTTGCCGTCAACAGCGCAGGGCAGCTCGTTCAACTTCAGGGTGATCGACCCGCCGTCGGGGGTGTACTTGACGGCGTTGGAGATCAGGTTCAGCAGGATCTCGCGGATTTTCTGCGCGTCGACAAAGACATAGCGGTGGGTCACGTTGATGTTCCGCGTGACGGTGAGGTTCTTCGCGCGGGCGTCATTCTCGAAGACGGTAATGTAACTCTCGTCCAGGAGGTCGGCGAATTCCTCGTTGAGGCCCTCGCGGCCGCTGTCAATGCGGGCGACTTCGAGGACGTTATTGATCAGGCTCAGCAGGTACTGCCCCGAGAACTTGGACTTCTCGATGTATTCCTTCAACTTCTCTTTGTCGTCAATGTCCTTGAGCATCAGGTCATTGAAGCCGATCACCGCGTTCATCGGTGTGCGGATGTCATGCGACATGTTGAAGAGGAAGTTGCTCTTGGCGGCGTTGGCGCGCTCGGCTTCCTGCTTGAGGGCGGCCATCTTCTTCAGCTGTCTGTGCTGCTGCCGGATATACGACACCGTCAGGGCCGCCGCGGCAAGAATCACGACGAGAAGGGTAACGCCGATCGGGATGATGTGATCGCGGATGAAGCCGAGCACGTCGTAGGAGTCAAATTCGCGCAGGTACGGATAAGAGTGGTCGTAGCCGTACGTCGAGCCGATCAGCTTCAGCCCGCGGTTGACGAGCATCAGCAGGCCGCGGTTCCCGCGGGCGATGCCGAACGCCTTGCCGGTGGCAATATTCAGCTGTATGTAGCTCAGCCCGGCGTATTTCGTCTTCCCGGTGACGTACTGAACGCGCAGGGCGTCCATGATGGTGGCGTCAACTTCGCCGCTTACCACGGCATCCAGACATTCGTCGATCGTCGGGTATTCGATCATGACGGCTCTCGGGAAGGACAGGCGGGTGTATTCGCTCTGGAAGCGGTTGCCCTCGACAACGGCAATCGTCAGGGTGCCGTCTTTTTTGGTGTTCTTATTGTAAAAGTACGCGCCGCGGTCGGTGATGACCTCCCCGGAGGCGCTGATGCCGTCCTGTTCCAGCTGCCAAGTGTCGCTGGTCACCGGGAAGGCGAGGTCGACTTCGCCGGCGCGGATGGCGTCCACAAGCTCTTCCGAGTTCTTGTAAGCCTTGTATTGAATCGTCGGAACCGAATCGGCGTCAACCGCCGCGAAGATGGCTTTCACCACATCCGTCAACAGACCCGCTGCCTCTCCGTTTTGATCGGTGGCGCAGTAAGGCAGGTAGTTTTCCACGTACCCGACGCGCACAAATGAATGTGTGTCAAGCCAAGCCTGTTCATCCGCGCTCAGCTCCCGGCCGGCGAGGACATTGCCGTAGGTGTTGTAAAGCATCCGCTGCAGGGCGAAAGCATCGGAGTTGTTCATGCAGGTGATGGCGTCATTCAATTCGTAAAGCAGGTCCGGGCGCTGTTTGTTCACCGCTACATAAGACGGCTCTTCGCCCAGTCTGACAGCGGGGACGATCCCGGGGTGATCCGACGCCCCGGTGAGGGTGCGCGGTTCAAAGTCGACCTCACCGTTATCAAATGCTGTATGCAGGTCGTCAAAGCTGTCAAACCAGATGATTTCCGCCTCGACGTTGTTTTTCTCAATCCATTCGAGAGTGAAATCCGAGATGCGGTTATCGCGCAGCAGACCGAAGTGCTTCCCGTTGAATGAAGCCGGATTGCCGGTTTGGATGGTGTCGTCATCCGCGGATTTATAGAGATAATATTCGTCGGTCTCCATGGGTGAGTCCGGGAAAAGCATGAGCTCCCGCCGCTCATCCGTTTCGGACATACCCGCCATGAAGTCGATCTCCCCGCGGCAGAGCATGTCGTAAAGCTCGGCCCAATCGCCGTAAACGTATTCGTATTCCCAAGTGGTGTAATTCGCGAGCGCCCGCAGATAGTCGTACGCGAATCCGCTCTTCCGTTCATCGTCGGAGGTGCCTTCCTGGAAGAGGTCGCTCTGAAACCATCCGACGCGGACGGTCTTCAATTCGCTCTCGCCGACGTTATTCCCGGCGGAGATCATCAAGGCCAGCGCGAGCACAATGAAAAGCAATATACGCGCTTCCCGCGCGGAGATTCTCTTCATGGATTGCGATAGTTTCATTTACAGCCACCTCATACTACTCTGTTGTTTACTGCTTCCGCGTCGCGCGGAGAGGCAATTGGCAATGCCTTTTCGGCAGCTCGATATGCAATATCGGGCGTCCGTTTCCATCTCACCTCATCCACCACTAACGTGGTCCCCCTTCCCCTCGAGGGGAAGGCAGGAAGCGCGGTCTAAAGTGGAGACGTCTGCCTCTGTCGAGTGTGGGTCTTTCCACTTTCCGCTGCACTTTTCCTCATCTCATCCGCTTCGCGAAGGGGAGCGGGTGTTCGGGTCACCTCATCCCCCGCGGAGCGGGCCCCCCTTCCCCTCAAGGGGAAGGACAATACGCCGCTTAAGTTGGGGCGTGATTTTCCCAATCGGGCACTCACGGCTATCGCGGACCTCATCCACCGCAAGCGGTCCCCCTTCCCCTCATAGGGGAA
>CAVIKW010000089.1:0-8184 GCA_963643375.1 Flexilinea sp. | reverse complement strand
ACGCGCTCATTAATTGGGGCGAGTCTCCGCATATCGGGCGCCAACTCCACTCTTCGCTATCCACTCTGTCTTTTCGGGGAAGGGGGACCGCGTTAGCGGTGGATGAGGCCTTTGAGCCGCAATTTCAGGAACGCCTGCGGTCGGGCATAAATGCTTTTTATCTAATAATGAAGGAGGTATTATGAAAGATATTGTTGGATTGAAAATTTGCGTCGGCGATTCTCTCGCGAAGGGGATTTCGATTGTCCGAAAGTACAAGAACGCTCCTATCGGAGAAATCAAGCGGGAAATTCAGGAAAACGAGTACGTTCTCGTCTATTCCCGAATTGATGACCGGGGCTTGAAACAGATCATCAAATGCTATCAAGAACTCACCAAGGCGGGGCTGAAGGCAGAGTTGTTCGAACGCGATGATGAGCCGACAACGCTTAAAATGCTCAAAAACCTTGATAATACTTATGATGAAATCTCCGATGAAATTGACGCGGAAGACGATGAGTTCTGATCAATTTCTCCCCCGCATCAAATAAAAACAACAAGGCTGCCGTTCATCGGCAGCCTCGTTTTTTATTCTGTTGTGTATTCTACTTCCTTCTCTCAATCAACTCCGCGAGCTGCTCGAGGGTGTCGAAGGTTTCGGCATTCAGCTCGTAGTCCTCAATTCGGACGCCGTAGTTTTCTTCCACGATCAGCGCGAGGTCGACAAGGTTGAAGGAGTCCAGCAGGCCGGTGCTGATCAACGGTTCCTGCGGGTCGAGCTTCATTTTCGGATCATTCAGCAGATTCTTGGTGATTTTTTCGGCCAATAGGTCTATGACATCGTCCATGATATTTATATATTTTTCCTTTTATTTTGTTACCGAAAGTTCTTCGGTCGCGATTTGCAGCTTCTCGAGAACCTGAAGCGCGGTGAGATTGCGGTACGCCCAGGCAGTCTCCCACACGCGGGGATCGGAGAAGTAATTGCTGTAAAAAGTGAGGTGGATGCCGTCTTCCTGCAGACCGTGATTCGGCAGGTGTTGGACGGCAGCCCAGAAATTCCACACCGGCAGGTCGTATTCCGCGGCCAGGTCGGCAATGTCCTGATTGATGGAATAATTGCCTTCGACGTTGTCCGCCTTCAGCATCAGGATCGGCAGGCGGTTCTGCTCAAGGCAGATGTCGATGATGGTGCGGAGGTTGTCCTTGAACACCGGCGGATTGTATCCGTCGTTGGTCCCGAGGGAGATCAGCACCACCGCCGGGTTGTGGATGCGGAATTCGCATTCCAACGGCAGCTCGCCCGCTTCGCAGACGGAGTAATCCGTCCAAAAGGTGGAGAGCACGGACGCGGCGGAAAAGCCCGGCTTTGCGGTCAGGCTGATGCGCCCGAAGGAGCCGGCGTAGTAATTGATGACCGGACGCAGGGATTCATAACTGCCCAGGTCGTAATAGACTTGATCTTTGTCGTAATCGGAAAGGTACCAGGTGGTGGAGGTGTCGCAGTCCCCGACTTTTGAGAAGGCGTGCGGATTGTTCCCCGCGAGGATGCCTTTCTCAAGGATCTCACGGGCGTGTTCGCCGATCTCGGGGATGACAGGGAGGTTCTGCCAGGTTCTGCCGTAGGATTCCGGCGCCGATTCGGACTGCGCGGAAACCGTGCCGCAGAGCAGCAGGCTTATAAGGATGAGAGAGAAAAACAGGCGGATGCGCCTATAACTGTCCATTTTGAATTAAAGACTCGATATGCTCAATCGTTTCCGTCGCGATGCGCCCGGCGCCTTCGGCGTCGTAGTGAATCGCGCTGTTGGTGAACCGCTCGGCTTCAAGGAAATCCATCAGGTCGAGAAGGTCACCGCCGTTCTCCTCCATGCGTGTGATCAGGGCTTCATGCCACGCGTCATACGCTTCACGAGGATAGTAGTAATTATACCGAATTTTTGAATTTTGACCATGACTGATGAGCATTGGTTCATTAATCACGACCACCGGCGTATCTCCCGCCATGGCGAGACCCTGTTCGAACAGCTCCCAATTCAGCATCTCATCCGGCAGCGGACCTTCAACGCCGTGATAGGTATTATCGGCGTCCAGATCGGTGCGCGGGGCGGTGTACTCCGCCGGATAATCCTGGTCAATGCCGGTCGCGGACCACATCACGCCGTACAGCTGCAGGCGGAGCCAATCCGCCAATTCGCGCCGCTGCTCCCACAGGGATTCCCGCGCGGACGGAACGGCTTCGCCGCCGGTGATGGATTCATACTCGGCGAGGTTCGCCTGAACGAGGGCGTTGCTCTCCTCTTTGTCCTTCGGGAAGGACTCCATCGTCATGGACCAGAGGATGAGGTCGGGTTCGTATTCGAGAGCGCGGTTGAGCAGCAGCAGGTCTTTTGAGAGGGACAGGGTCGGGTAGGCCAGGTTGTAACATTCAATGGCGCGGCCGTCCGCGAGGGATGTGCCGTCGAGCCGTCCGCACAGCGTCTCTTCGGGACGGAGCAGCGTCCCCCAAGCGGAGGAGTCGCCGATGAGCACGACGCGCAGTTTGTCCGCGGATTTCTCCCCGGCGGCGTTGATTTTATGCGAAGCGAACATGGCGTCGAGGCTGTCGATGGAGAAGTTGTACGCCGTGTCCGGGCTTTCGCCGAAGGGCAGGCGTTCCCGCCCGGGGAAGAGGACGTTATAGAGCGAGACCCGGTTCAATCCGGTCAGCGGTTGAACGGCGAAGTAGAGGCCGAGCAGCGCGGCGAGAATGACGAGCGTCTTCAAGAGGAGCGAAAGCAGTTTTTTCACGCGAACAGCCTCCCGAAAAATGCCAGCGCGGTGTTGAAGTCCGGTGTGACGAACCAGACCCAGCCGAGGGTGACGTAAAGGACGGTCAGGCAGGTGCCGACGACGGTCCAAATCTTTTGAACGGCGGGCGTCAATTCACGCAGCTTGGCGCCGGTTTTCCGCGACCAGAGTTGATGAACGAAGAGACCGATCCCGTGCCACAGTCCCCAAATGACGAAATTGATGCTGACGCCGTGCCACAGACCGATCAGCAGCATCGTCACGAGTTGTGTGATGAGCACGATGAGCCATTGCGGCAGCGGATGTTCACGCTTGGCGCGCAGCGTTCTCGTCAGCGGATTGAAGACGTAGGCGCGGATCCATTGCGTCAGGGTGATGTGCCAGCTGCTCCAGAATTTGGTGAGGTCGGGTTTGAGGTACGGGTGATCGAAGTTCTTCGGCAGGCTGATGCCGATGAAGCGTCCCAAGCCGACAGCGATTTCCGAATAACCGCAGAAGTCGAAATAAATCTGCAGCGCGTAGGCGAAGAGCGCCGCCCAAGCCCAGCCGGTGTGGATGAACTGCCCGGCGTTCGAGGCGGAGAGAGCGCAGAGCGCCAACGCGTCGGCGAGGATGAATTTATAGAAAAGGCCGTGGGCAATCAGCAGCAGTCCTTCACGGAAGTCGTCGCCGATGGCGTTCTTCGGCCCGGCGGCGTATTCCTTCGTGAAGCGGTCCCAGCGGTCAATCGGGCCCGCGGAGAGTGCCGGCGGGAAGCATACATAGATGAAGAAAGCGCCGAGACCGGTGGTGATCTTCCGTCCCTTGCGCGCGTCAATCAGCGCCGAGAGCAGACGGAAGGCGATATACGAGAAGCCGAACCAGCGCAGGTCGCCGCTGAGCGCGTTCTCCGCGGACTGTCCGTTGAGCGAACGGAGCAGCCGGCTGCCGAGAAGCGAGAGGGCGGGGGTCTTGAGAATGACCAGGATCGCGAGAATGAGGACCGTCAGCCCGCCGAGGAGATGCTTGCGCGGGGCGGTGTTCTTCATGCCCGCGAGGCAGGCAAGCCCGGCGAGAATCAGAACCGCGGGCAGCGTTTTCCGCAGCATGGGCGGACGGGATGCCGTCAGCAGCGAATCCCAATCCGTAAAGCGGGTCAGGCAGAGCAGGATGAGCGTGCCGAAGATGACGGCCGCGTCAATGAGATTGTCTTTGGATGTGAGGGCGGCCCGATCCGTGAAGGAGGCGTAGACGATGACAGTCAATCCGACCGTCAGCAGCGGGAGCATGAAGTCGGCTTCGCGGATGGGGAGCGTCGGCTGGAAGGTGAAAACAAAAACCGCGCCGCAGACGAGCAGCGCGTAATGCCGTACGCGGCGGTTGGGGATCACCCGCAGGAGGATGAGGATCCCCGCGAGGATGAAGATATCCCGCAGAGCCATCAGAACCCCTGATAGATCCACTGCGGCGCGCTGTCGGTCGTCATGATAATCAAGCCGATGACCAGCAGCGCCAGCAGCAGCGCGGTGAGTGTCTCTTTATTGAAGACGGACTTCATTGAATCAGTAGCCGCAGACGCGCCATTCGCCCGATTCCTTCACCACCTTGTGGGAACGTCCCTCGATGGCGAAGTCGGTGACTTCCGCGCCGTAGGAGGCGGCAATCGACCCCGTGCAGGTCACCACGGCGGAGTCTTCGCCTTCCTCGGCAATCGCGCAGCTGAAGTCCTTCAACTCGGACTTGACGCCCATGAAGGCGTCCACCTCACGCAGCGCGTCCTTTTCCCAGTCGGCGCAGGCGATGGAGCTAACCTTATCGCGGTCCTGGGTGACGATGGCGTTATAGAACTCCTCAACCGGCTTCACGGCTTCGGAGGCGGTATCTTTTTGGGAACAGCCGCACAGGCACAGCAGCGCGGCGGCAATCAGCAGCAGTACAGAGAATTTTTTCATAGGATTTCCTTCGTGGATCAAATGAAACCGGCGCGGGTGACGCAGGCGGCGGGATCCATGTGGATCACCAGGGAGCGGGAGCCGTACCAATTCTTGGTGGAGAGGATGCGGACGCAGCCGCGGAATTTCTCCGGGATGCCGATCCAGTCCGCGGACAGGTCGCGGCTGTCGGTGAAGAACGAGGTGTCGATGTCCTCGGGCTTATCCGCGTTGGTGATGATGGAGCTGATGCCGGATTCCTGCATGGACTGGTAGAACTGCGTGCCGCAGAACGGGTCGGAGATGTAGTTTTCCTTCAGGCCGCTGAGTTCCACGAGCGCCTTGGCGTTGGAAATCGCGCTGTAAGGCACCGGGATGCCGTGGTGTTCACGGGTTCCCCAGCGGGTGGCGGAGACGAAGATGAAGTTCTCATCCGCGAGCTTGGCGTTGATTTCGCCGAGCAGGGAACAGAATTCGTCGCACTGGGCGCCGTAAAGCTTCGCGTATTGATCGGGGTCGACGTAGACGACATAAGCGATGTCCTTGAGGACGCCGTCGCCGACGAAGCGGTCCGTCGTGAAGAGGTCGCGTTTGATGGGGTCCGCCGGCAGGGTATGCGTGATCGGCGTGCAGTTCGGCGCGCCGCAGATGCGGCAGTTGTGAATCTGAATCTTGAACGTGGGCTCCCACGGGTCGGAGGTGTCGATCAATGCCGAGAACTCGACCATGACCGGCTTCCCGTAGGCGCGCCGGATGGTCTGCAGAATGTCGCGCATGAGGCGGGTGAAGTTCGTGCCGCGGATCAGCTCTTTGCAGGTGACGCAGTAGGAATCCGTCTCTTCGCCCTTCTGTAACGTGAGCATGCGGTCGCCTTCGCGTTTCTGGGCGACGAGGTGCATCAGCGGATATTTGCTGCCGAGGACGTCCTGAACATCCAGGAGCTCGGACTCGTTCGTCTTGAGGTTCAGCACGCGCATGAACTCCTGCGTGTTGTATTCCTCACCGTAGGTGAACGTCGTGTGGCGTTTGTTCGGGTCGGAGAGCTCCACGATATGGGAGTAGTCGTCGCCGTTGCGGTAGATCGCCTGCGTACCGAGGCCGACCGCGAAGCGCATGAAGCCCTCGTCCTTGTGGCTGTTCCCCGTCCATTTGAACGGTGATTTGCCGGAAGCGACGCCCGCGACATCCGGGAAGAAATAGGCGCCGATGCTGTGTCCGTGGACGGGCTGGATCAGGATCGCCATGGCTTCGGTGTAGTCCGTGAGGCCGTTCTTGCGGCGGTAGGCCAGGGCGTTCGGGTTGAAGGTGCTCGCGTAGACGATGCGGATGGCGTCTTCCAACGCTTCAAGGTTTTCCTCGGCAGTCCCCTGATTCGGCAGGTAGACGCTGCGGTACAGGCTGTTGAACGGATGGTTGATGGAGTTCTCAAGCAGGCTCGAGGAGCGAACAATGAACGGCTGGCCGTTCATCGTCTCGACGACGCGCTTCAGTCCGCGGACGATATCCTGCGGGAATTCGCCTCGGGAGAAATCCGCCTGCAGCGCGGGATAGTCGCGGCGGCATTCTTCCTCCGTCTTATAAATCTGGTCCATCCAGCCGACGATGTTATTGACGAGCATGAAGTTGTTGAACTCGTCCGCGCCGATATAAATCGACTCAATGGTGCCGACGGCATTGCGGATGTCGCCGTCCGCGGAGGCGCGCAGAATGCGGTTCGCGAGCAGGAGCTGGGCGGTCTTGGAACCGACCGGTCCGCGGCCGATGCGGTGGCGGTTGATTTCCAACAGGTCATGGATGGAGAAGACGTTTTTGGCGACTTGGATGAACGAGGCGCGGTCGGAAAGGAGGCGCCGGATCAGCGTGACCTTGGCGGACATCAGCTGCGCGGCGTAGTCTTTCCGTTCGGAGGCGGGCAGATGCTCCATGACGAGCGCCTGCTCAATGATGGTCTCGACCGCGGCATGCTCAATGTTGTGCCAGGTCAGCGTCTCCACGCGTCCCGCGGTCGGGTTGCGCAGAACCGCGGCGACGAGTTTATTGAAGTCCTCCAACGTGTAGCGGTGCGCGAACTCCTGGCGGATCATGTCGCTTTGGACACGGTTGAGGCGTTTCTCCCAAGTCTGCTGCCCTTCCTGCGCGAACGGGTTCTTCAACCCTTCGCGTTTCTGGGTCAGCAATGCGAAATCACGGACTTTTTCCGTGAATAAGTTTACGGTGATATACCCGTCCTGCAGAAGACGGTTGTACATTTCATTTTCAATTTTATCCGACAGGATCGGATACTGTGACAGCGTTGCCTGAATGGACGAAAGTACATTCGGGGAATAATCATTTTGCGGCATGGTGAGAACTGACCTGACCTCCATGTTTACGCGAAATGCATCGGCATGATGACGTATTTGTAGTCGACGGTATCGTCAACCGGGGAGAGCATGGCCGGGGCCATGGTGGCGTTCGTGCGCAGGTAGACACTCGGGGTCTCGATGACGCCCAGGACATCCTTCAGGTAGCGGACGTTGAACGCGATCTGCAGGCCGTCGCCGTCGACGTTGGCTTCAATGACGTTCTCCTGGGAGCCGCCGCTCTGTTCGGCCTGGGTCATGATGATGATGCGGCCGGGTTCGCCTTCGGAGGCGGCTTTGATATCCAGCTTGATCAGGTTCTTGTTGGCGCGGGCAATGACTCCGGCCTGGCTGCAGGCGCTCTGCAGTGCGGCTGTGGAAATGACGATGGAGGTCTTGAAAGAAGTCGGGACGATGGCTTCGTAATTGATGAATTCACCCGCGATCAGCGAGGAAATCAGCTCGGCGGTTTCCAGATGGAAAATGACCTGCGTCTTACCCTCGCAGAAGACCATGGAGACGGTCTTGTCATTCGGACCGGCGATGCGGGCGAGTTCGCGAAGGGCTGCCGCCGGGATAATGGCGGAAAGCGGGGCGTCCAGAGCTTCGGAGAGGACGATCTTCTTGATGGCGATGCGGAAGCCGTCGGTCGCGGCCATGGCGAGGACGTTGTCGTTCACGCTCATTTTCACGCCGTGCAGGACCGGGCGGTTGTCATCCACCGCGGCGGCGAAGGCGACTTGGTTGATGGTCTTCTTCAGCTCGGTCATGTCAAAGCTGACCGCCTGGGAGGCGTCGAATTCGGGCATCGGCGGAAATTCGGAGGCTTCGATGCCGCGGATGTCGGTGACGAGTTTCTGGCAGCGGACGGTGACCGTCTGGTTGGTCTCATTCAGGGCGAGGGAGACAGTGTCCGCGGGCATGGTGTTGACAAGATCCGTGAACAGCTTCGCGGGGACCGTGATGGAACCGGGTTCATCAATCTGAGCGGGGATCCAGTAACGGAGTCCGAGTTCGAGATTCGTACCGGACAGGCAGATTCGATCCTGCTCGGTGGTGATGAGGATGTTTTCAAGAATGGTCAGTGTGCTGCGGGTGGAAACAGCGTGAGATACGACGCTGAGCGCCTGCGCGAGATTCGGCTGTGATACGGAAATTTTCAT
>CAVIKW010000088.1:0-8318 GCA_963643375.1 Flexilinea sp. | reverse complement strand
TGAATACGAGCTGCCGCTGTTCCTGACAGTCGTGCCGCAGGAGGACGAGTACCTCTTGAGCATGAGCCTTTCCGAGTTCGGGAACGCCATTCTCGAGACGGTGATCCCCTTCGTCGACAGTCATTACAACACCGACGCGACGCGTGAAGGCCGCGCCATCGGGGGCATCTCCCGCGGCGCGTTGTGGGCGGAAAAGCTTGCTTTCGAGAACCCGGAGACCTTCGCGGCCCTCGGGATGCACTCCGCGCCGGGGACGCCATTCGACGATCAGACGCTGTATTACATCGCGCAGGATCTGACGCCCGAGACGACACCGCGCGTCTTCATGGATATCGGCAGTGAGGATTACTACCGCATGGACGCGAACAAAGCCGCGGAGCAGCTCTCTTACGCCGGGCTGACGTATGACTTCGTCGTCCGTCCGGGTACGCATGACACGGCGTATTGGCAGTCGCAGCTGCCGGAATATTTCAATCGTTACTTCGGAAATTAATGGACAACCATCCCGATCACGGCGGTATAGTTATCGGAGCGGTCCTTCAGGCGCTGACGCACGAATGACAGCATCAGGTCAAGCCACGCCTGCGGTTCGTCGGAGATGCGCAGGGAACGCTCGATTTCCGCGTCCTTGATCAGCTCCCAGAAACCGTCCGTGCACAGCAGGAAGGCGTCGCCCGGTTCGAGCGGGATCGGGTCGTAGAACTCCCCCGCGAACTCGAAATCCGAGCCGAGCGAATGCAGCAGCCGGCTCTGCCCGGGATGGGTGGGGATATCATCATAAGCGATCACATCCTTGCGGTAAGCAAGATACGCCAGGCTGTGGTCGTTCGTGCGGTGAATGATCTTATTCTTGCGCAGGAAGTAGAGACGCGAGTCGCCGTTATTGGCGTACCACAGCGTCTTCCCGTCCGTAAAGGCGCACACCGCCGTGGTCAGCGGTCCGTTCAGACGGCTCACGGCCGCGTTCAGTTCCCGCATCACATCCCGCACAAACGCCTCATTGACAGCGGTGCATCCGCTCATGATCTCTTCCAAAGTCTCCGCCGCGCAGGCAGACGCCGCTTCACCGTCGGCATGCCCGCCGAGGCCGTCCGCGGCAATCCATGCCCGGAAGTCTCCGTTGGAATAAAAACCGGCGGCGTCTTCATTCGGAGTACGACCGCCGGGATCTGAAAATGTTTGTGAGAGGATCCGCATAACCGCTTCCTATTGACGAGATTATGCTTTATTATAATCCGAAATCAATAGAATTCAATTTCAACGGTCAGGTCTTCAACATCCTTATTGACGGACCGGATCCATGTCTCCAGCAAAGACCGCGCGGATTCCTCCGCGTATTCGTAATACTCCAGGTTGGATTTAATATCTTCGCGAATCTGTGTGAGCGCCTCATTCAACTGCTGCTGCGCCAGCTGTTCACCGTCGCGTACGGAACTCGCGATGGAACTGCTGTCCAAGTTCAGCACTTTCACGTTCTTATGATCGATCGTGATATTATCTGTCGAGAGGTCGGGCTTCGGCAGGCGTACATAGACGGAGCGGCGTTCGTTGTCCACGAGAAACTCCCCGGCGGCAAGGTCCAGCGTGAACACGCCGGTGCCGGGAACCTGCAGCCACGAGCGGGTGTCGAAAATATTCTTCGCGTCCTTGGTAATATACACGATGTCGCTGACGCTCAGCACTTCAAGCTCGGCGGTCTCACGGATTCCGGAGAGGGTGATGACGGCTTGATTTTTGACATGATAGTCATGCTCCGCGGCGTCGTAACTTGTGTCGTAAAACGCCTGATAGGTGTTTTCCTCAGCGGCCGTCTTCTCCCGCTCGAAGGCCTCCCGCACCGCGGCGGAACCGCGGGTGCTGCCCAAGACAAGCAGTCCCGCGCTGATCAAGACCAGCACAGCGATCACGACATAGAAAAGCCCGCCGTTCTTCCGCTTCTTGCCCTTTTTCGGCGGTTCGGCATTCTCCGGCGCGAGCTCTTTCGCGGGCGCGGGCTGAATTTGAGTGGAAGATTCATTCCCTTCGGCAAGGTCTGCCGTCACGTTTCTCGATTCGGTATTTTCACGTAATTCTTCGGTCATGATCCGCCTCCTCAATCTTCACGGAAGTCAACCGTGACGCCGGCGCAGTTCACGCAGACGCTCTCGGTCACGCGGCGCACCTGTTTTTTCGCGGACTCCCGCGCCATGGTCAGCAGGTTTTCGTAATTCGAGACCTCTTCCAGGGCGATATTGTCCACGGCCTTCAAGGTGTTCAGATACGCCTCGAAGCCGTCCTCCGCGCTTCCGTTGAAGAAAGCCGCCTGATACTCCGCCAGCAGCTTCGTTTCGGAATCGTTGATACTCACCTTCGCTGTCGGCTCCGGCAGCGTAACGGTCACAGCGCCGTCAGCGCTCCGCGTAATGACCGCCTTGGTCAGGTCCACGGAAAACACCGCGCTGCCGCGGAAGAGATAGAGCGCGGCGTACTTCTTCCCGAGCTCATGATAATTCGGGATGTCGACATTCGCGACCAGGACGCGCAGATTGCCGAGTTCCCGCACCGCGGTCATCACTTCCGCTTCGGTGTCCTTCGCGGAGAGTCCTTCGGCCTTGCCGCTTTCATACCCGGCGCCGAGGCCTTTTGTCACACCGTTGAAAGAGCCGACCGCCTTGCCGACGCTGCTGCCGGCAGTACTGCCCACGGCTGCCCCAACCTCTTCGGCGTTCAGGAAGAGCCCAACGCTCAGCGCACAGACCGCGATCGCGATCACAAGAATGAGCAGCTTCCGCGCGTTTCTTTTCAATTTCATCAACATTTGACGTCTACCTTTCCGCCAGTTTCACGAAGTCTCTGCAGCGCAGCGTCCTTCCGTCCAGCGACTCATTGATCTCAATATCTCTCGTGACGGAGAAAATCGAGCTGCCGTCCATCGGAACCGGATCGCCGTATTCATAAATAATCTCATAACGGGTGTTATTCAAGGCGTAATCCAGTTCAAAAAAGTCATCATCCCGCAGCAGAACCGTTCCCGTAACCGATTCACTGTTGACCCAGAAGGTACAGGTGCCGAGCTCATCCGTTGTGTCCAGCACGACCTCGTGCCCCGGGCGTATTTCCAATTCGCGGATCAGCTGCGGATAACGCGCGAGGAAATCCGAATACCGCATATTCTCCCGGTACGCGTTGTTCTTCACATGCTTGCCGTAGATGAACTTGCCTTCATTCGGCGTGATTTCCACCGTGACCGTTTCACTTTCGCCGGGCAGCTCATCGCCTTCGACGTATTCATTATCGAATTTGTCATAGACCCGCAGCGTACCGTCATTGATCGTCGGCGCGTGATATGCGCCGTCCTCGCTGTTTCTCGGCGTGACGGCGATACGCATCTCGCCGTTTGGCCTATCCGGGATCGTCAGAGTGTATTCGCGGGCGTCGGAGACGACGGACGGCTTCGGGATCGTGATGCCGGTTCCGGTCAGTTTCATATTCAGCGGGACACGGATCCGCAGCTCGTCCCCGACTTTCAGCTTGTCCACCCGGCATTCCTCACCGGTGAGTTTATTGACAACCGGTGAGCCGTTCAGCTCCAGCAGCAGGATGACGTTCTGCAATTCAAAGACGCTTTGCTCGCGATCGGTCAGAAACGACCAAAAGCTTTCCAGCAAGTTCTTATTTTCCGACGCGCCGTTCTGAATCAGCAGCGAGGTATAGGGATGCATCTCGACCGTGTAGCTCACCTCGGCTTTATCCGAAGGGGTTTCGTAAAAAGTCACCGTGCCGGCGCTGCTTTTATCGTAAAAGCATTCCGGTTCCGAACCGGCGAAATAATAGCTGTCTTTATACGCGCCGTAATTGTAGACCACCTGACAGGTTGTCTGCGCGTCAACTTTCACGGTCACATTGCCGTAATCTTTTCCGTTGACCGTCCAGAATCCTTTGAGCAGTTCCTTGTCACCGTCCATTGCCGAGAGGGTGATCGTGCGCTGCTCGTAATATCCCATCGGCAGGATTGAAAGGTCGGCCCCCGTGAAGTCAGCGGGAATGGCATACACCAAGCCGGGAACGGAGTCGGATGTCCCGACGACGCTCCATTCCTCCGCTTCCGAAGCGCGGGCGCGGATCAGAAAACGTGAGAAGTTATACAAAACCGGCGCGTTTGAGAGGTCCGGCGCGGAGGCGTAAACCGCGTCTCCCGGGTTCAGGCGGCAGGAATTCGTGTCAAGCGCTTCCGTCATGGCCGCGTCCCGGTAATACGTGAAGCCCAAGGCATCATTGACCGCGAACGAGACATGGATCGCGCCTTCCGTCTCTTTCGCGGCGGCAGCTTCCAACGCGGCGAGCTCTTCGGAATGGTACAGACCGTCATCATCCAACTCCCCGCTGTCCCGCAGCTCGGCATACGCCCGATAGGATTCATCGGATTCCACGTCGGAAAACTTCCACAGCGCCCGCGACACGTAATTATTGACGGTATCGCAGCCGCACAAAAGAAAGGCCAACGCCGTGAGAATCAATATCGAGAGCTTTTCGGTCTGTTTCATGTTTACCTCGCCAAACGAAACTACACCTTGATTATAATCTGCCGCGCACCTGTTTTAACGAAAAAATCCGGCATCGGCCGCCGGATTTAATGGGATTCTAATAATCTCAGGCTTCGAGCGATTTATAGACACCTTTCAGCATCGCCGCGATGATGATGAACGTCAGGAAATCCGCCGCGGGCATGGAATACAGCACGCCGTTCAGTCCGAAGAAGCGGGGCAGCAGGACCGCGAAACCGCAGCAGAAAACGACATCGCGCAGCAGCGAGACAATGGAGGACGCCCCGGCTTTGCCCATCGCCTGCAGGAAAACGAAGGACATTTTGTTGATGCAGGCCAGCAGGATCAGGCAGAAGTACGTCCGAAACGCGCGGATGGCGAACTCGGTGTAATGGACGGATTCATTGGCGGCGCCGAAAATGCCGATGAGCGCCTTCGGGAAGACCATCACGATCACGAAGGTCACAACGCCGATGACGGTTTCAATCTTCAGCAGTCCGTTCAAGAGGTCCTTGACGCGGTCCTTATGCCCGGCGCCGAGGTTATAGCCGACGACAGGGATGCAGCCCGCGGCCAGCCCGACGGAGATATTCATGATGATCTGCAGGAATTTCATGACGATGCCGAGGACCGCGAGCGGGATCTGCGCCAGCTCGGTTTGACTGAAAACCGCGTCCATGGCGCCGTATTTCGTGACGGTGTTATTGATGGCGAAGAGGGAGACGACGGTCGCGATCTGCGAGAAGAACGAGGTTGCGCCCAAGGGGACGTATTCCTTCGCGAGCTTCGGGAAGACACGGAAGCAGGACCGGTCAAGGCGGACGACGCGCATTCGCGGCAGGTACCAAACCGCGAGGGCGCAGGTCAGAATCTGTCCCGCGACAGTCGCGGCGGCCGCGCCGGCCATGCCCCAATGAAAGGTGTAGATGAAGAGCGGATCCAGGACGACATTGACCGCGGCGCCCGCAAGCGTCGAGATCATCGCGAAGCGCGGGCTGCCGTCGGAGCGGATGATCGGGTTCATGGACTGTCCGAACATATAAAACGGAATGCCGAGCGCGATGATGAAGAAGTATTCCTTGGTGAGCTTCCACGTCTCTTCATTGACCCGGCCGCCGAACGCGGTCAGGATGCCTTCGGAGAAGATCAGGTAGACAGCGGTGATCACAGCCGAGGAGAGGATCGTCACCACAACCGCAGAGCCGACGCCGCGCCCGGCGTCTTCCGACTTCCCGGCGCCGAGACGGTTGCTCACGAAGGCGCAGCATCCGTCGCCGATCATGACGGCAATCGCGAGGGCAATAATTGTCAGCGGGAAGACGACGGAGTTCGCCGCGTTGCCGTAAGAGCCGAGGTATGTAGCGTTGGCGATAAAAATCTGGTCGACGATGTTATAAAGCGCCGCCACCAGCAGCGAAATCACGCAGGGGATGGAGTACGCCTTGATCAGCTGTCCCACGGGCGCGGTATCGAGAAAATTATCTTTCTTTTGTTCCATTCATTCACTCCTTAATTTTCGGCAAAATAAAAAAGCGCAAGATCGATTAACTCGGTCTTACGCTTTTGCTGCTCAGTTAGACAAACAGATTATACCTTTGAAAAGGAGTGAGACGTCATAAATTCATGACGTTTGAAATCAATCTCTGCGGAAGATGTCGCGGGTGTAGACTTTCTCTTCCACGTCCGCGAGCTCCGCGGTCATGCGGTTCGCCGCGATGACATCGGAACGCTTCTTGAACTCCTCGAGGTCGTTGACGACTTCGCAGCCGTTGTACGAGCCCTTCGTCCAGGTCGGTTCGTAGATGATGATTTTGGCGTCACTCTGCTTGGCGGCGAGGTTCATGACGTAGCAGACGCTGCTTTCACGGTAGTTGTCGGAGCCGGCCTTCATGGTCAGGCGGTAGATGCCGATGACCTTCGGGTCGCGGGCGAGAATCTGATCGGTTACATACTGTTTGCGGACATCGTTGGACTTCACGATGGCACCGATCAGGCTTTCCGGCACGCCCTTGAACTCCGCCAGCAGCTGCTTCGTGTCCTTCGGCAGGCAGTAGCCGCCGTAGCCGAATGACGGATTGTTATACACGTCGCGGATGCGGTCATCCATGCAGACGCCGCGGATGATCTCATCCGTGTGCAGTCCGCGCGTCTCGGCGTAGGTGTCGAGCTCGTTGAAGAACGCCGCGCGCATGGCGAGGTAGGTGTTCGAGAAGAGCTTCACCGCCTCGGCTTCGGTTGAATGGGTCAGCAGGACGGGGATGTTCTGCTTAATCGCGCCTTCCTGCAGCAGCTCGCCGAATTTCTTCGCCCGCGCCAGGAGCTTCTCATCCTCAATCTTCACGCCGAGGATAATGCGGCCGGGGTACAGATTGTCGTAGAGGGCGTGACCTTCGCGCAGGAATTCGGGAGAGAAGAACAGGTTCTTATCGCCGACATCGTGACGCAGGTGGCGCGTATACCCGATCGGGATTGTCGACTTAATGACGATCGTGCCGGTGGTGTTGTACTTGCGAACCGTCTCAATCGCGGTTTCCACGGAGGAAGTGTCGAATTTATTCGTCTCCACGTCGTAGTTCGTCGGGGTGGCGATGATAATGAATTCGGCGTCGGTGTAAGCGGCTTCCGCATCGGTCGTGGCGTGGAGGTCCAAAGTCTTCTCACGCAGGAACGTCTCGATTTCGGGGTCCTTGATCGGCGACTTCTTATCGTTGATCAGCGCCACCTTTTCGGGGATGATGTCCACGGCGTACACCGTGTTATGTTGTGAAAGAAGCACGGAGAGGGAGAGCCCCACGTATCCGGTGCCTGCGACTGCGATTTTCATAAGCTTGATTTCT
The DNA here is from genome assembly GCA_963643375.1 of Flexilinea sp. Lineage (GTDB taxonomy): Bacteria > Chloroflexota > Anaerolineae > Anaerolineales > Anaerolineaceae > Flexilinea. Next base: position 958 of record CAVIKW010000088.1, on the reverse strand, counting down.
TATCTCTCGTTTTTTCTTGATTATATCAGAATTGTCCGACATTATCAACCCGGGATCAGCCGAGGGTATTGAAGAGGCGGTCGCCGGCATCTCCGAGCCCCGGAAGGATGTAGCCGACATCGTTCAGCTTCTCGTCGATCGCGGCGAGGAAAATGTCCACGTCGGGATGCGCGGTCTGCAGGGCGTTGATGCCTTCCGGCGCGCCGATGAGGCCGACGAACTTGATGTTCTTCGCGCCCCAGCGCTTGACAATGTCCGCAGCGTGAATGGCGGAGCCGCCGGTCGCGAGCATCGGGTCGAGAATCAGGCACTGTTCCGCCGGGCGGTATTTCTCAAGTTTGTTGTAATATTCCACCGGCTGAAGGGTCTCTTCATTGCGGTAAAAACCGAGGTGATAAACATGGGCCTGCGGCATGAGGTCAAGGAAGCCGTCCACCATCCCCAAGCCGGCGCGGAGGATCGGGACCAGGGAGATTTCGTTCTCAACATAATGCGCGGTCATCTTGCGCATCGGCGTCTCGATCTCAATCGGGGACAGCGGCAGGTCGCGGGTGACTTCATAGCAAAGCAGCTTGCCGACTTCGCAAATCAAACGGCGGAAGTCATTGCAGCCGGTTTCTTTGGCACGCAGGATGGACAGTTTGTGCTGGATCAGCGGGTGGTTGGATACGTAAACATTTGACATAAGGGCCTCTTGTTTTTCTCTGTTCGGACACACATTATTGCGGTTTTATATGTATTATAGTCGAATTTTTCGGTCTGTTTCGGAATTCGGATATTTAAGCGGAAAAAGGATAGGGGTAGGAGTTGGGAGTTATGAGTTAGGAGTTATAAGAGACCAGAGACCGGAGACCGGATAACGTTAATCAAGGCAATCGACAATGGGAGACAGGCCTTAACTTAGACCGCGCTTAAGCCTTCCCCTCGAGGGGAAGGGGGACCGCTTGCGGTGGATGAG
>CAVIKW010000087.1:0-8417 GCA_963643375.1 Flexilinea sp. | reverse complement strand
GGTCAGGTCGACGCGTTCACCCGGCAGGTGTTTGGAGATCTCGGCCTTCAGGTCGGCAGCGGATGAGACGTCCTTGCCGTCGATCTTCAGGATCACGTCGCCGGATTTCAGGCCGGCGTCTTCAGCCGGGGAGTCTTCGTTGACGCTGTCAATGAGAACGCCGCTGCCGCCGTTATCCTTGATGTAAGCGCCGAGGTAAGCCGTGCCGGCTTCCTGCTGCGGCTGAGCTTCATTCTTGCTGCCTTCGGCAGCGGCCTTGCGCTCTGCGGCGGTCGGGCGGGCAGCCAGTTCGACGTCCACGTCCATTTCCTCACCGTCGCGGATGATGTGCAGGGTGACGGTGTCGCCGATGGAGGTGTTGGAGCTCAGGTAGGCGATGATGTCATCCATACCCTTGACGTCGCGGTCGCCGATCTTGGTGACAATGTCGCCGCCGGTCATAATGCTGTAGCCGCTCACGAGTTCGGTCTCTTTATCGCCGCCCTTGATGCCGGCCTTTTCGGCAGGCCCGCCTTCGGTGACGGACTGGATCAGGGCACCGCGCTGGTCATGCGGGAGCTCGAGGACTTCGTTGACGTCCGGAGTCAGGGAAGTACCGCTCACGCCGAGCCACGGATGGTCGTATTCGCCGTTCTCAATCAAGGCCGGGACGACGCGCTTCACCAGGTTGGACGGAATGGCGTAGCCGATGCCGGCGGATGAGTAGCTGTAGGAGGAGAAGGCCATCGGAACACCGATCACTTCACCGTCCAGGTTGATCAGAACGCCGCCGGAGTTGCCCGGGTTGATGGAGGCATCTGTCTGAATGACATCCGGGATGGTGTAGCTGCCATCCACGCCGGTCTCAACCGCGTAAGAACGGCCGACAGCGGAGATGATGCCCTGGGTCATGGTTCCGGTCTGGCTCAGCGGGTTGCCGATGGCGGCGACGAGGTCGCCCGGCTTCATGGCATCGGAGTCGCCCATGGTGACAGGAACGACGTCTTCGGGATCGTCAACCTTGATGACGGCGAGGTCGCTGTCCGGGTCGGTACCGACGACGGTCGCCTTGCGGACGAGACCGTCGGAGTAGGTGACGGTGATGTCAACCGCGTTCTCGACCACGTGGTTATTGGTGACGATATGGCCTTCGGTATCCCAGACGAAGCCGGTACCGGCGCCGTAGGTCAGGTTCTGTTCTTCTTCCTTATCATCCTCTTCGGGCTGATCGCGGAAGTTATCGCCGTTGCCGCGGCCGTTCGGACGGCCCTGCTGCTGATACTGGCGGAAGAATTCCTCGAACTGCGGCCCGAAGAAGTAATCGAAGTCGTAATCATAGTCGTAATCGTAATCGTAGTCGTAATCGTCTCCGTTGCCGTAACCAAAGATCTGATACAGGTCATCTTCGTCTTCGGCGGGGGTTGCCACATAAATGTAAACGACGGACGGATTCACCTTTTCATAGAGATCGCTGAACGAAGCCTTTGCTTCATTGATCGCCTCGGTCTTTTCTTCTTTATCTGCCGCGTAAACCGGCACAACAGCGGCTGTGAGGATCGCGATAATCATCAGAGCCAATACAAATGTCAATTTCTTGTTGGTTTTCATTGCTTTATACCTCCCCGCGGATCGGAATTTTATCCCTTTCCGCATCATTTCTTATAGAATAACATCGGAAAGTAAGAGAAATATTAAAAATCATACAAAATATCATCTGAATTATTACGAGGAACGTATTGAAAATGTAAGAATAATCTGAGTATGTTATTGAATCAATCAAGGAGGTCTGTCTATGACGCATATGCCGCCTATGGAACCGCGGAACGAAGTCCGTGAAGAACGGCCGAAGTCCGTCCGTGAGGTTCCCGCGTACATCAAGAAGCTCACCGGGGGATTCTTCTCCCGACTGTTTTACATTTATTCCCTCGTCTGGGAGACGCGTCCGTGGATGCTTTTCGCCATGCTGTTCATGTCGGTTTTCAACGGCTGCATGCCCTTGCTCGGCGCGTACATCTCCAAGGACCTCATCAACGCGCTCGTCAATTCGGCCGGGGTTGAGTTCCACGCCATCCTGCGGCTGCTGATCTTCCAGTTTGTGTATCTCTTCCTCCTGCGGCTGGTGGCTTCGGTGGATAACATGATCACCCGCACGTTCGGCGAGCTGATCGTGAACCGCATCCGTAAGAAGCTCATGCGCAAGGCGGACGAGCTCGATTTGCAGAGCTTCGACCGCCCGGAGTTTTATGAGAAATTGGAAAACGCCAACCGCGAAGCCGGCCACCGTCCCTTGCAGATCGCCTCGGCGACTTTCTCCGTCATGAGTACGCTCATTTCAATGGTCAGCTTCGTTGTCGTTCTCTGGGCAGTCAGTCCTGCCGCCCCGCTGCTGATCGTCCTCGCCGCCATTCCCTCCGCGGTGGTGAACTACGTCTATAAAGGACGGAACGCGAACTACATGCGCCGCCGCTCGGTTGACCGCCGGAAGATGGATTATTATTCCGACCTTATGGTGGATAAGGACATGGTGAAGGAAGTCCGCCTCTTCCGCCTCGGCGATACCTTCATGAAGCGCTTCGACGAGGTCTTTGACAAGTACTTCGCGGGGATCAAGTCCCTCATCTACGCGGAAGGCAAATGGAACATCCTGACGACGCTCTTGATGAACGCCGTCAACTGCGGCATCTTCGTCTGGGTGGCGTGGAAGGTTTACAACGGGGAGCTGACGGTCGGCGATTATACACTTTACACCGGCGCGCTGAACACCATCGGCAGCGGCGTCTCATCCCTGATTACCTCGACCGCTTCCATTTATGAAGGGACGCTGTTCATCGACAACATGATCTCCTTCATGAACGAGAAGCCGACCATCGTCCCCGCGGTGAATCCGCCGGCGCAGGTCAAACGCGGCGAACATGAGATTGAGTACCGTCACGTCTACTTCCGCTATCCCGGCATGGATCACGACGTGCTCAAGGACATCAACCTGAAGTTCCGCTCCGGCGAATCCGTCGTTCTCGTGGGGCTGAACGGCGCGGGCAAAACGACGCTGTTGAAGCTCATGACCCGCCTTTACGACCCGACCGAGGGAGAAATCCTCCTGGACGGCCGCGACATTCGCGATTACGACGTGGATCAGCTGTATAACATCTACGGCACCATCTTCCAGGACTTCGGCCGCTATGCCGACACCGCGGAGATGAACATCGCTTACGGACAGATCGACCGCCCGATTGACGCGGAGAAGATCCGCGAGGCCGCCGCGCAGGGCAACTCCGCGCCGTACATTGAGAAGCTCGGTCAGGGATATCAAACGCCGCTGATGCGCATCTTCGACCCGAACGGCGCCGAGCTCTCCGTCGGCCAGTGGCAGAAGCTCGCCGTCTCCCGCGCCTTCTATAACGACTCCGACATCCTCATCCTCGACGAACCGACCGCGTCCCTCGATCCGCTGGCGGAGCAGGAGATTTTCAACCAGTTCGATCAACTCCGCGAAGGCAAGCTGACGTTCTACGTCTCCCACCGCCTGTCCTCCGCCACCACCGCCACACAGATCGTGGTTCTCGAAAACGGCACTGTCTCCGAAGTCGGCACGCACGCCGAACTGATGGACAAAGGCGGCACGTATTGCAAGCTGTTCACGGTGCAGGCGGATAGGTATAAGACAGTCAATAGTCAGTAGAGACCAGAGACCAGAGACCGGATAACATAATTTGGGCGGGTCTTCAAATATCGATTGCGCTCGACACGGGAAAATGTTGCTTCCCTTGTCGGGCGCGCTTTTTAAATGCACCTCATCCACCACTACGTGGTCCCCCTTCCCCTCGAGGGGAAGGCAGATACGCGCTCGAAGTTGGAACGTTTACCCCGGTCGGGCACTTGCCGACTTATGTTATCCGGTCTCCGGTCTCTACCGCACCAATCGGAAAGATTGGTGCGGTAATTCGTTAAGGATTGTATTATAATGAGAATAGGACTTTTATATAAGCCCCGACAATGGATTATTAAGACACGGAGAGAATCAATCCTATGGAGACGAACCCCGAAAAAAAGATTTATTCCGCGGGATACGCGGGCACAGTGAACGGCGGAGAAGACTTTTCCGCGGAATATTCCGCCTTTTACGAAAAAGAACCGGACGGAACCGTCGGGGCGTCGAATGTGTACGTCTTGGCGCGCGGGACCGACAACAGCTACCTCCCCGAAGTCGGGGCGCGGTTCACCGCCAAGAAGATCCTCTACGAATACTTCCATTCTTATGACTTCGTGGACGCCAACAAGCTGGCGCTGGCCATGCGCACGGCGAACAACGAAATCTTCGAATACGCCAAAGTCCAGAACGAAGTGATGTCCGCCTCGGCAATCTCCGCCGCGGTAACGGACGGCAAAGTCGTCATCGGCAACGTCGGCTCCGGGCGGGCGTACATCATCCGCAATGACAAGGTCTTCCAGATCACCGAAGCCCCCACCCCGGACGAGGACGGCAATATCCCCGAACCGGAGCTGCTCGGCCAGGAACGCGACCTGACGATCGATGTCTACGACGGCATCGACGTCCGCGACGGCGACGTCTTCCTCCTCTGCAGCGCGTCATTGGATACCTTCGTCGGCAAGTCGGAGATCCTTTACGCGGTTGAGAGCAATGGCAGTCCCCGCGGCATCGTCCGCGCCATTCTTGAACTGCCTTCCGTGGTGAATGCCGGCGTCTGCGCCTCCGCGGCTGCCATTCGCATTTACGGAGAGGAGAACGCCGACAGCATCCAGCGCGTCGACGCCCCCGCGCCGGAAGACACCGACCTCAACCTTGAGAAAAAAGATATCGAGATCATGCGTCAGGACCGCCAGCGCCGGCTCTCGAGCCAGAAGACGAAGGCCTCCCGCAAGGATAACCTGCCGAAGATCATCCTCGGCACCCTGCTCGCCATCCTGCTGATCGCGGGCGGCATTTATGCTTTCACCGCCAGCAAGAACGGCTCCGGCTTCTTCGGCCTTTCCAATACCCCCACCGCGACCCCGGATCATGTCCGCGAGACCATGACGGTGCTGGAATTGACTGTCGAGGCCGAGAAACAGGCTTCCGTCCAAGAGACCGTTGCCGCCTGGCCGACGCAGACGCCTTACCCGACCTTCACGCCGGAGTTCATTGACCTGGGCGAGGGCGACGCGGAATCCGAAGCCGTAACCGCGGAAGGCGACGAGACGATTGAAGTGTTCGTCTCCGGTGAGGATGCCGCAGACGAATCCGTCTCTGTTGAAGCCGCCGAGGCAGTTGTTGAACCCACCGAAGCCCCGACCGCCATCCCGACCTTAGCGCCCGTCCCGACCAAGGAACCGATGACCGAGGAAAAGAGCGGCGCGGAGATGGTTTACGTCCCCGCCGGCAACTTCCTCCTCGGCTCCGATCCCGAAAAGGATGCCTACGCCTACGAAGATGAGGAATCCCCGCAGATGCAAGTCTACCTCAGCGCGTTCTGGATCGGCAAGACCGAAGTCACCAACGCCGAGTACCTGAAGTGCGTCGAGGCCGGCATTTGCGAGATGAATTATTACATGTCCCTTTACACCCCGGGTTACGAGAACTATCCGGTCGTGTATGTCACCGAGGACCAGGCGGAGCGTTACTGCTCCTGGATCGGCGGACGCCTCCCGACGGAATACGAATGGGAGAAGGCCGCCCGCGGTACCGACGGACGCATTTATCCGTGGGGGGATGAGATTCCCGACAACAGCAATGCCCTCGCCAACATCCCGGGTTATGTGGATGAAGAGGGCAACGGCAACGATCTGTTCGCTGTCGGCAGCTTCCCGAAGGGCGCGAGCCCGTACGGCGCGCTGGATATGGCCGGCAACGTCTGGGAATGGACGAACACCTGGTACAGCGTGAATTATTATCAGACCCTCGCGGCCGAGGAAGAACTGGCGGAATCCATCGTCAGCGACCCGACCGGGCCGGAAATGGGCAGCGCCTACGTCATCCGCGGCGGCTCCTGCGCCAATACCGAGATCAACAATTACGAGTCTTACATGCGCGCCGCCAACCGCAGCTACATCAATATGTCCTCCAGCTACTACATCGGCTTCCGCTGCGTTATCCCGGATAACACGGTGGAAACTGTCGACGCCCTCGCCGCGGATGCTGTTGAGGAAGTTGTAACCGAGGCGGTCATTGAGGCTGCCGTTGAAGAAGCCGTTGAGGCCGAAGCCGAGGCTGTGGAAATTGAGGATCTGTTGTAAAAGAATTCACGGCGTTTCGTGTTGAACTTCCGAATGCTCAATGCCGAAGGTTTTGGCTGACGGTGTTGAGCATTCTTTATCGAATACGATCCGCGCTTTTTGTTAAGGAAGAACTAAATTATGGAAAAAATCCGCATCGTCTTTATGGGGTCGCCGGAGATCGCCGTCCCCGCGTTGAAAGCCCTGGCCGCGAATTACGAAGTCGTCGGCGTCGTCACCCAGCCCGACCGTGAAGCCGGCCGCGGCAAAAAGATCGTCATGCCCGCGGTGAAGGAAGCCGCGCTGGAGCTCGGCATCCCGGTCATTCAGCCGGAGCGCATGAAAGTCCCCGGCACCTTCGAACAGCTGCAGGAATGGAACCCGGACTTGATCGTCGTCATGGCCTTCGGGCAGATCCTGCGGGCGAACGTGCTCGACCTGCCGAAATTCGGCTGCCTCAACGCGCACGCCTCCCTGCTGCCGCGCTGGCGCGGGGCGTCCCCGATCCAGGCGGCCATTCTGAACGGCGACGCCGTCAGCGGGGTGACGATTATGCAGATGGACCCCGGCATTGATACCGGCCCGATGCTCCGTTCCCGTGAGATTGCAATTGCCGCCGATGACACGACGGTGACGCTCTCCGCGAAGATGGCGGAGCTCGCCGCGGATCTGCTCCTCGAGACCATCCCCGGATACATCGACGGCAGCATTCAGCCGCAGCCGCAGCCGGAGGAGGGCTCCTGTTATACCGGCATGATCAATAAAGAGGACGGCCTGCTCGACTTCAACGGCGCCGCCGCTCCGCTCGAATGGAAAGTCCGCGCCTACAATCCCTGGCCCTGCGCCTTCTTCCGTATCGGCGAGGAGACCTTCAAAGTCTACCGCGCGCACGTCGCGGAGAACAGCGAAGGCCTGCAGCCGGGTACGCGGACGGTCGTCAAGGGCGTTCCCGCGGTCGCCGCGGCGGACGGATTGCTGGTCCTGGATGAGCTTCAGGCGCCCGGCAAGAAAGCCATGCCCGGGAAAGCCTTCCTGAGCGGTTATCGGAAATGGTTGGACTAAGATGAGGATCCTCTGCTTCGGAGCGGGCGCGATCGGCTCCTACGTCGCGGGCAGCCTGGCATTGATCGGCAATCCGCTCGCCTACGTGGAACGGCCCGCCCATATCGAAACCTTAAAGAAAAACGGCATCCGCATTGAGGACGCCGACGGAAAACAGCATCACCTGATCCGCTTCGACGCCTTCGGCTCCGCGGAGGAGGCCTTCGCGAACCGTGAATACGACCTGATCATCATCGCCGTCAAGGGATTCAGCACCGACGACGTGATCCGTCAGCTGCAGCTGTACGGCGGCAATATTCCGCCGGTGCTGTCATTGCAGAACGGCGTGGAGAACGAGGAGAAGTTCGCGGCCGCCTTCGGGGAGGAGAAAGTCATCCCCTGCTCCGTCTGCACCGCGGTCAGCCGCGGCGAGGCCGGTTCGATCAAAGTCGCCAAGCTCCGCGGCATCGGCATCGCCGACACCAACGAGATTTGCGCCGCCCTCGTCCGCGAGTGCGATGAAGCCGGGCTGAAGCCGAAATTGATGAAAGACGGCACCGCCATGAAGTGGTCCAAGATGATCTCGAACCTGCTCTCCAACGCCGCGTCCGCCATTTTCAACATGACCCCGGCGGAGGTGTACGCGAATCCGGTCTCGTTCGACCTCGAGATCCGCCAGCTGCGGGAGACGCTCGCCGTCATGAGGGCGCTGAATATCCGCGCCGTCGACATCCCCGGCGTGCCCATCAGCCTCCTGGCCTTCGCCGCGGAGCACCTCCCCGCGTTCATCACCCGCCCCGTGCTGACGAAAGCCGTTGGCGGCGGGCGCGGTTCGAAGATGCCGTCGTTCTACATCGACCTCCACGCGGGCCGCAAACAGAGCGAGGTCACCTTCCTCAACGGCGCCGTGTCGCGGAAAGGCGCCGCGCTCGGCATTCCCACCCCGGTGAATGACGCCTACACCAAGACCCTGACGGCGATGGCTTCCGGGGAGATTGCGGTGGACGCGTATGACCATTCGCCGGAGAAACTGGCGGTAAGTCAATAGTCAATAGCGGTCGAAATTGGGGCGGGTGCTCGAGTAGCGAGCGCCTCTATTGACTATTGACTGCTGACTATTGACTGGCAGCAAAAAACCGCCCGCGTGAAATCGCGGGCGGTTTTTTGCTGCTTACACCGAATAAATA
>CAVIKW010000086.1:0-8457 GCA_963643375.1 Flexilinea sp. | reverse complement strand
CTTGTAGGAGAAGGGGGACCGCGTTAGCGGTGGATGAGGTCTGCGATAGCCACGACCGCCCGACATTCGAAGTCTCACCCCAATTTCGACCGCGCTTAAGCCTTCCCCTCGAGGGCGTGCGAAGCCGTGCCTTGTGCTGAAGGGGAACCGCTTGCGGTGGATGAGGTGACCTGCGGACTCGCTTCCCTTCGCGGAGCGTCAAAAAATTGAAGGGTGCAGCGAGGAAATCTCGCTGCACTCTTTCAATAACTCCTCACTCCTAACTCCTAACTGAAAAAAACTCTCACCTTCGGTGAGAGTTTTTTTCTCCAGTGGGCCCGGCTGGATTCGAACCAGCGATCAAACGATTATGAGTCGCCTGCTCTGACCGCTGAGCTACGGGCCCAAGATTTATAAATTATATCATAATCTCCCTCAATCAGATTATAATAGAAGCAAAACGACTTTTTACGCGCCCGGGGATCGTCCCGCCCGCGTCTCGGAGAATGATTTATGAAACATGTCTTAGTGACCGGTGCCGCCGGCTTTATTGCCTCACGCATCTGCGAATTCCTGCTCGACGATGGCATTGAAGTCACCGGCATCGATATTCTGAACGACATCTACGACCGCCGGCTGAAGGAATACCGCCTGGATAAACTCACCGGGCGGGAGGGATTCCATTTCGCGAAAACCGACATCACCGACTTCGAGGCGCTCGAGAAGCTTTTCACCGACGCGAAGTTCGACGCCTGCATCAATATCGCGGGCATCCCGGGCGTGCGCCTGAGCATGAAGGACCCTTGGCTCTATCTCGACGTCAACACCAAAGGCACGCTCAACCTGCTCGAATCCTGCCGCCGGCACGATGTGCAAAAGTTCATCCAGGCCTCGACGTCCTCCATTTACGGCGAGAACGCTCCCTACCCGACGGATGAGACCGCGTCCTCCGACCGTCCGCTTCAGCCGTATTCCGCTTCGAAGAAGGGCGCGGAAGCCGAATGCCACGCCTACCATTATCTGTATGACCTCGACGTGACCATCTTCCGTTTCTTCACGGTCTACGGACCCGCCGGCCGTCCGGATATGGCAATCTACCGCTTCGTCAAATGGATCAGCGAGGGCGAACCCATCCGCCTGAACGGCGACGGGGAGCAGACCCGCGGCTTCACCTACGTGGATGACATTGCCCGCGGCTGTGTCGCGGGATTGAAACCGGTCGGCTACGAGATCATGAATCTCGGCGGCCACGAATCCATCTCCATCAACGAGCTCATTCACAAGCTTGAGGAAATCATCGGCAAGCCCGCCGTCATTGAGCATCTGCCCGTCGTCAAGGCGGATATGCTCGCGAACCTGGCGGACATCAGCAAAGCCCGCCGCCTGCTCAATTGGGAGCCGGAAGTCAGCCTTGATGAAGGCCTGCGCCGCACCGCCGCTTGGTATCAGGCCGAGCGTGAATTCCTGAAGGACATCCGAATCTGATGGGTGAGCTGATACAGCGCGTTGGAAGCTGGTTCAATGACCGGATCCTGCGGAGGGTGCTGCGGAACTCGACGTACCTCATCCTCAGCAATGTGATCTCCGTCTTCCTGACCATCTTCATCACCCGGCGTCTCGGCGTCTATAATTACGGCGTCCTCGGGTTGATCACCAGCTACGTCACCAACGTCAACAAACTCTTCTCCTTCCGCATGAATGAAGTCGTCGTGCGCTTCGTGGGAGAGGCTTACGCGCAGGGGGATCACCGCAAGACCGGCGCGCTCATCAAGTTCGCCGGCCTGGTGGAGACCGCGACCTCGCTCTTCGCCTTCGCGTTCATGGCCGTCACATCCAAGCTCGGCGCGCGGATCTTCCTCGACGACGCGTCCCTTTACAACCTGATCCTTTTCTACGGCATCAGCATCCTCGGACAATTCGCCGTGGAGACCGCGAACGGCATCCTCCGCGTCATCAACCGCTACCGTTCCATTGCCCTCGTCAGCCTGGTACAGAACGTCATCGTGGCGCTCATTGTCTTCATCTCCACGAAACAGAACCTCGGCCTGATGGGCATCCTCAGCGCCTACCTCATCGGCAAGATCATCCTCGGCATCGTCCCGATCTTCCTCTGCGCCGCCTGGCTGCCGGGTTTGATCGGGCATAACTGGTGGAAGGCGCCGCTCTCCCTGATTACGAACAAGAAAAGCATCCTTCAGTTCACCGTCTCCACGAATATCTCCTCGACGATCAATCTGCTCGCCCGCGACGGCGAACTGCTGTGGGTCGGCGCGCTGCTGAGCCCGATTTACGCGGGCTATTACAAGACCGCCATGACCGTCATCAACATGGTCCTGACCCCGGTCAATCCGCTCATCGACACCACATACCCCGAAATGAACCGCGCCATCATCGCGAAGAAATGGGACCGTGTCAAGGTCCTGCTGCGCAAGATCACGACGCTTTCCGGCTTGTGGACCGCGGCTGCCTTCGTCGGACTGCTCTTCCTCGGCAAACCGCTGCTCTTCCACGAAGTCAACATTCTCGGGCTCTCGTTCCAAATTTTCAAAGAAGAATACCTGCCGGCGTATAACGTTATCATGACGCTGATGGTCGGCTACGGCATCGCCAACGTCCTCTTCTGGAACCGCACGCTGCTGCTGACATTCAGTGAGGCCAATTACGCCACCGCTGTCAGCTTCTGGACGATGCTCGCCAAAATGTTCCTGACCATCCTCTTCGTCCCCCGCGGACCGTACATCACCGAAGCAATTCTGCTCTCCGCGTATCTCGCCGTCTCCGTGCTCATCATGACCTTCCGCGGCCTGCATAACCTGGAGAAGGCATCCAACGAGGAGATACGCCTGGGCAAAAAGAGGAAGGCCAAGGCATGATCATCGCCGCCTCCGCCACTTCGCTCGTCCCCTCCGGGACGGCGAACTCCATTCAGGTCATGATGGCCTGCGACGGACTGCGCCGCTGCGGCGCGGATGTCCGCCTCTGCGTGCCGGGAACGGGCAGCGTGAGCTTCGATGAAGTTCGGGAACGCTACGCCCTGCGCTGCGAGCCCTTCCCCATCACCCGCGTGCAATCCCGTCCGAAGCTGCACCGCCTGGATTTCGTCCTCGGCGCGCTGAAGGAAGCGGAGCGGGTCAAGGCGGACGTGGTCTATACCTGGACGATTCAAATCGCCGCGGCGGCCGCCCTGCGCGGGAAACGCACGGCGTATGAAATGCACGACCTGCCCGTGGGCGGCGGGGTGCGCTGGTTCGATCTTTACACACGGACGAAAGCGCCGAAGACGGTGCTCTTCATCACCGAAGCGCTGCGGGACAAGTGCCTGGCACGCTGGCCGCGGTTGAAGGCAGAGGACTGCCTCATCGCGCCGAATGGGGTCTCCCCGGAAGACTACGCCGACCTCCCCGACCTCGCGGAGGCGAAGCGCCGCCTGGGTTTCCCCGCGGATCGTGTTGCCGTCTCCTGCAGCGGGCATCTCTACGCGGGACGCGGCAGCGGGCTTTTCATCGAGCTCGCCGAGCGCTTCCCGGAGGCCGATTTCCATTGGTTCGGCGGGACGGATGAGGCGGTGGAACGCTGCCGCGCGGAAGTGGCAGCCAAGGGATTGACGAACGCCGTCTTTCACGGTTTCCTGACCAAGGCGGAGCTTCCTCTCGCGCAAGCCGCCTGCGACGTATTGCTGATGCCGTACGCGTCCAAGATCGCGGGCTCCTCCGGCGGCAACTCCGCGGAGATCTGCAGCCCGATGAAAATGTTTGAGTATATGGCGGAAGGCCGCTGCATTGTCTCGGCGGACCTTCCCGTGATCCATGAAGTCCTTGATGAACGCTGCGCCGTCTTCTGTGAACCGGAGAATCTTTCCTCCTGGACGGAAGGCCTCCGCCGCGTCATCAACGATCCCGACCTGCGGAACCGTCTCGGCAGCGAAGCCAAGCGCCGTTCCGCGGACTGCACCTGGCAGAAACGCGCCGAATCCTACCTGAATGGGAGCCGTCATGAATAAGAAAAGCACGAATATTGTTTGGTATATCCTCGTCGTCCTGATCCTCTCCGCGCTGACCGCGTGGGCAGCCGCGCATTGGACCGCCGGCGACCCCGGCGTGACGTTCCGCGCCGCCGCGATTGCCTCCCTGATCTTCTGGAGCCTCCTCGCGCTGCTGTGGAAGTGGGCGGGCAAGGGTTGGACGCTTGCCATCCTCCTGCTGCTGACGTTCGGACTTCGCTTCGGCTTCGGACTCAGTGCCGTGAACCTGCTTCCCGAATACGGCCACCCGAATGAACGCCGCGAGGAGCTGGGGTTCCTTTTCGATGACGCCTACCGCCGCGATGAGGAAGCTTGGGCGGCTTCCGTCAAGGAAGACCTGTCCTTCACGGATACCCTCACCCGCGAATACCATAACGATCAGTACGGCGGTCTGGCATTGCTCAGCGTCTGGCTGTATGAATACATTTCGCCGGACGCCCGCCGCTTCACGCTGATCATCCTCCTCGGAGCATTCTTCACCGCGCTCGGACTGCCGTTCTTCTTCAAAGGCATGCTCGAACGCTTCGGACGGCGCGCCGCGCTGATCGCGGCCTTCATTTACGCGCTCTACCCTGACAGCGTCTTCTATTCCGGCGCCCCGATGCGCGAACCCTTCCTCATCGGCATCCTCGCGGCGGCGTTTTATATGCTCTGCCGTCTGCGTGACAACAAAGTCAAATACGGGCTGCTGCTGGCGCTCTGCGTCGTGTGCTGCCTGCCCTTCTCGAATCTCGTCGCCGTCGCGCTTGTCGGCGTCTCCCTGCTGTGGATCTGGGCGGAGTTCCTGATCCCGCGTTCCAAAGCCTGGCTGTGGGTCGGCATCATCCTCGTCGTCCTCGGCGTGCTCGCTTCCGTCATTGTGGCGCTGCCCGCCTTCAAGGAATGGATTCATTACGACGTCCACACCACAGAGAACGGTTCAGGCTGGGTTGAGAAAGTCGTCGGTGAAATCGGCGGACAGTTCCGCGCCCTCTTTGTTGCTGTCTACGGCCTGACCCAACCGGTCCTGCCGGCGATTCTGGTCTACCCGACCGCGCCCGCCTGCGACCTCGCGCACGGTCCCTGCACGACGATTTTCTGGAAAGTCGCGGGCATTTACCGCGCCGCCGGCTGGTACATTCTCGTGCCGTTCCTTTTCTACGCCATTTTCTCCACCCTGCGCGTCAAGGACAAGAAACAGCGCGCCCTGCTCATCGTGAACGCGCTCTTCGTCCTCGTCTGGATGTTCGTCAGCTCCCTGCGGGCGGGCGGCGACCAGTGGGACAACCCCCGCTACCGCGTCATCTTCCTGCCGTGGCTGGCATTCCTTGCCGCCTGGGGGATTGACTTCGCCCTGAAGAACCGCGACTGGTGGCTCGTCCGCTGGATCGCGATCGAGGTCATCTTCCTCTTCTTCTTCACACAGTGGTATTACAGCCGCTACTCGGCGGATGCCATCAGCCGCTTCCCCTTCTGGAAGACGGTCATTTACATCCTGATCTGCTCCGCGGCGGTCTTCGCGACGGGACTGATCGGCCCGCTGACAAAGAAGCTGAAGAAAGGAAAGGAATAATCCCTTATGTTTCTTCCGACCACCAAAGAAGAGATGGACGCCCTGGGCTGGGACGCGCCCGACGTTGTCCTGGTCACCGGCGACGCGTATATTGACTCACCGCATATGGGCATTGCCGTCATCGGCCATGTCCTGATGAAGGCGGGCTACCGCGCGGCGGTGATTGCCCAGCCGGATGTAAACAGTCCCGACGACATCACCCGTCTCGGCGAGCCGAAACTCTTCTGGGGCGTCTCCGCGGGGGCGGTTGACTCCATGGTGGCGAACTACACCGCCTCGAAGAAGCCGCGCCGCAATGACGACTACACTCCGGGCGGGGCGAATGACAAGCGTCCGGACCGCGCCACGATGGTGTACACGAACCTCATCCGCCGGTACTACAAGAACACCCGCCCCATCATGCTCGGCGGTGTGGAAGCTTCGCTGCGCCGCGTCGCGCATTACGATTTCTGGTCGAATAAAGTCCGCGGCTCGATCCTGTTCGATGCCAAGGCGGATTACCTGATTTACGGCATGGGCGAACGCCCGGTGCTGGAATTCGCGCTCGCCCTCTCGAAGGGAGAGTCGCCGAATGACATCCGCGGGCTGGCGTACAAATCCCATGAAGTGCCCGAGGGGGCGGTGATGCTGCCTTCCTTTGAGGAATGCCGCGACGACAAACAGGCCTTCATCAAGATGTACCGCGCGTTTTATGAGAACTGCGACCCGATTCGCGGGAAAACGCTGGCGCAGAAGCACGGCCCCGACCGTTACCTGATCCAGAACCCGCCCGCGAAGACGCTCTCCCAAGCGGAGTTGGACGCCGTCTACGCCCTGCCTTACGAACGCGAGCTCCATCCCTATTACAAGCAGATGGGCGAGGTGAAAGCCTTGGAGACGATCCGCTATTCCATCACCACCCACCGCGGCTGTTACGGCGAGTGCAATTTCTGCGCGATCGCCGTTCACGAGGGACGCACGGTGCAATGGCGTTCGGAAGATTCTATTCTTAAAGAAATCGAGAAGATTGCCAAGCTGCCCGGTTTCAAGGGAACCATCCCCGACCTCGGCGGCCCTACCGCGAACATGTACGGCTTCGAGTGCGAGAAGAAACGGAAATGCGGCGCCTGCAAGGACCGCCGCTGCCTCTTCCCGCAGCCGTGTCCGGGCCTTCACATCAGCCATGAGAATGTGATCTCCCTGCTGCAGAAGGCGCGGAAAATCCCCGGCGTCAAGAAGATCGTCGTCGCCTCCGGCATCCGCTATGACATGATCCTCGCGGATCCCGGCCTCGGCACGCGCTACCTTAAAGAAATCTGCGACTACCACGTCTCCGGACAGATGAAAGTCGCCCCGGAACACGACAAACCGGCGGTGCTCTCCCTGATGGGCAAGCCGGGCGCGGACAAGCTTCTCGAGTTCCGCAAGATGTTCGAACGGGTGAACAAGACCGCCCCGAACAGCAAACAGTTCCTGACCTACTACTTCATCGCCGCGCATCCGGGCTGCACGCTCAAAGACATGCAGTACCTGAAGCGTTTCGCCGACGAGAACCTGCACATGACCCCGGAGCAGACGCAGATCTTCACGCCGACGCCTTCCACCTGGTCCACGCTGATGTATTACACGGAGACGGACCCGTTCACGAACACGCCGATTTTCGTGGAGAAAGACCCGATCAAGCGGCAGAAGCAGAAAGACGCCTTAGTCACCCGATTCGACACCGCGCCGCAGTCCTATAAAAAACAGACGGACAGCCGTCCGCAAAAGAAAGACGGGCAGGCCGCGAAGCGTCCGTCCGTCAAGAAAGCGCCCGCCAAACATTCCGCGGGGCATGAGACTGAAGGGAAGAACAAAAAGAAATGAAGAACGCCCTGATTTTCAATCCGTTCGCGTCGAAAGGCGCATCCCGCTATAAAGCGCGCGATCTTTTGGAAGCGCTCAAAAGCATCGGCATCAAAGTTGACCTGCTGGCAACCGCGGGCGACAAGCACGTTGACGAGCTCGCCGAACAGGCGGCGCTCGAGGGCGCGGAACGCGTCATCGTCTGCGGCGGGGACGGCTCCATCAATGAAGCGGTCAACGGCCTCGTCAACGCGCAGAAGAAGGGCGTGAAGGGCACCGCCCTCGCCTTCATCCCGAACGGCCGGGGCAACGACTTCCTCTCCGCCGTGGGGCTGAATGTGGACCTTGACGGCATTATGCAGATCATCAAGGCCGACCACCGCGTTGCCGCGGACGTCGGCGCCGCGGGCGACGGGACCTTCGAACGCTACTTCATGAACGGCTCCGGCTTCGGCATCGACTCCGCGGTCAACTACTACGCCGGCGAGTCCATTCTCAACGGCAAGCTGTCCTACGCGTACGGCGTGATCATGTCCGTGGCGAAGGACCTCTCCCAGCAGACCGCGACCATCACGATTGACGACAAGACCTTCGATTACGAAATCGTGCTCTTCACCGCCATGAACGGCCGTCAGGAAGGAGGCGGCTTCCGCCTCGCCCCGAACTTCAGCCTGACCGACGGCAAGCTTGACATCTGCTACCTCGGCGGCGGCCTGCCTGCCTGGCGGCTGCTCAAGCTGCTCCCCCGCCTGACCACCGGCGACCTCGACCATCCCGATATTCACACCGCGCAGGCGGCCAGCGTCCATGTGCACCTGGAGCCGGATAAAAAAGGCCTCATCTCCCAAGTCGACGGTGAGACGATCATCCTCCACGGCCACGACTTCTATTCCAAGATCTCGCCGTATAAGATTGATTTGATTTTGCCGGAAATGAAGTGACCGGTGACCGGTGACCAGTGACCAAAGTGCCCGATACGGGGAGAGTTGCTTCCCATATCGGGCGCTTTTATTTGGGATTCGCTGCCGCTTCGCGAAGGGGAGCGGGTCTGCAGGTCACCTCATCCACCGCGGAGCGGTCC
>CAVIKW010000085.1:0-8597 GCA_963643375.1 Flexilinea sp. | reverse complement strand
TGTCCAGCAGACCTCGGGGAAGTCCCTGTCACCGGAATATGAAGAAGTCCTGACCCGAATGGAGTCCGGCGAATCCCGCGAGTCCATTGATAAAGATTACGATTGAGAGAAGAAAAATGAAGTTCAAGCTCGTCAAAAAATACATCAAAAGCGATCTCTACCGTTATACCGGGAGCACGTCGGTCTTCATGTGCATCTTCCGCTACGTGAAGGATCCCGTCTTCCGCTTCCAGACGGCGCTCCGCCTTTGCCAAGGGAATGGGATCGTCTGCTTGATCGGGCATATTTTGTGGTTCACCAATCCCAAGAAGGGATATATTCAGATCCGTCCGGAAACGAAGATCGGCTTCGGCCTGGTCATTGAGAACGGCGGTCCGGTCGTCATCAATCACACCGCCGTCATCGGGAACAACGTCAACCTGTCCCAGTTTCTGACCATCGGCACGAATTACGAAACCGCGGCGGTGATCGGCGACAACACTTACATCGGCCCGAATGTCTGCATCGTGGAGGATGTTCACATCGGCAGCAATGTCACCATCGGCGCCGGTTCCGTGGTGACGAAGGACATTCCCGACAACGCGACAGCCGCCGGGAACTACGCAAAAGTTCTGAATTACAACGACCCCGGCCGGTTCGTAACCAACCGATGGCTCGATTGCGAAGAAGAGTGAAGTGAGGAGAGTGGAGAGTGGAGTTATCGAAAGAGCGCGGCGTGCCGCGCTCTTCGTATTTAATGACGCTCCGCGTGGGGAAAGTGCCTTCGAGTGACGAGCGTCAACTCCTCACTCCTAACTCCTAACTCCTCACTGCTTCTTTACGCTCCCCCGTCATCATACAGATCGGGATCGATCGGCGTGGCGCCGGAGGGGTCGTGGACGTATACCCAATCGCCGATCTCCGCCCAGTTGTAGAGCCAATGCGAATCGCCGATGGACATATTCACGCAGCCGTGGGACTGTTCATATCCGTACCACGCGCGCCAATACGCGCCGTGGAAAGCGCGGAGCTTGTCGAAGTACATCGTGAACGGAACGTCCTCCAGCCAATAGTAATCGGAGCCGTCCGCCTCGAAGGAACCGGTCATGTTCTCCGACTCCTTCTTCTCATAGATTTGAAACACCCCCGGGCGGGTGTAGTACGGCTTCATCCCGGTGGCGACCATGCAGGCGTAGACGAGCTCGTAGTTGTCATAAACCATAACCACCTGTTCCTGCAGGTCCACCTCAATCCAGCGGCCGCCCGGAACGCCTTCCGGCGGGGTGGTGTTGACGTGCGCGGCGCGGAAATGGATGCGGTCGAGCCATTGATTTTCGCCGACTTTGAACCAAATCGTGTCCTCCGTCACGCGCGTCTCATAGAGGTTGAGCACCTCCTCGCGCTCGTAATACTCGGAGCTCTGCCCGGAGTTGTAATCCGGCGCAAGGTAGGGACTGCATCCCTCGAACACCCAACCGAAGTCGGTCTCCGGCGTCTTGGTGAAGGTACGGCCGAGGGTCGTCGTGTTGACCGAGGCGGGTGAGGCGCGGAGCCACAGCTCCCGCGCTTTGCTGCGGACGTAGGACTTGCCGTTGATCTCCGCCTGGCTGTCATACGAAACATAGCGGATGGCGCCGGTCGAGATCGTACCCACCGGCGTGCCGGCTTCCGCTGCTTCCGCGGCGGTGTTATAGAGGTTCGCGACCTCCCAATTATCAATGTTGATCTTGGCGTATTGGTAAGGCACATCCGCCAGGGATTGATCGATGTTCTTGCCGGTGAAAGGCTGCTCCGGGTAGGTGCCGCCGTTCTTGACGTAGTCCGTCAGGTATTCGGACGGCCCCAGCGGACTGCAGCTGTCGGGCGTCACGAGATACGCGTCCGGCAGGCAGAGCACTTCGCTATCCGCCGCGGCGCAGAGTCCGCAGGGGAGCAGCAGCACCGCCGCAAGGATGAGTTTAGTGATTTTCATAGTTAATAATCTCATTGTAGATCGTGCGCTCCTCGTCGGTTGGGATGACCCACACCTGAATGCGGCTCTCCGCCGCGCTGATGAGTGCCTCACTCTTCTTATCATACGCTAAGTTTTTGTTAAGGTCGAGCTTCAGCCCGATGGAATCCTCATCCGCGCAGACCGCTTCCCGCAGCTCGGGATAGTTGACGCCGCCGTCATCCGTGAAGACAATGGCGTCCGCGCCGTTCATCTCGTAGAGGAAGGCGCCGATGTAATGACGGAGCCGTCCGCAGTAAGCTTTGAACGCCAGCGCGCAGTCCGCGTTCCCCTGCTTTGCCGCTTCAATGATCTCGCCGGGGTTCGAGGAGTAGCCGGAGAGGCCGATTAGTCCGGACTTTTTGTTAAGGAACGTCGAGACTTCGTCCGCGCTCATGCCTTCACGGACCATCTCGAGGACGAGTTCGGGATCGATGTCGCCGGAGCGGGTGGACATGATCAGCCCGGACAGCGGGGAGTAGCCCATGGAGGTATCGACGGAGCGGCCGTTCTTATACGCGCAGACGCTGGAGCCGCCGGTGCCGAGGTGGCACATGATGAGCTTCAGGTCCTCGGGCTTCTTGCCGATCAAGGCCGCGGCGCGTCCGGAGACGTATTGGTAGGAAAGTCCGTGGAAGCCGACTTTGCGGAAGCCGTGGGCTTCGGCGAAGTCCCGCGGAATGGCGTACACCGTGTTCTCCTCCGGCATCCCGCCGTGGAACGACGTGTCGAAGACAGCGTACTGCGGCACCCCCGGCAGCTGTTCAAGGCAGACCTCGATCACGCTGTAGGAATTCGGGTTGTGAATCGGGGCCAGCGGCATGCATTCGCGGAGCTTCGCGAGGGCGGCTTCATCCAGTTTCGCGGCGCGTTTGAAGCTGCTGCCGCCGTTGACGAAGCGGTGCCCGACCGCGTCAATGGCGACGTGATGTTCCTTCAGCCCGGCGAGAATAGCTTCCGCGGCGAGACGGTGGGATGAGAAATCCCCGGGCTGACTGCCCTTGACGCCGTCGATCGTCCATTCAAGGACCGCGGCGGCTTTCGTCTTCGTGGCGACGTTCCGCGCCTTGCCGTGCGCCGGGATGTCCGGCTCGCCGTTCTCATTTTGATGAAATACCGTGAACCCCTGAGAGGAGCTCCCGCAGTTGAAGACTAAAAGGTTCATAAAAACGCTTCCTGTTTCATTATTTTTCGAGGACAATGCCCTTCCGCCATTATACCATTCTATTGAAACCCTCTCCGAACCGCGAACTATCATTTATAATAATCATTATGGGAAAAAGGGCTCACGGCCTCATCCCGCGTGATTTTACGAAAACGCATCCGTTCCGCGGATATAATTGAGTCGAAAGAGAATTGAAATCTATGAGCGAATCATTCAGCAGACATACCTTGGACAACGGGCTGACCGTTCTCCTGAAAGAGATACACTCCGCCCCGCTGATCAGCCACTTCGTGTGGTACCGCGTCGGGTCCCGCAATGAAGTGCCGGGATTGACCGGCGTCTCCCATTGGGTGGAGCATATGCAGTTCAAGGGCACGGAGCGCTACCCTTCCGAAGTGCTCGACCGCGAAATCTCACGCGACGGCGGCACCTGGAATGCCTTCACCTATATGGATTGGACCGCCTTCTTCGAGACCATGCCCGCGGATAAGATCGACCTCGCCATTGACCTTGAGGCCGACCGAATGTCCAACGCGCTTTACCTCCCCGACGAAGTGGAATCCGAACGCACGGTCGTCATTTCCGAACGGGAAGGCCGCGAAAATGAGCCGATGTACCGCCTGATGGAAGCGGTGAATAAATCCGCCTTCAAGACGCATCCCTATCACACGGAAGTCATCGGCGAGATGGCCGACCTCCGCGCGATCACCCGCGACGACCTCTACGAACATTACCGCCGACATTACGCGCCGAATAACGCGGTGCTGACCATGGCGGGGGACTTCGAGACGGATGACATGCTGCGCCGGCTCGAGAAGGCGTACAAGAATACGCCCGCCCGCGAGGTTCCCGAATATCACATTCAGCCCGAAGGGAAGATCGAGGCCCCATCCACGGTTGAGGAACACGGCGAGACCGATGTCACCATGATGGAGCTCGTCTGGCGTGCCCCGGCGGGCAGCAGCGCGGATATTTTCCCGCTGGCCATCCTCGACAGCGTCCTCAGCGGACCTTCTTCTTTGAATATGTTCGGCCGGGGCGGCATTTCGAACCGCACCTCCCGCCTGTATACCAAGCTTGTCCGCTCCGGGATGACCGCTGCCATGAGCGGTTCGTACATCACGACGATCGATCCCTTCCTGTATTCCTTCTGCGCGTATATCAACCCCGGCTGCACGGTGGACGAAGTCGCCGGCGCGGTGCATGAGGAATTCGCCCGCATCGCTTCCGAAGGAATCACCCCCGCGGAGCTGCACAAGGCGCAGAAGCAGGCGAAGGCGATGTTCGCCTATTCCTGTGAGAACATTACCAACCAGGCGTATTGGCTCGGCTACACCTCGATGTTCGCCGATCCTTCCTGGTATGAGAACTACGTCGCCAGTCTGGAACGCGTGACCGCGGAAGACGTCAGCCGTATCGCGGCGGAGTATTTCGGCGCGGATCACTGCGTGACCGGCATTTACAGCAAATAAAGGAGGCTCCCGATGACTTATGATATGACCGCGTCCCTGCCGGGACCTCATGACATCCTGCGTAAACAGTTCGCGAACGGCGTCACCGTCCTGATTCGCGCGAATTCGGACAGCCGTTCGGCTGCCATCACCGGCAATCTTGAATGTCCAAGCGCCCTCGACCCGATCGGGAAGGGCGGTGTCGCGGACTTCATGGCGAGCTGCCTGACCGCGGGAACAGCGAAGCGCGACTTCAACGAGATCAACGAGACCTTGGAATCGTCGGGCGCGTCCCTCGGCTTCAGTGCCGAATGCCGCTGCCTGAGCTTCCGCGGACAGTGCCTCGCCGAAGACCTGACGATGCTGCTTGAGCTGCTGCTTGAAGTGCTGGATCAGCCTTCTTTCCCGAACGAATACCTCGAGAACGTCCGCAGCCGGGCGCTGTCGGCTTACGAACTGCACCTGCACGACCCGGAGAGCATGACGGACGAAGCCTTCGACGCCCTGCTCTATCCCAATCATCCTTTCGGCCGCCCGGATTTCGACTCCGTGGAGAGCATCCGCGGGATCAGCCGCGAGGACGTCATGGAATTCCACCGCCGCTGGGTCGGTCCCGACGGCATGAACATTGCCATCTCCGGCGGGGTCAATCCCGCGGAGGTGATGGACATCTGCGAACGGATCTTCGGCGGCTGGCATAAGCCGCAGGAACATTGGGATGAGGACACCGTCTTCCCGGAGATCAAGAAGCCAATCGAACCGCGGACCCGTCACATCGAGATCCCGGAGAAGAGCGAAATGTCCCTCGTCATCGGCACGCTCGGACCGAAACGCAGCGATCCCTGCTGGCAGTCCGCCGCGCTGGGCAATTGCATCCTCGGCGAATTCGGCATGATGGGGCGCATCGGCGCCGTCGTGCGTGAGGAAAACGGGCTCGCCTACTACGCCGGTTCCTCCATGAACGCCGTCACCAACGGCGGCAGCTGGTCCGTCAGCGCGGGCGTCAATCCCGAAAACGCGGAATTAGCGGCGAAGTTGATCATTCAGGAACTGCGGCGCTTCACTGCGGAAAGGGTGACCGCCGAGGAGCTTGACGACGTGCAGTCCTTCTATATCGGCGCCCTTCCGCTGTCATTGGAGAGCAACGCCGGCGTCGCCCGCGCCATTCTCAACATGGAAAATCATCACCTCGGTCTGGATTACCTCACGCGGGTTCGCGAGCGGGTGATGTCCGTGACGCGGGAGAGCATTCTCGAAACCGCCCGTCAGTGGCTCGACCTTGAGAACCTGGTCCGTGTGACCGCGGGAACGGCGGCGCGCTGATGATGATCGCGCGCACCGGCATCGACCTGATCGAGGTGGACCGCTTCGAGAAGCAGGCGCCCGAGATTCGCGAACGCTTCATTGAGCGGGTGTATACCATTGCCGAACGGGCATACTGCGGGGACAACGCGCAGCACCTCGCCGGCCGCTTCGCCTGCAAAGAAGCCGTCTCGAAGGCGCTCGGCGTCGGCATCGGGAAAGTCGGCTGGCAGGAGATTGAGATTTTGAATGACGACAACGGCCGTCCGCGTCTCTTCCTTCATGGCGAGGCCGCCGCGGAAGCCGAACGTCAGGGACTGAGGCAGTGGTCGGTCTCCATTACACATGTCAAGGCTATGGCCGCGGCTTCGGTCGTGGCGCTGGGTGAGGTGGACGAATGAACAAGAAAAAAATCCTGCTCGCGATCCTGCTGATCTGCGCGGGGCTCGTGATGGCTGCCTGCGATACGCTGCTGGCAAGCTTCACCACGATGGACTCACAAAGCGCGACGCTGACAGCAATGATCACGCCGACGGCTCCGGCCCCGACGCTGGACCTGAAAGGCAACGAGGTGATCGAGGATATGGAGCTGAACTCCTACGAGGTCGTGACGGTCTCCCTGCTTGAGGACCGGCTGCTGAACCTCGGCTTGATGGAATGGGCCGAGGACGCCCCGATCTTCGCCTATGTCGCGCCCGAAAACCGCTACTGGGGATGGTTCTCCGGCGACGCGGTGGTGCTCAACTTCGACGACGACGTGAAAGTCCCCGATGAGGACGGCAACATCCCCGAAGGCCTTTCCCCGCTTGAATACTCCACGACGGACGTGAACGCCTTCGGCGACTTCACCTTCAGCGCGGACCATACTTACGTCGCTTTTGTCGCCCTGCGCCAGAACGAGAAGCTTTACACCGTCATGGTCTCGAAGCTTGAATCCGAGCTCAAGACCGTGACGGACCTCTTCCCCGGTTCCGCCGCGGAGACGGATGACTATTCCTCGGATAAATCCATCCTCGGCTGGGATGATGAGAAGACCTTGCGCGTATCGAGCAGCTGCGGCATCGACTGCGAACGCATTTACACCATCGACGTCCAGACCGGCATCTCGCAGGTCGTCGAGGAAGTCCGCAAATACGGCCACGAGGGCCGTACGCAGGAAGACCATGTGCTCGAGTATGACGACCGCGATTACCCGGCGATGAACATGCCGAACTGGTCCCCGAATGAGCAGTACATTTTCTATACGGACAACCGCGGCGAGGCGTGGATCCTCAAGGATGATGTCAAAGAGCAGTACAAACTGCCGGTGGACGGCTGGGACGTGCTTCAGTCGCGCTGGTCTTACGACTCACGTTTTATCGCGCTGCGTTTTGAGGACGCGATTCAAATCTTTGAAGTGAAATGGAAGGATTGAGAAAATCGGATATGGATATTCGGGAACTTTCGGAGCAGCTGGAACCCTACATCATTGAACGCCGGCGCTTTTATCACGCCATCCCGGAGCTTTCCGGGGAGGAAGCCGAGACGACAAAGGCAATTGCGGCGGACCTTCGCGCGATGGGACTGGAGCCGAAGCTTTTCAAGAAATATCACGGGCTGACTTGCGAGATTCACGGCGCGAACCCGGGGAAGACGCTGATCCTCCGCGCGGATATTGACGCCCTGCTCGGGGACGAGACGACCGGGCTGCCCTTCGCCTCTCATAACGGACGCATGCACGCCTGCGGCCACGACTGCCATATCGCCATGCAGCTCGGCGCCGCCCGCATTCTCTCCGAACATCGGGACCTGTTCAACGGCACCGTCCGCCTGCTTTTCCAGCCCGCCGAGGAGACTTCCATGGGGGCGTATTGGTCCATAGAAGAAGGCGCGCTCGAAGGGGCGGACGCCATCTACGGCACGCATATCTGGGGCACCCGCCCGGCGGGCACGATTGACGTCACCCCCGGCCTGCGCATGGCCGCCAGCAACGGCTTCCGCATCACGCTCAAGGGCAAGTCCGCCCATGGCGCCGCTCCGCACCTCGGCGCGGATGCCATCACCGCCGCGGCGTCCCTGATTATGCAATTGCAGACGGTCGTCTCCCGCTTCAATAACGCCGTCGAGCCGGTCGTCCTGACCATCGGCACCATTCACGGCGGGAACATGTATAACTCCATCGCCGAAACCGTCGTGATGGACGGCACCGTCCGCCACTTCCGCAAGGATCACTCCATCGAGGACGAAATGCGCCGCGTTATCGCCGGCTGCGCTTCGGCCATGAAGGTGGAGTATGAGTTTGAGTATAAGTATCTGAATTACCCCGTCGACAACAGTCACGAGGACCTGAACGCGATCGCCTCGAACGCGGTGGTGAAGCTCTACGGTCAAAACGCCCTGCTGCACGATCCGCTGATGATGAGCTCCGAAGACTTCTCGGTCTTCATGCGCGAGCTCCCCGGCATCTTCACCTACATCGGCACCCGCAATCCCGCTCAAGGCCTAACGGCGACGAACCACCAGACGAACTTCACCTGCGACGAAACTGTCCTCAAAATGGGCGCCGCCATGGCGGCCCAATTCGCGGTGGAGTATTTGAAGTAGGCAATAGTCAATAGCGGCGCTCGACACTCGAAGGCACTTCCCCCACGCGAAGCGGCTAATACCTTCCCCTATGAGGGGAAGGCTTAAGCGCGGTCGAAATTGAGGCGAGAGTTACAATGTCGGGCGC
>CAVIKW010000084.1:0-8708 GCA_963643375.1 Flexilinea sp. | reverse complement strand
AACTCGCGACCTTCTCCTTGGCAAGGAGGTGTTCTACCAACTGAACTATACCCGCATAGGCTCTTTTTTGATTCTCAAGTTACCTTGTTTATCAACAGTTTTTATTATATGCCCGATTGAAAATCTGTCAAGGGAAACAAAATTATTTCCTCATTTCCCGATCGGTTTCCGCGTATTCGGGTCGATCTTCACGTCCCGCAGATGAATCCCGGTGATCGTCGCCTGGGCAATGTCTCTGCCGGTCTCATCCTTGATGAGCACCTCACAAAAGCAAATCCGCTGCCCGTCTTTGAGAACTTTGGCCTCGCTGTACAGGGTGGAGCCGATCTTCGCGCCGTTCAGGAAGTTGATGTTGGACGTGCTCGTCACGGTCGGGTAATCCCGGTTGTAGACGGACGCCACGCCGAAGGTGAAGTCCGCCAGGGTATAGATTACGCCGCCCATGACATTCCCGTAAAGGTTGCCGTGGCGCTCGTCGAGCGTCAGCTTGCAGCGGGCGTAATTCTCGTCGAGGGCAACGATCTCGATGCCGGTGATCTCCTGGGAGAAGGTCTCCGTCTTGAAATATTCTCGTGCTTCGTTGACGTCGTACATAGATCAACTCGCCGCCAGTAATTGTTTGGTGTAGGGATCCTGCGGATGCTCGTAGACTTCCTCGACGTCGCCGATTTCCTTGACCTGTCCCTTCTGCATCACCATCACCCGGTCGCAGATTTCGTAGATCACGTTCAGGTCGTGGGAGATGAAGATGTAGCTCAGGTTCTCTTTCTTGCGAATGTCGGAGAGGAGCTCGAGGATCTGCGCCTGGACGGTGACATCCAGCGCGGAGACGGGCTCGTCGAGGACGATCATTTCCGGTTCCTGAATCAGCGCCGCGGCAATGGCGACGCGCTGACGCTGGCCGCCGGAGAGCTCATCCGGGTAGCGGTCCGAGAACTCAGCAGGGAGGCCGACTTTCTCGAGCATGCAGACGACGCGCTCCTTGCGCTGCTTGCGGTCGTACTTCCCGAGCACGCGCAGCGGCTCCTCAATGATCCAGCCGATTTTCTTGTACGGGTTCAGCGACCCGTACGGATTCTGGAACACCATCTGCGGGCGGAAGGTGTTCATCTCAATCGTGCCGGTGCGGTCCTTCTCGATGCCGAGAATGGTGCGGGCGAGGGTGCTTTTGCCGCAGCCGGATTCGCCGACGATGCCGAGAACTTCGTTGCGGTGAAAGTCAAAGGACACGTCAAACAGGACCTGGGTGCGGCGTCCGAACCACAGGGTCTTTTTGCCGTACCACACGTTCAGGTTTCTTACTTTCAAAATATCATCGGTCATAGCGTTTCTCCCGCTTCGGAATGGCTGCGATCAGCCGCTTGGTGTATTCCTCACGCGGATTGGTGAAGATGCGTTCACTGCTGCCCTGCTCAACGATCTCGCCGTTGTACATGACGATCACACGGGAGCAGAGACGCCGGACGAGGGCGAGGTCGTGCGAAATGTAGAGGATGCCGACGTTCTCTTCCTCATTCTTCCGGCGCAGCAGGGCGAGGATCTGCGACTGGACGGTCACGTCAAGCGCGGTCGTCGGTTCATCCGCGATCAGCAGCGAGGGATGGCAGACGAGGGCGGAAGCAATCATCACGCGCTGGCACTGTCCGCCGGAAAGCTGATGCGGGTACTTCCGCGCGGTGATCTCCGGTTCGGGAAGGCCCACGTCGCGGATGGACTGAATCATGCGGTCGTGCCGTTCCTGCTTGGTCATGTGGGTGTGAAGCAGCAGCGATTCCTCAATCTGCTGATCAATATGCATCAGCGGATTCAGCGAGAGGATCGGTTCCTGGAAGATGAAGCCGATGTCGCTGCCCTGAATCTTGCGGATCTCCGCCGCGCTGATGCCGACGAGCTCCTGTCCCTTGAAGACGATGGAGCCGGTGACTTCGGCTTTCTGGCGGTCCAGCAGGCGCGGAATGGAGAGCGCGGTGACGGTTTTCCCCGCGCCGGATTCACCGACGATGCCGAGGCGTTCCCCGCTGTCCATTTGGAAGCTGATGCCGTGAACGACTTCTCTGCCGTGGGCACCGCGGAAGGTAATACGCAGGTCTTTTACATCCAGCATCATTCGATGTCCCCCAATCCGTCGGAAAGTAAGCCGAAGCCGAGGATCAGCAGAATGATGGTGATCCCGACCGAGAGTGTGTACCAGGGCGCGCGGAAGAGGAACGTCTGGGACTCGGAGAGCATCCGCCCGAGACTGGCGTCCGGCGGCTGTACGCCGATGCCGAGGAAACTCAGGCTGGCCTCCGCCAATACCGCGTTGTTGAAGCCGATGGCGGTCGCGCTGAGCAGCGTGTTGACCGCGTTCGGCAGGATGTGCACGAACATGATGCGCAGCGCGGGGACGCCCTGCAGCTTGGCGCATTTGACGTAATCGAGGTTCTTGATGCGGGCGAACTCACTGCGCGTGATACGCGCGAAGGAAGGGATGAAGAGCAGCCCGAGGGCGATGACGACGTTCTTCTTCCCCGGTCCCAGCAGACTGACCACGACCAGCGAGAACAGAATACTCGGGAAGGAATTCAGCACGTCGTTCAGGCGCATGATGACTTCATCAAGAACCCCGCCGTAATAGCCGGTGAAGGCGCCGATAACGATTCCCGCCGCCAGGCCGATGAAGACCGTCAGCGCCGAAATCCACAGCGTACTGCCGCCGCCCTTGAGCAGGCGGGAGAAAATGTCTCGGCCGAAGTTATCCGTGCCGAGGATGTGCGCCCAAGAAGGCGCCTTGAGGCGCTCGGAGGCGTTCATCTGATCCGGGTTGTAAGGCGTCCAGAACGCCCCGACAACGAGCAGAATGACAACGATGGCGGAAATCAGAATGCCGAGGCAGAGGTTGTAATTGCGTTTCATTCGTCTGCCTCCTTAGGCTTTTCTCGTTCGCGGGTCGATGAACTTGCAGAGCACATCGGCGAAGTAATTCATGAGGATGACAATGGCCGCGATCAGCATGACAATCGCGAGCACCATGGGATAATCGCGCGAGGAGATGGAGACCAGCAGGAGCCGCCCGATCCCCGGGATGACGAAGATCTGTTCGATGATGATGGAGCCCGCCACGATGCCGGAGAAGGTCATGGCCAGGAAGGTAATGACCGGGATCAGCGCGTTGCTGAGCACGTGGACGTTCAGCGTGCGGACTTTGGTGTTGCCGCGGCTGTAGGCGGTGCGGACGTAGTCTTTATTCATCTCGGTGAGGATGGAGCTGCGCAGCATGCGGATGGTCATCGCCGTCTTCGGCATGGCAATGGCGAGCGCCGGGAAGAGCAGGTAGCGCCAGAATCCCCACGGGTCTTGACTGAATGAGACGAAGTTCCCCGGCGTGAAGAACTTGAAGATCACGCCGAAAATGGTTGAGAAGAGGATGCCGCTGAAGAAGGGCGGGATGGACATCACGACCTGGTTCAGCATGACGAAGAAAGTGTTCGCCGGGGTGCCGACGTACTTCGCGTAAAGGATGCCCAGCGGGAAGGAGACGAGCAGCGTGATGACAAAGGCCAGCACGGAGAGCGCCATGGTGACGGGGATCTTCTCTTTCAGAATCTGCGACACCGGCATCTTGTATCCATAGGAAGTGCCGAGGTCGCCGCGGATGAAGCCGGTGATCCAGTTCTTATAACGGGTGAGGATCGGCTGATCCAACCCCAGCTGCTCGCGCATGGCGTCGATCTGTTCCTGAGTGGCTTCGGTGCCGAGCATTGCGGTTACGGAGTCGCCCGGGATGACCTGAAAGGCCATGAACGCGGCGAAGGAGAATAACAGCAGTGTGAGTATCAGACTTAGCGTCTTCTTGATGAGTACCATGGTCCCTTCCCTGTCTCTGTTGACTTGTCTTTATTATATCCTTACGGAAGCCCTATTCCGCTGTTTGTGCAAAATTTCATTATCAGCTTCCGCCTCAACGGAAGCGCGGCGCGATTTTGATGAGGTTGATGACCAGCTGGGACACCCACACCGCGGCGGAGACGATCCACGCGGGGAGGACGAGCTGCCGGCGTTTCCCTTCGAGCGCGCGGGGCAGGGTGAAAATACAGCTCATCAGCGGCAGCATCATCGGCAGCACGTACTGCGTGGATTTCACCGCCACGAACCAAATCAGATAAACGGCAATCACCACCCACCACAGCGCGAGGTGACGGTATGTCCATTGCTCTTTCCCCATGAAGCACCCCGCCGCCAGCGACGCGATCAGGAAGAAGAAGCAGTACATCTCGGTGTAATGATCCTCAAAAGCCGGATACCAGGCGTCCCAGCCGGGGCGGTAGTCGTTCTTCGGGTCGTTGAAATCCGCGTTGTAACCGGAGCTCATCTCACCGGTCTTTTCACTCATGATGGCGACCATGTTCGCCCGCGCGTCGGAACGGAAGAGATACGGCGAGGACCAGAGGATCGTCCCGAACATGACGAGCAGGAATACGCCGGCGCGGAGGAGGACTTGACGGACGGGGAGAATCTTCTTCACGAGGGCGTAAAGCAGGTAGACGCCGATGGCGAGGAAGAAGAGGAAGCCGTACAGTCGAATGGCCGCGGAGAGCCCGATGAAAAAGGCCGCGGCGTAGAAGTTCCGTCCGTAACGCAGGCGGTCGCGGCTCAGGAAGAAGAGCGCCGCGCAGATGAAGAAGAAGTTCAAGCCGTCGGGATGCCAAAATCCCTGATTGTTTTGCAGGGAGCCCGGCGCCGTCAACAGGAATACGTACACCGCCGCGCTCAGCGGGATGTTGGCGAAGCGCGTCGTCAGCCAAACCAGGATCAGGCAGCCCGCCATCAACGGCACGACGGAGACGAGAACGCGCAGGGTCGGGAGGGTGAGGTCGATCCGCTCGAGGAAGTTCGGCCCGGCGATCAGGCGGATCGGCAGCAGCACGAAGGAAGACCAGGCGTAAAACGGGTAGCCGTAATGGTAGTCCTCGTGCACATAGTGATGGTAAAGCGTCGCGGAGAAGTCCTCCCCGGGCGTCATGACGTTCGTGAGAATGGGATAGATGACGTATTCATCCCCGCCGTAATGCTTGAAGTCCGCCCAATCGCGGGAGCCGTTGATGTTGGAAGGCATCAGCACGGCGATGTACACGATGGAGAGCAGGCCCAGCACCAAGAGGACGCGTTTCCGGCCCTTCGAAAGGGAGCTCAGCTTCGGCAGCAGGCGGTACTTCTCCGTGTAATTCGTCTCCGTCCACTTGGCATTGAACGAAATCCGCACCAGCACCGCGGCGGAGGCGGACGCGAAGGCGAGGAAGAGCAGCAGCGGGCGCAGGTTCTTCGGGATGAAGAGCCACGAGAATTGGAAGCACCACAGGAAGACAAAGGTCAGGAACAGCAGTCCGACGAAGGCGAAATACGCGTGATCGGCTTGATCAAGCCAAGCGTTCAGCCGTTCGCGGAGCTTCTCCGGGCGGGCGAGCGCCGTTGCGAAGAGCGCCGTCAGGGCCAAGGTCAGGAGGCCGAGCGCCCAGCGGGCAGCGGAATATCCCAGAAGCCAAGCGTTGCGCGGCTCCGACGGGGTGAGAAAATTACAAAAAACGGCTGCCGACCCGGCAAGGGTCGACAGCGCGAGATAAACACGGAAAGCTTTGCGGCTCATCTGTGCCTTTTATTTGAATCCGATTACAGCCCGAACGCCCCGGTCGAAGGCGTGACGGTCGACGCGGCGGTGCCGGTATCGCCGGCAAGCGTGACGGTGAAGGTCTTCTTCTCATCGCCGCGGTAGACTTCCACCTCAACGGTGTCTCCCGGAGAGTACTTGAACAGGCAGTTGTAGAAGGAGCCGTTCTCCTCAATGGTGTAGTCGCCGATGCGGACGATGATGTCGTCAGGCTGAATGCCGGCAATGTCGGCCGGGCCGTTCTGCGTGACGTCCATGACGTAAACGCCGCTCTCAACCGGCAGGCGGTAGGCGTACGCCATGCGGGAGGTGATCTCCGCCCAGCGGATGCCGAGGACCGGACGGCTGAAGGAGCCGTTTTCGATGATCTGCTCGGAGATGAGCTTCGCGGTGTTCGAAGGGATGGCGAAGCCCAAGCCTTCGGCGGTAGCGGTGGTGCTGTTGGAACCGCGGACGATCATGACGTTGATGCCGATCACCTCGCCGTTGAGGTTGACCAGCGGACCGCCGGAGTTGCCTTGATTAATGGCGGCGTCCGTCTGGATCAGGTTCTCCATCTGGTAGCCGTTCGAGGATTCGAGGTAGCGCCCCGTCGCGCTGATGACGCCGACGGTGACGGTGTTCTTGAAGTTGCCGAGCGGGGAGCCGATGGCGATGACGGTCTCACCGGATTTCAGCAGGTCGGAGTTGCCGAGTTTCGCCACGGCGGGCATGGTGCCTTCCACTTTGAGCACGGCCAGATCCGAGAAGGAATCCGCGCTGACCAGCTGCGCCTGCAGACTGGTTCCGTCCGCGAGCTCGGCGTAGTACTCTCTGCCTTCCTCGATGACGTGGTTATTCGTGAGGATGTAGCCGTCCTCGCTGATGATCACGCCGGAGCCCATGGAGGTCGAATCGGAGGTGTAGCCGAACCAGCCGTACGTGCCGGGGACGACCGCGGTGACGGTGACCACGGCGGGGCCGATCTCTTCCACGACTTTGGTAATCTGACTGGAGACCTCGACGGAGTCCACTTTCATCTCACCGGTGGATTCTTTCTCGGCGAGCTCATTCAGGGAAGTCTGCAGGTCGGCGACCTGTTCCTTCAGCGCCGCGACTTCGGCGTTCTCCGCAGTGGGCTGCGCGGACTGCTGCCGCGCGTTCATCCATTGCGAGCCGTAGATGGCGGCGAACCCGCCGAGAACGGCAGCCAGCAGGGCGATCAGAAGCATCGCGCCCCAGGACGGGCCGTTGTTCTTCTTTCGCTTTTCCTGTTTGATTTCATAAAGCGGTTCGTTATACATATCTTCGATCCTTTATTTGGACTTCTTTCCGCGGGTGACCAGCAGGACCGCGCAGAGCGCGGGCCACACCCACGTCTTCGTGCCGGGGCCGGTGGTGCCGGTGCAGGGCGCGGTACGGGAGGCGCGGAGCAGACGGAAGTCATTCAATGACTTGCCGCCGAGCGCGGCGCCCGCCTTCCCGAAAAATGCTTCATCTTTGATGCCGGCCGTGAGCGTTTTCTGTTCATCCTGCGGGACGGAACGCACCGTCGCGGTGTACCAGCCGTTCTTCAGCCAGAGCTCGCCGGCGGGGTTGTTATTGATATAGGATTGGATCTCGTTGAATTCATCCGGCGAGGCGGCGAGAATAATGTCGCCGTCGTGTTCCGTACAGGACAGGGTGAATTTCCCGCTCCGTCCGGGGAAGGTCAGCACGGCCTGTTCCCCGAAGACAGTCGGCGCGGCGCTGAGGACCGGGCCGATGCCGGTCTCCCAAGCGGCGGTCTTGAGCTTCTGCCCGATATTCGCGAAGGGCTGATCAAGTTTTTGAACGCCCTGCTTGATGATGTCGATTGCCTGTTCTTTGATGTCCATGGTTGACTCAATTCTTCATTCTCGCGTAAATCACGGAAGTGCCGTCCGCGCCCTTGACCTCTTTGGTCTCGAAGACCTCCGGGTAGCCCTGGATCAGCAGCGAGAGCTGTTTGTAGCCGAAGGTACGGGAGTCGAAGCCGGGATCCAGCTGACGGATGTGATGCCCGAGGGAGCCGAGGAAGGCCCAGCCGTTGTCCTGCTGCGCGAGCTCAAAAGCGGAGCGGAGCAGCGGGATCGGGTTCGGCGAGGAGCTCTCTTCCGGCTCGTTTTTCTTGGTACGGTGGTGCTTATTGCCGCCGTGGTTGTTATTGCTATTATTGTTCGGCTGCGGTTCGGAAGGCATCAGGTTCTCGGTGTAAACGAAGATGTCGCAGGCGTTCACGAAGGCCCGCGGCGTCTGCTTCTTGCCGATGCCCATGACGAAGTTGCCCTGTTCGCGAAGGCGGGTCGCCAGGCGGGTGTAATCGCTGTCCGAGGAAACCAGGCAGAAGGCATCGACCGAGCCGGAGTAGAAAATGTCCATCGCGTCAATAATCATGGCGCTGTCGGTGGCGTTCTTGCCGACGGTGTAGCGGAATTGCTGGATCGGCTGGATGGCGTGCGTCTGGAGCACGTCCTTCCATCCGCCCATGTTCGAGGCGGTCCAGTCGCCGTAAATGCGGCGGATGGTGATCAACCCGTACTTCGTGGTCTCGGCGAGCATTGCTTCGATCATGGAGGGCTGCGCGTTGTCCCCGTCGATCAGCATGGCGATCCGCTGCGTCGGAGTGACGTCAGCAATATCCTGCAAAGTGAATGCCGCGTTGTCAATATCAAATTTTTTAGCCATGTATGATCCTTTCCGGTATCCGCTGAACACCTTATTCTATTATAAGGCAAAAAAGGCGGGGAGAGGGAATTCATAGAAAGTTCTAAGAGAGGTGAGAGGAGGTGAGAGGTGAGTTGGGAGGGGAGAGTTGGAATAGAGACCAGAGACCAGAGACCGGATAACGTTAATCGGCGGGTATTCTAACCGGGAAAGTAATAATTCATCGGCATGAAGGAAAGAACGGTCGATATTCGAAGACCCGCTGCAATATTGTTATCTGGTCACTGGTCTCTGGTCACTATTAATAAAACCGCCCAATATTTGAAGACTTGCTTCAATTATCGGGCGTTAAGGCCTTCCCCTTGAGGGGAAGGGGGACCACGTTAGTGGTGGATGAGGT
>CAVIKW010000083.1:0-8769 GCA_963643375.1 Flexilinea sp. | reverse complement strand
GTCTTGCGGAACCAGATAATGAAGAGGCACAGAATACCGATGACGATGAAGGTCATCACAGGGATCTTGACGCCGCCGATATTGAGGGCGATCACGTCGTCAAGCGAGTGGCGCATGTTCAACAGGGAGACGGTGTTGCGGATGCCGTAGCCGCGGGGCAGCTTGATGGTGGTGTGCTTGATCGGGATGATCGCGCCCATCATGTAGAGGACGATCAGCTGATAGACACCGTTGATGAAGAAGCTGATAATGTAGCTCGTGATCATCTCGCGGCCCTTCGCGCGGTTCAGGATATTGCCGCAGAGGGTGCCGAGGGCAATTGAGAACGGAATGGAGACGATCATCGCGAGGATGATGCCGGGGATGCCCCAAATCTGCCAGTCCGCGACGAAAATCAACGCGATTTCGGCCGCCATCGCGCCGAGCGTCATACCGAAGTTAAGACCCATACCGGCCATAACAGGGATGAGCAGCGCCATGATGAGGAAGATGTTTCTTCCCATACGGGTGACGATCTCATTGAGCAGGTAGCTCACGGAGAAGCCGGAGATCGGAATACACACCGCGCAGATCAGGATAAACATGAGGGGAACGGAGTTGTTTCCCAAGAATGTCAGGAATTTATTTTCTTTTTTCATTTCGTGCCCTCCGTCTTTCTGGTCAGAGCGTAAAGGATCATACCGTTCGATACGATAATACGGATAACCTCACTCATATCCATGTGGATCGCGTTATTCATGATGGTAGGCGTCATGGTGACGATGCCCTGGTAGAGGAACGTACCGATAATGACGTTCGCGATGGATGCTTTGTTGACGGACGCGCCGCCGATAAGGATCGCGGACACGGCAGGCAGCGCCATGTAGAACGGCGCCATGTAAAGCTGGACAAAGCCGAAGCCCTGTTCATAGATCAAAATACCGACCGCGGCGAGCCAAGTGGACATCACAACGGAGAGCAGTCTGATTTTATCAACGTTGACGCCGGCAGCGCGGGCGAAGGTCGGGTTGGAGCCGACAGCGGTCATCGCGGTACCGGTCTTGGTGTGGAGGAAAGCCCACATCGCGAACGCGAGAATCGCGAAGAACAGAAGCGTACCGGTCGGAATGGACAGGTTGCCGATGTTGATCGGGAGGATGTTCGCGAGGACCTTGTCAAAATAGCCTTCGAGGGAGATCGTGGTACGGAGACCCTTGCCGGAAAGACCCCAAACCATGGTCGGGTTCTTATACGGCAGGAGCAGCCACATCATGCACATGAAGGAGACGGAGGAGAAGCCGACGTAGGTGGCAATCATCATTTCGCCGCCCTTGATCTTGTTGAGCAGCCAGCCGTAGCCCGCGCCGAGAACCAGCGCGAACGGGGTCGCGATCACGATTGCCATGACGAAGCTCATCGGGCCGGTGAAGCCGAACTCCATGGAAAGCGTCGCGCCGAGCAGGCCGGAGATGATGCCGAGCGGCAGACCGAAGTTCAGACCGCAGCCGGAGTGGATCATCGGAACCATCGCCAGAACCATGACAGCGTTCCAGCTGAAACGGTTGATGGTGTTCGTAATCTGCGTGAAAAAGTCAACGCCGACAATCGGAGCGGCGATAAAAAGCAGCAGCAGGAACGCCGCGATAATGAGTCTCGGCAGACCGAAGGAATCGACAAGGGATTTCATTTTCGCGCCGAAGGTGCTTTTCTTATCCAATTCTTTATTCATTCTGCCCACCTCACTTTACCTGGCTGACCATCAGAAGGCCGAATTCCTCGGACGGACTGTCAGCCGGAAGGATACCGGAAACCTTACCGCCGGAAATGATCGCGATTTCGTCGCAGATCTGGCGGAGCTCCTCCAGCTCGGAGGAAATCATGACGACCGTGACGCCGCTTTCGCGGTTGAACTTCTTGAGCGCGTCGAGAACCAGTGCCTTCGCGCCGACGTCAATACCGCGTGTCGGCTCGGAAACAAACAGGAACTTCGGTTCGAGGGCGAACGCCTTGGCAAGGCAGACTTTCTGCTGGTTGCCGCCGGAGAGCTCTCTCGCCTTCTGCTTGGAGCCGGTGCATTTGATCGCGAGCTCGTCGATGTATTTATCGGTCACCGCGCCGATCGCCTTTTCGTCTCTCCAGTTGATGAGGCCGCCCAAGTATTTCTTGACGAACTTGTTCTGAACCTGCATCGCGGGGAAGGCGATGTTCCATTCAAGCGTCTCGTCGAGCAGCAGGCCGACGCCGCGGCGGTCTTCGGAGACGAAAGCAATGTCGGAGTCGAGGCATTTTCTCGGGCTGTTGAGCGGAATCTCTTTCCCTTCGAAAACGACCTTGCCGCCCGCTTCATAGAGGCCGGTGATGCCGTTCGGAATACCGAGCTTGCCCTGGCCGGCAAGACCGCCGATGCCGAGGATCTCGCCTTCCTTGACGTCAAGGTTCACGTTGCGGACGGTTTCGCCGGGCATATCGACCCAGAGATTCTTGATGGACATCGCGACCTTGGCATCGCTGAAGTCACGAACTTCGTGGGCGGCGCTGCTGTCAACATTACGGCCGACCATCCACTTCGTGATGTCGTTAACGTTGGTGTCTTTCGCGGGAACGTCCTGAACGACGTTGCCGTCACGCATGACGACGACGCGGTTGCAGACGGAAAGGATTTCATGCAGTCTGTGGGTGATGAAGATCACCGCGATGCCCTTCTCGGACATGCTTCTGATGGAGTCGAGCAGCGCTTCCGCTTCTTTCTCGGTCAGAACGGCGGTCGGCTCATCCAGGATGAGGAGCTTGAGCTGATCTTTGCTCAGCTCTCTCGCGATTTCGGTGAACTGCTTATGGCCGACCGGCATTTCGCTGATCGTCATATGCGGGTCAATGGAGAAGCCCATTTTCTCAATCGCGTTCTCGGCGCGGCCGGTGATTTCATTGTAATTAAGCGTGTTGAGGCGCTTCCCGAAAATCTCGGAAATAACGTTATGCTTTGTCGGCTCTCTGTTCAGCACGATGTTCTCGGCGGCGGTGAAGCCCGGAATCAAAGAGAATTCCTGGTGGACCATACCGATACCGGCCGCGAGCGCGTCAAAAGGCGTGTTAAACGTTACTTTCTCTCCGTTAAGAAGGATGTCGCCGCCGTAACCGCCGGTGTCTCTGATGACATCCATACCGAAGAGAATTTTCATGAGGGTGCTCTTGCCGGCACCGTTCTCGCCGCAAAGGCCGAGAACTTCGCCCTCGCCGAGCGTAATATTAATGTCAGAAAGGACCTGTGTTCCGAAGAAGTCCTTCTTTATGTTTTTCATCTCCAATAGCGGAGCGTCGCTTTTACCCATAATACATTCCCTGTATTCTTCTTACTTGTCCGATCGTTCTGCGAAAGCAGAAAACAGCTTCCCGCAGTGCAGAGGTTTGTTCCCGACGCTTTGGACTGATCGGCGGGAGAAAACCCCTGCCCTGCGGCATGTATTCAAAAGATCATCCATGATCGGCAGCATGATAAAAAACATGGGGGAGAGGAAAACCTCCCCCCCTTTTTTCAAAGTTCAATTATTTGATGGTGAAGTACTTTTCCGGAACTTCGACGGAGGTGTTGCCCATGAACTTGCCCGGGTCGCCCATGACATAGGTGTCCTGATAGACAAGGAAGACATTGTCGAGCTTCACACCGGTGTCGGCGTTGACGTAGTTGGAACCGTTCCAAGTAGCTTCGCCGCTGAATTCGACATAGGCCTTCGCCAGATCGTCGATGTCATCCAGTTCGGATTCGCCGTTGATGACGTTCAGAGCATGCTGAGCAAGACCGGCAGACTGGACATAGCCGTAGGAGACAGCCCAGGTACCGAAGCGGCCGGCACCGCCCTTTTCGCAGATAGCGTCTTCAACCTTAGCAAGGATCTTGGCGAAATCGCCGGCTTCCTCGGTGAGGTCGAGGCCGAGAGCGCCGGGATAACCCATGAGCGGGGACGGAAGGTCAGCTTCGATGAAGTAGCCGCCGTACTCGAGCAGCTGCTTCAGCAGCGGTTCGGTGTGGGCATCGTTGGTGCAGAAGAACGCGGAGTTCTTGCCGTACTTTTCGATCCATTCGGGAGCCTTTTCCAGGATGTAGGCCTGAGCGCCGGCAACACCGACATCGGAGGTCGGATCCGGAGCGGTTTCGAGGACGAAGGTCATGCCGAATTCTTCGCAGGCAGCCTGCATAATGGCAACACGGCGGGACATGGTCTCATAGGACATGTGGCGCGGGAAGGAAATGTGGACGAAGGTATCGCAGCCGAGGTCATGAGCGGTCTTGATCATGAGGTAGCCGCGGGCAACGAAGTCGTTGTTCGCCACGAGGTCGGCAGCGGAGCCGATTTCCGGAAGGTCTTCGTGGGATTCACCGGCGATCAAAATGATGTCGGGACGGCGTTCTTTGATCTGGCGGAAAGCTTCGGTAGTGCCCGGAACAGCCTGGTTAACGATGATGGCCTTCATCTGCGGGTCATCGGAGAGGTTAACGATGGTCTGAATGGTGGTCTCGAGCTCTTCGGTGAAGTTGTCAGGGTAAATGGCGAGGGTAACATTTTCTTCGCCGTATTTCGCCTGGAAAGCTTCAGCGCCGCGGCGGTCGTCCTCAGACTGGGAAACGGAACCGGTGACGATACCGATATGCGGGGTATCATCAGCGAACGCGCTCAAGCAGGTGGCGCACAGAGCGCAAACCACAAGAAGCAGTGCTAAAAATTTCTTCATTTCATCCTCCAATAAGATAAAATAATTTTCTCAACGGCAGAGCCGGTGAACACGGATTCGATGTCCCCGTCGGGGGACTGCTGTTATTCAGCTGTTTGGTAATTCACTTACTAACTCTAACATGATGAATTATTAGACCGATTATAACATAAAGAAAATCCGTGTCAAGGCAATTATTAGAATTTTATAAGACAGTTTTATTCAAAAACGCACTGTACAATTAAACGGGACACCCGCCTCCCGGCGGGTGTTCGGGGTGTCAATTATATTCGATGCCTAAAAATCCACCAGGTAGATGCCGATGGAGATCAGGTTGAAGGAACCGCGTTTCTCGATGTTCTTGATCTTCCCCACGAGAAGCTTCCCCGCGTCCATCAGGCGGGAGAAAATGATGTTGTCCTTCTCCGGGATGTAGCCGAGCTTCTTCTTATCCGCGTTCAGAATCAGCACCGCGCGGCTGTCGAACTTGTTGTCCGTCTCCCGCTGCAGCGTCAGCGTATCCCCCACCGCGATCGACTCCAGCACGGATTGATCCTTCAGGTGGGTCGTCCCCGCGATGAACGAGTCGAAGAGGTAAATCTCCCTCGTCAGGGGTTGGATCAGCTCGCCGAGCCCGTTCCCGGACCCGCCGGCTTTGGCTGCCAGTCCGCTTGATACCGAAATAATCTCACTGCCGCTCATTCATTTCCTCCGATCTGCCCCGCGAGCATCGTGTTCAGGGTCTCTTGGAGCTCATCGCGGTACTTTGTGTAGCTCGCGAGCTCCTCTTCAAGTTCATTCCGTTTCTTCTCAACCGCCTCGGGATCGTCCAGCAGCTTGCGGAAGGTGTAAGGCTCCGTCGACATGATTCGCGAAATCTCCTCCTCGACCGCGGTGATCTTCGCCTCGATATCCTCAATCGGCGTCTCGAATGCCTCCTCGCCGAGCTCATCCAGGATGCTGTTGATGACCGTCTCCGCCTCGCGGATGGTCTTCAGGTCGTTGCACTTGTACGCCAGCAGGACTTTTTGGAACTGCTCCATCAGCTCGGGGTGCTCCGTACACAGGGGACTGACGTCCGGGTGAAGCTTCTTCGCGACCCGGCGGTAAATCTTCTTGATCTCGTTCACGTCCGTAATGGAGATCATCTCCGCGGTCTTGGCGGCGTCCACGCGTTTCAGCAGGTCCTTCAGCTGCACGTAATACGCGGCCATGTGGCTGTCGATGTATTCCTGCATGGAGAGCGGGTCAATCTCCTCGCCGCGGTTGGCAGCGGTCTGGCAGTAGGTGATGGACTTCTTCAGCGCGACGCAGTCAATTTTCATCTGAAACACGTCGCGGATGAGTTCGCCGAACTCGCGGGTGAAGTCCAGCTCCGCCTGCAGCGCTTCTTTCTCAACGCGTTCGCGGGTCAGGATCAGCTGTACATAGGTGTCTCTTGCTTCGTCGGTCATTCGGCGTCCTCCTTGATGATTTCGAAGCCGTAAAGGTCTTCATAAAGGGTCGTGAGCAGCTTTCCGTGGAGCCCGGCGTTGGCGTAGAACGCGTTCCGGTCGGGATAGGACCTGCCGTTGAAGCGGATGGCGTAAACGCCGTCGTCATTCACGGCCTCAACGGCGTAACGCCGTCCGCGGTAAGCGAAGCGGACCTTCGCCGGCGGTTCTTTCAGCAGCCAACTCATGTCGTAGAGGTCGAAGTCATTCTCATCGAACGGCATCAGCGAATACAGATCGTCGATGAGCCACAGCATGATGTTCATATCGCCGAACCAATTGTTGTACTTCAGGCGCTGCCATTGGAAGTCCTTCGCCTTGAGGTAAAGCTCCACCGCCTCGCCGGTCCGTCCCTGCTTGGCGCGGATGTGCGCGAGGCGGGTGAAGACCTCCGGCAGCGGTTCGCCGAGGGTGCGGGCGTTCTTCACCTTCGGATAGAGCTCCTCGATCGTCTCGCAATACTTGTCGTAATCTTTCTCGACGTAGTAGCCGTTCTTGTACATATCCGCGATCTTGACCGCGGCTTCAAGGATTCCCGCCTCCTTGGCCTTGGAATAGTATTTGAATGCCTTCTCGTAGTCCTTCTTCCCGGTGCGGCCGTAATACCAGATGTAGCCGAGCCCTTCACACGCGGGGATGGAGCCGAGGTCCGCGGCCATCTCATACCAGCGCAGCGCCGGGCCGAAGATCTTCTTCCCGTAATACCAGCCGCCGAGCCGCAGCATATCTTCCGGGTCGTGCTTCTCCTCGATCAGGTATTCCATTGCCTCGGTGTAGAGAAAGTCATCCGTCTCGTTCGGCTTTTGGATATTCTCGTAATCCCAAACGACTTTTCTTGCTTCTTTGATGTCCATGGTACTGCTCCAGTTAACTTGTGCCTTAATTATAATGTACTGTTCTTAAATGATAATATCCGGAATCGGCGGGTTTTTTCCCCACTTTTTACGTATAATTAAAATGAAGTTGAAATTATCACGGAGGAATGACTATGTCCCGTAAATTTATTCTTGCCCTTGTAATGATCATCGTCTGTCTGACGGCTTCCGTCTGCGGCGCTGTGGATGACCTGTCCGAAGTCAAGTCGTCCGGCGTGCTCGTGTTCGGTACCGCCTCCGATTATTATCCGTTCGTTTACATGGACGGCACCACCCTCGACGGCCTTGACATTGCCCTCGTCAAAGAGATCGGCAGCCGCCTCGGCGTGGAAGTTCAGGCGGTCGATATGGCCTTCGACGGCCTCATTGACGCCGTGAACATCGGCCAAGTTGACCTGATCGGCGGCGGCCTTGCCATTACGGATGAGCGCCGTGAACAGGTGGACTTCACCATGGCTTACTACCAGGCCGGCGGCGTCGTTGTCTGCCTCAGCGGTTCTCCCGTCACCCAGGCCACCATCGGCTCCGCCAAAGTCGGCGTTCAGAAGGGCACGCACTTCGAGCAATGGGTCGCCTCCAACCTCCTGATGGGCGGCGTCATCTCCCCGGAGAATGTCTACACCTTCGCGAAGATTGAGGACCTCGTCAACGCCCTGCAGAACGGCGAAGTCAACCTCATCCTCGTCGACGAAGACGTCTTCCGTTCGAAATACCGCAACAACGCCGGCCTCGTCATCGTTGAGGATAAAATCGTCAACGAGAAATACGCCTACGCCGCGGTGAAGGGCTCCACCCTTGTTCCGGAGATCAACCGCGTCTTCCGTGAGATGGTCAAGGACGGCACCGCCCAGCAGATCGCGGACAAATATTTCGCCATGGACTTCTCCGACAGCATCGAAGTCTCCATCACCCGCCCGTCGCAGGCTGTTGCCCCGACCGCCGTGGTTGACACCGACCTCGTGCTCTCCCGTGAAGTCACGCCCGAGCCGACGCCTTCCTACACGAACCCCGCCGGCTGCCGCAACGGTATGCAGTTCGTCAACGACGTCTCCATCCCGGACCGCACGACGCTGCTCCCGAACATGGCCGCCACGAAGACCTGGAACATCCTGAACACCGGCACCTGCACCTGGAGCACGGATTACAAAT
Source organism: Flexilinea sp. (assembly GCA_963643375.1). Classification (GTDB taxonomy): domain Bacteria; phylum Chloroflexota; class Anaerolineae; order Anaerolineales; family Anaerolineaceae; genus Flexilinea. The sequence goes on along the minus strand of CAVIKW010000083.1, from coordinate 566 downwards.
TCACCTACGTCAAGGGCGATATCTACAGCACATTCGATTCCGTCTCCATCCCGAAGAACGTCGCCCCGGGCGATACCGTTGAGATCAGCGTGAACTTCACCACTCCCGCTCAGAACGGCGAGTACGTCGGCTATTGGCAGATGCGCTCCCCGGAAGGGAACAACTTCGGCCAGACCGTTTGGTATGACTTCCGCGTCAACGCCTCCACCGGCACCGACAACCAGAAGACCGGCACCGGCACGCCGCGCATCACGAAGTGGTACCCGGATTACTATTTCACCGACAGAGACAAGACCTGCCCGAAGGTCTATTACGAAGTCGAGAACGCCCACACAGTGGAGTTTTACGTGGACAACAAGCTGGTTTCGACCACAACGAACCTGAGCGGCTTCACCTCCCTCTGCGCCCCGAAAAAAGCCGGCACCTACACCTTCGCCATCCGCGCCATCGGCGAGACGGCCTTGGCGGATTCGTTCCAATTCAAGAACGTGACGCAGTACCCGGACCCGAAACTCGGCGTGAACGTCCCGACGCCGTATCCGAAGTATTAAGTGAGTCAATAGTCA
>CAVIKW010000082.1:0-8828 GCA_963643375.1 Flexilinea sp. | reverse complement strand
GGGCACAAAAATGACCACTCGGTAACGAGTGGTTTTTTGTTTGCCGCGATACGGCGGTGGAACGCTTCGCGAAAGGGAGCGGGTGTGCAGGTCACCTCATCCACCGCGGAGCGGTCCCCCTTCCCCTCATAGGGGAAGGCTTAAGCGCGGTCTAAATTAAGGCGTGACTTCATTTATCGAAGACCCGCTCCAATTATGTTATCTGGTCTCCGGTCTCTGGTCTCTTGCTGCCGGTCTCTGGTTACAACCCGGCTCAAAATCGCACACGTCGCGGAGGAAGCATTCCCCACACCTCGGCTTCCTTGCCGAACAGATCCGGCGGCCGAGGAGAATCAGATTGACGTGAGCGGGGCCGTAGACCGCGGGGTCGAAGAGGTCCAGCATCAACGCATGCGTATCCGTCACGTCCATCTCCGGCGGACGGAGGCCGAGGCGGCCGGTGACGCGGTAGATGTGCGTGTCCACCGGGAAGGCGGGCATCCCGAGGGAGAAGACCATCACGATGGAGGCGGTCTTCAACCCCACGCCCGGGAATTTCGTCAGCCAAGCTTTCGCGTCATCCGGGGACATTTCTTTAAGGAAGCGCAGATCGTAGTCGGGATGCTCGGCGGAGATCCCGCGGAGGACGTTCTGAATTCGCGGCGCCTTCTGATTCGCGAGGCCGGCACAGCGGACACATTCAATCAATTCCCCCGTCGGCGCGTCGCGGACGGCGTCCCAATCCGGGTAGGCGCGTTTGAGGTTCGCGAAGGCAATGTCGCGGTTGCGGTCATTCGTGTTCTGCGAGAGAATCGTGTTGACCAGTTCGTCGATCGGGGGCAGCGTATTCCAATCCGGCATCCCCCATTCCGCCATCAAGCGCTCGTAAACGATCCCCGCCTTTTCCTTCGCGTCCATTTTCCGCCTCCTTATCCCCATTTTCGAAAGATAATGTTATTATACGCTTGTCTGTTGGCACGAAATTTGAAACATTTAACCTTTTATGGAATGCATTACCGCGGAAAACCTCCGCTTCTCTTACACCGGCGCCGAAGCCGGGCTTGATATCCCTTCGCTCAATATCGCCGAGGGCTCGTTCACCGCGCTCTTGGGACGGAACGGCTGCGGGAAGTCCACGCTGGCGCGGCACTTCAACGGACTGCTGCAGCCGGATGAGGGGACGATGCTCGTCTGCGGAATGGACACCGCGGACGAGGACGCCCTCCCCGAAATTCGGCGCCGCTGCGGGATGGTGTTCCAGAACCCGGAAAATCAATTCGTCTCGCCCATCGTGGAGGAGGACATCCGCTTCGGACTGCGCAACTTCGGCTTCCCTGAATCGGAATGGGCCGCGCGGACCGCGTCCGCCCTTGCCATGGTCGGGATGAGCGGATTCGAACGCCGCAACCCGCAGCTGCTTTCCGGCGGACAGAAGGCGCGCATTGCCCTCGCGGGGGTGCTCGCGGTGGAGCCCGCGATCCTCGTTTTTGATGAGGCCACCGCCATGCTGGATCCCGGCGGAAGGCGGACGGTGCTGCGATTGATGACGAAGCTCTGCCGTGAGGAAGGGCGGACGGTCATCATGATCACGCAGCGCCCCGAGGAGGCGGCCGCCGTTGACCGCGTCCTGCTGATGGACGGAGGGAAGATCATCGCCGATGAATCCCCGGCGGAGCTCTTCTCCGACACGGAGCTCATCCGCGATGCCGGACTGCGCCCGCCGTTCACCGCGAAGCTCTGGAACGAGATCCGCGACCTCGTCCCCGATCCCGGCACGGACTGCCCGCTGGACATCCGCCAACTTACGGAGCGCTTATGCCGCTGACGCTTGAACATGTGACTTACACCTATCCCGCGGGGACGAAGGCGCTCCGCGATCTTTCCTTTTCCGTCGAACCGGGCGAATTCGTCGGCCTGATGGGTCCCACCGGCTGCGGCAAGTCTACCCTGCTGCAGATCGCCGCCGGGATCCTCACCCCGGCCGAAGGCACGGTTCACGCCGACGGGGTGACGGGGATGGTGTTCCAGAACCCCGACCACCAGCTGTTCGAAACCACATTGGAGCGGGAGATCGCCTTCGCCCCGAAATGTCAAAAATGCTCCGCGGAGGAGACCGCCCGCCGGGTGACGGAGGCGCTTTCCGCGGTGGGATTGGACGACCCCGCCCTTCGCGAACGCTCGCCCTTCACCCTTTCCGGCGGAGAGAAACGCCGCGCGGTCCTGGCGGGGGTGCTGGCCATGGAGCCGAAGTACCTGCTTCTGGATGAACCGCTGGCGGGGCTGGATGCCGACAGCACGGAGATCCTTCTCCGCTGCCTGGATGAACGCCGGCGGAAGGGCTGCGCGATTCTGATGGCGGCCCACGATCCCGACATTATCTGCGAATACGCCGACCGCGTCATCCGTGTGGAGGAGGGGCGGATCGTCCTCGACTGCCCGGTGCGGGAAGCTTTCTCCGTCAAGAACAACCCGGGGACGGCGCTGCCGGAGCTCGGCCACGTCCGCGAATGCGTCGTCCGCCTGAACGCGGCGGGCTTCTCCCTTTCGGAGGACATCGCGACCTTCGCGGAGCTGACCGCGGCCCTGCGTTCGGCATTGGCGGAAAGGAGCGCGTCCCATGAATGACCCCTTCGGCGGGAGTTACGTCCCGCTTGACACCCCGCTCCACCGCGCCGATCCGTTTTTGAAGCTCATCGTCTTCCTCGGCCTGGTATTGCTTGCCGCGCTCGGCGGCCCGATCGGGCAGGGCATTGTCCTCGCCGCGGTGTTCGTCTTCGCGTACTTAGCGAAGATGTCCGCGAAGGAGCTCGGCGGGACCCTGAAAGACATTCTGCCGTTCCTGCTGACCATCCTGCTCATGAACGGCCTCTTCTTCCCCGGTGAACACGTTTTATGGAAGCGGTGGATTTTCTGCGTTTCCGAAGAGGGACTGCGGCAGGGGATTTCGATTCTCGTTGTGATGGCCGAGCTGGTCATGCTGAGCGCCATCCTGCGCCGGACCACGACGCCGTTGGAATTGACGGACGCGGTGGTCAAGCTGCTGTCGCCGCTGAGATACCTCGGCGTGGACGTCAATGAGATCGGCCTGCTGCTCTCGCTCGCGATTCAATTCATTCCGGTGCTGCAGGAAGAGAGCCGCGTCATCCTCCGCGCCCAACAGGCCCGCGGCGCCAAAGTCACCAAAGGCCGCCTCACCGACCGCGCCCGTGCCGTCGTCCCGATGGTGATCCCGATTTTCCTCAGCGCCTTCCGCCGCGGCGACGAACTTGCCCAGGCGATGGAGAGTAGGGGATATTTTAAGAAGAGTGGGAAGTAAAGAGCGATCGGGTAAAAGAGACCAGAGACCGGAGACCGGATAACATAGTTGGAGCGCGCCTTCGATTATCGAGCGCTTTGAATAAGAGAGACCAGAGACCAGAGACCGGATAACATTATTCGGCAGGTGCTGCCGTGGGGAAAGCTTTAATTAATCGGCAGGAAGAAAAGAACGCCCGACATTCGCAGTCTCGCTCCAACTACGTTATCCGGTCTCCGGTCTCTGGTCTCTTTTTTACAATTGGAACGGAAGTTGCAATATTCCATTTCATCAACATAGAAAGAAGGTAGTTTTTTGTAATGAGTAAACAAGATAAATCCACGAAATCCATGAAGACAAGCAAGCGGATCGTGTTCTGCGCGGTGTGTATCGCGCTGTGCGTCGTCCTCCCGATGGCTTTCCACGCCATTCCGAACGGCGGCACCCTCTTCTCCCCCATGCACATCCCCGTCCTCCTCTGCGGATTGATCTGCGGCGCTAAGTACGGACTCCTCTGCGGCATCTTCGGACCGCTCCTCTCCTCCCTGCTGACCGGCATGCCCGGCGCGGGATACCTGCCGCAGATGATGATTGAGCTCGCCGCCTACGGCTTCTTCTCCGGCTTGTTCGCGAACATCATCCGCCTCGGGAACGGCTTCGCCGACCTCATGCTTTCCCTGATCGGCGCCATGCTTGCCGGCCGTATTATCGCCGGTCTGGCCCGCGCCCTGATCTTCATGAAAGGCAGCTACGCCTTCGGCATGTGGTTCGCGTCCTACTTCGCGAATATGGTCCCCGGCCTCATCCTGCACATCGTGCTGATCCCGGTCGTGGTCTACGCGCTGCAGAAATCCCGCCTGATCCCGAATCGGTTCTGATCGGATTCGCGGAATTGATTTGGAAACTGCCATTTTTGGCACGGAATTTGCAAGTATAGAAAACAGAAAAGGTTGGAAAAGAAAATGAGCAGACTGCGCGCGTTGGGAGTTGACATCAGTCATTGGCAGGGGAGCCCGGACTTCACCAAAATGAAGAATGCCGGCGCGGCCTTCGTGTACTGCAAAGCCAGCCAGAACCAATGGGAAGACGACACCTTCCGCACGAACTGGGCCGCCGCCAAAGAGGCCGGCCTGCTGCGCGGCGCCTATCATTTCTACGACATGCGCTCGGGGTCGAAATCCCCGAAGGAACAGGCGGAGTTCTTCTCGAACGTTCTCGCGAATGATCCCGGCGAACTGCTCCCCGCCCTGGACTTCGAGTCCCCCGGCGTCGGCGACTACCCGGATTATCCGTCCGTCAGCGAATGCCAGACCATCGTCCACCAGTTCTCGGACCGCATCCGCAAGAACCTCGGCGTCCTGCCCATGGTCTACACCAACCTTGCCGGCATCAGCCGCCTCACCCCGCTGACCGACCTCATCGGTTCGCTGGACCTGTGGATCGCCTGGTACAACGTGAATTCGCACTTCCCGAAGATCGGCGATTGGCCGCAGTGGCGGTTCTGGCAGTATAAATCCACCGGCGACGGCTACGCCTTCGGCGTGCAGTCCAAGGGTTTGGATATGAACGCGTTCAACGGAACGGTCGAGGACCTCTACGATTACGCGAACGGTCTTCACCTCTCGAAACGCGTCCTGAAATTGTAAAAAACATAGCCGCGCGGTCTCTCTCTCTCCTAAATCACGCGCGGGATAACCTATGTTTCATTCGTTCTCTCTCCAAGGACGAAACCTAACCATTGTCATGAGGGCGTTCGGAAACGAACGTCCTCGACGGTTTAATAAGAGTGGAGTGTGAAGAGTGAAGAGTGGAGTGAAGAGACCGGAGACCGGAGAGCGGGGACATCAGGGTCGAGCTGCGGATACATCGTCGGCCAGGCCGATCCCGGCAGGGAATCCGGCAGCCCGAGCCCGATAAAGGCGAGATAAATCACGACCAACAGCAATGATGCCATACACGCACCTCTTAATTTCAAAGATATTTCGTATTATATTCGATTATTATTCGGGCTATCGGTGTATTTCGTGTTTATATTACACGTTTTGCGCGTTTTTATGAAGTTGTAAGCAGCCTTTCCCAAAATTTCTAAAAAAGTGTTATGATTAATCAAACTTATTCCACAAGGAGCAGCAACTTATGGAACTGTCACGGTCGGAAAAGGCAAGACAATTTTTCAAAGAAGGGTACAACTGTTCGCAGAGCACGGTGCTGGCGTTCGAGGATCTCCTCCCGCTTCCGCGCAAACAGCTGCTGATGCTGGCGAGCGGATTCGGCGGCGGGATGGCCGGCATGCACGAAGTCTGCGGCGCCCTGACCGGCGCGTTCATCGTCATCGGCCTCCTCTACGGATTCGATTCGCCGAAACCGGGCCTCGCCAAAACGGAGCTCTACGAACACCTCCGCTCCGTTGCCGACGAATTCCGCGCCGTCCACGGGTCCATCATCTGCCGCGACCTGAATACGCTGCGGATGGAGAAAAACCCCGACGGCACCCCCAAGCACAACCTCCGCTGCGCCGATCTCATCTCCTTTGTTGTAGAAGACCTCGAAGCCCAAATCTTCACCTCGTACATTGTTCATGAGGTGAAGGTGGTGAATGAGGCGGAGAAGTTGAAGAAGAAGATTGAAGACAGTGAGGAGTGAGGAGTTAGGAGTGAGGAGTTATTGAAAGAGTGCAGCGTGGTACCCACACTGCACTCTTCGAATTTAATGACGCTCCGCGAAAGGGAGCGGGTCCGCAGGTCACCTCATCCCCCGCGGAGCGGCCCCCCCTTCCCCTCGAGGGGAAGGACAATACACGCGGAAAGTGGGGCTTGACTGCGAGTGTCGGGCGCCCGTGGCTATCGCAGACCTCATCCACCGCTAACGCGGTCCCCCTTCCCCTACGAGGGGAAGGCCTTAGGCCGCTCCGCGAAAGGGATCGGGTGTTCAGATTCCGGCGAGCGAAACGTTGCCGCGCTGCCCGACAGGGAAAGTCTCGCCTTAATTTAGATCGCGCTATTGTCCTTCCCCTTGAGGGGAAGGAGGACCCGCTCCGCGGGAGATGAGGTGATCCGCAGACCCGCTCCCCTTCGCGGAGCGTCAAAAAAAGCGCCCGGTAATTGAAGACTTGCCTCAACTACCGGGCGCCGCTATTGACTATTGACTAATCACTATTGACTGATCATTTCCTTCGCCTTATACACCCGCGAACGGAACTGCGGATCGGATTGCATCAGGGACGCGACTTTCTCGCAGGCGTGGATCACGGTCGTGTGATCGCGGCCGCCCATGGCGGCGCCGATCTGGGGGAGGGAGGCTTTGCCTTCTTCGCGCATCAGGTACATGATCACCTGGCGGGAGAGGGCGACGTCCTTCGTGCGGTCGCGGCTCATGATCTTATCAACCGGGACGCCGAAGACGCCGGAGACGGATTCGATAACGGAGTCGGCGGTGACCTGCGCGCTCTTCGGGGAGGCCATATCCGCCAGGGATGTGCGGACGAGCTCGCGGTTCGGGACCTGGCCGCAGAGCTCGGATACGGCGAGGACACGGTTCAACGCGCCTTCGAGTTCGCGGACGTTGGAGGTCACTTGGCGGGCGATCTGTTCAATGACTTCGGGGGCAATCTTCTTGCCGGCCTGCTGGGCTTTGGCGGAGAGGATGGCGATGCGGGTCTCGAGATCGGCGGGCTGAATGTCAACGGTGAGCCCCCATTCGAAACGGGAGCGCATGCGTTCGTCCAACGTCGCCATGGCCTTCGGCGCGCGGTCGGAGGTGATGACGATCTGCTTATTCATCTCATACAGCTTGTTGAAGGTATGGAAGAACGCCTCCTGCGTGGATTCCTTGCCGATGATGAACTGGATATCGTCGATGAGGAGGACGTCGGCGCTGCGGTACTTCGCGCGGAAGGTCTCGTCGTCGCGGTTCTGAATGGAGCGGATGAAGTCGCTGGTGAACTCCTCCGAGGAGGCGTAGACGACGTTATAATCCGAATCCTGCAGGCGGTTGCCGATGGCGTGGAGCAGATGCGTCTTGCCCATGCCGACGCCGCCGTAGATGAAGAGCGGATTGTACGCGGTGCCGGGATGTTCGGCAACGGCCTTCGCGGCCGCGCTGGCGAGGTTGTTGTTATTCGAGACGACGAAGTTGTCAAACGTGAAGCGGGAGAGGATGCTCCCCGCCGGACGGACGCGGACGGACGCGGCCGGCGCTTCCCGGCGGACGGATTCCGCGGCCGGGGCGGCGTCGGATTTCTCCGCGTTGTCGTACGCGTCCCGCACAACGAAGCAGACCTTCTGCGGCTCGTCATAAAATCCGCTGAGGACCTTCTCCAAGGCGGCGCTCAGGCGCTGCTCCGCCCAGCCGCGGGTGAACCCGTTCTGCATGCCGACGGTGAAAACACCGTCCTCCCGGGAGAGAAGCTCGGCATTGCCCAGCAGGGTGCTGAACGTCTGCCGATCCATGCTTCCCTTCATCTGGCCCAAAGCGGCCTTCCACGCGTTCTGCGCGGCGGCGTCGGGCATACCGGGATTCTCTGCGGCTGTGGTTTGTGCGTTGTTGACCATTGTCTCTGTCTTCTTCTTTGTTGATTTCCGAGGCGGACAGACAATTATCCACAGAACCGCCGAGCCTTTCGGCGGCCTGGTGTCAATTTGGATTGTGTCTGATCCGGGTACCGGGTCGATGGTCCATCGGTGACCGTGGTTCGGTCATCCCCATCGCGGTGAAATTATTTTAGCATAGAAAAAGCGGACCAAAAACCTCCCTCCGCTCAGGCAGTTTTTCTTAAAATTCTCCAAACATTTAAGAATTGAAATCTTAAAATTCGGTTTCATTCAACCCCATGGATTTCAGAACAAACGTCTGTGCGTATAATTAACGGCGTCCTTTTTTTCATGGAAAAGAGGTCGTCATTAAATCCACTCCACCCGGTTGTCCAAACCCTTATCTTAAAATTTGAGAAAATTCTCCGACAAATACAAACTATCCACAATTCCGTAAACATAAAAACATGTAACAATTTTGCCCTTGACAAAACGGAAGCTTTTTGTTGGCACGGAAATTGCAAGGATACCGTCCTCCGTTTTCAGCGGTAGAGCGTACAGTAGACGCGGATGAGCTCCTCCCGGGTGGTGACGTTGAATTTCTCCTTCAGCGTCTCGACGTGATAGCGTACGCCGCTGAAGGAAAGGGAAAGGGCGGCGCCGATCTCCTTCAGGCTGGCGCCGAGGGAGAGCAGTTCGAGGACGTGCATCTGGGTCTGGGACACCATCGGCGGGGTTTCGCGTTCGGCGATGAGGATGTAGTTCCGGAGCTGCACGCAGCGCGGCGAATGAATCGGCACCGGCAGCTCCAATGCGCCGGTTTCGACCTCCCGGCGGATCTCTTCCGGGGGCTTCGGGGAGTATTTGTGGACGAATGTTTCTTCATCGACAGCGTAAATTATGTTAGTCATGCGGCGGGTCTCCATTCTTGAAAGTAGGGATGCGGTGTTCGATCAAGTCACATAGTCATTATTTTAGAACTTTTATTTTATTATGTCAAGGATATTAGGATGGATGTTCTGTAT
>CAVIKW010000081.1:0-8956 GCA_963643375.1 Flexilinea sp. | reverse complement strand
AGGGGCGGCTGCTGACGCAGCCTTGACCTCATCCACCGCAAGCGGTCCCCCTTCCCCTCATAGGGGAAGGCCTTAACGCGGCTTAAAGGGAGCGGGAATTGCAATGTCGGGCGCGCGGCAACGCTTCGCCTGCCGGATTGTGGAAATCATGCTCCAATTATGTTATCTGGTCTCTGGTCTCTGGTCTCTGGTCTCTTTATAAAAACGCGCCCGACATTGCAATTCGCACCCACTTTCGACCGCGCTTAAGCCTTCCCCTCGAGGGGAAGGGGGACCGCTCCGCGGTGGATGAGGTGACCTGCGGACACGCTCCCCTTCGCGGAGCGTCGCGAGATATTTGTCTATACATATATTTGTTTAGACATCTACATCTTTCCTCCGCGAATCATTTCCGTGCTACAATAAACATCAGCGGATTTCACCGCCCATCATAAACCTGAGGAATAACAACCTATGAACAATCTGCCTACCCGCGATGAAGCTTGGACCATCCTGACCAAATACGTCAAAACCGAACACCTGCAGCGGCACGTACGCACCGTCGAAGGCGTCATGCGTCATTTCGCCCGCCTGTATAACGAAAACGAAGAAGAATGGGGCATCCTCGGTATGCTCCACGACATTGACTTCGAGCTTTACCCCGAAGAACATTGCAAAAAAGCCCCCGAAATCCTGAAATCCGAAGGCTTCGATGACGAATTCATTCACGCCGTCGTGTCCCACGGATACGGCCTGTGTTCGGACGTCGAGCCCGTCACGACCGCGGAAAAAGTGCTCTTCACCATCGACGAGCTCACCGGCCTGATCTACGCCTGCGCGTTGATGCGGCCGTCGAAATCCGTCATGGACCTCGAATTGAAATCCGTCAAGAAGAAGTTCAAGTCCCCCGCCTTCGCCGCGAATGTGGACCGCGAAGTCATCGCCAAAGGCGCCGAACGCCTCGGCATGCCGCTGGACGACGTGATCAATGAAACGATCCTCGGCATGCGCGAGATTGCCGACGAGATCGGCCTTGCCGGCGTGGCGGAAGACTGAAAGGATACGTTCATGGAAATTGAGATCCTCCGCTACCCAAGCGATGAAGACTGGAAGCGCTGCCTTTACCTGGCGCGCATTACGCAAGGGAAAGACGCCGCCGCGATGCCTTCGGATGAATGGAAAAGGAAGCTGCTGGCGTCGGAACATTCCCCCGCGCGGACGTTGATGTACACGATCGTGATGCGGGACATCCCCAGCTACAGCTCCGTGCATTTCGTCCGCCATAAGTTCGGGGTGGAGCACTACGTCCGTTCCCAGCGCGTGAACCCGGAACGCGGCGCGGAACGCCAGGACACGCCGGTCATTCACGTGATGGACATGAACTTCCAGGCCTTGGTCGCGATGAGCCGCAAACGCCTCTGCTACAAAGCGGACGCGATGACGCGTTCCATTATGGTCGAGATCGTGAATAAGCTCCGCGAAGTCGACCCGATCTCGGCGTCGTTCTGCGTTCCCGAATGCATCTACCGCGGGAAAGTCTGCCACGAATTCAAACCCTGCGGCCAATACGAGTGGGGGAAATGATGGGCGTACTTTGTGATAAATCCATTACCGAATTGATTGACGCGGGCATGATCGACTTCGGCAAGTCCGAAACGGATCGATCGGCCGTGGAGCGGCAGATCAACCCGAACACGCTGGACCTGACCTTGGGGAAATTCATCCAATGGCCGCGTGAGACGCAGCTGCCGCTGGTGTTCGGGCGTTCCTATGACCCGGAGGAGTTCTGGGAACTGAAGGAGATCAACCCCGACGAGGGCGTATTGCTGGCGCCGGGCGACCTGTTCCTCGGCTGCACGCGGGAATATTTCAAGATGCCCAAGAATGTCTGCGGTCAGGTCTATACGAAGTCCAGCCTCGGCCGCGTCTTCATCAACCACATGATGGCGGGCGTCATTGACGCGGGCTTCGAGGGGACGATCACGCTCGAGCTTCGCAACGAAGGCAAGCACAACGTCGTCATCCCTTACGGCGCGCGGGTGGTTCAGATTCAATTCAGTCTGCTGGACAGCGAACCGGAGCGCGATTACTCCGAACGTCTCAGCCGCTACATGAACCAGATCCGCCCCGAACCGTCCCGCCCGGAACGGCTGTAAAGCATCATGAAATTATCGAATCTATCCAAAACTTCAATCCTGCTCTTCGTCTGTTACGGCGTGGATAAATGCGTTGCCATTCTGCGGCAGCTCATCATCGCGCGGCAGTTCGGGCTTTCGGTAGAGCTGGACGTCTTCAACATTGCCAATAACCTGCCGGATATGCTCTTCACGCTCATCAGCGGCGGAGCGCTCTCGATGGCGCTGATTCCCGTAATGGCGGACATCATTGACCGCGGCGGCCGGAAAGCGGGCTGGAAGCTCTTCTCGTCCATCGCGAACCTGGCATTCATCACCGCCGCCGCGCTCTCGGTCATCATCGCGATTTTCGCGGAGCCCATCGTCGTGTCGGAAATCGGCATCGCGCCGGGCTTCACCGCGGAGCAGCAGGCTTTGGTCGTGGAGCTGATGCGCCTGAACCTGATCGCGACGCTGATCTTCTCGCTGAGCGGGCTGGTCATGGGCGGGCTTCAGGCCAACCGTCACTTCCTGCTGCCGGCCTTGGCGCCGATTTTCTACAACCTCGGACAAATCTTCGGGGCGCTCATCATGGCGCCGACCGAGCCGTACCGCTTCGGCCCGATCACCCTGCCCTGCATGGGCTTGGGCATTTACGGACTGGTCTACGGCGTCATTCTCGGCGCGGTGCTGCACTTGCTCGTGCAGGTGCCGGCGCTGATCCGTTACGAATTCCGCTGGTATCCCATCATCCGCGCGAAGGACGACGACGTCCGCCGTGTGCTTCGCGTTCTTGGTCCGCGCGTGATCTCCGTCTTCTTCGTGCAGCTGATTTTCATCATCCGCGACAATTTCGCCTCCCGCCTGGCGGAAGGCTCCGTCACCGCGCTGAGCTACGGATACATGTTTCAGCAGCTGCCGGAGACATTGATCGGGACCGCCATCGGGACCGCGATTCTGCCGTCCCTCTCGCTGTATATCTCCCGCAAAGATTATGAACGCTACCGCGCCGTCATTCAAAGCGCCTGCCGCATCGCCCTCGCGCTGTCCTTCGGCTCCGCGGCTGTCATGGCAGTCGGCCTCGGTCCGCTGATTCAAACCCTGCTGGGCTTCGACGCCGGGCAGACGGACCTGATGATGTGGACGCTGCGGGGATTCCTGGTCGGGCTCGCCGGGCACTGCCTGTTGGAGATTGCCAACCGCGCTTATTACGCCCAGGAAGAGGCCCGCGTCCCGCTGATGGGGACGATCCTCAATGTAATGCTTTACATCGGCTGCGGAATGCTGCTCTACAAACGCCTTGACGCGCCGGGCATCAGCCTGACGGACTCAATTGCCTTCACCGCCCAGGCGGTGCTGATGCTGCTCCTGCTCGCGCGGACGCACAGCAAAGTCAAGACCGCGCCCGCCCCGATTCATGTATGGGGGACCGTCCTCCGCTCCGCGTTGGGCGCGCTGTTAGCGGGCGGCATCTGCTTCGCCGTCATCCGCTTCCTCCCCGCCGGGGCGCTGATCGCCTCCATCGCGGGAATGATCCTCGCGATGTGCGTTTACGTTCCGTGCGTCATCCCGGAGCTCAAGCTGCTGAAAAGCTTTTAAACGAAAGCAGGGTTCATGAATCAAACGACAAAGCAAAAACGAACCGCGCCGCTGAAATGGGATCTGCTCATCCTCTCCGCGCTTCTCGCAACCGGTGTCTCGCGCCTGTTTCGGACGGAGATCACCGCACTGCTGGAGCGAATGGCCGGGTTGATCGGTAAGAGCTTCGCGAGCCGCAGCGCGTCAACGCAGACGCTGGCATTCTTCCTCGTCGGCGGGATTCTCTGCTGCCTGCTGTACTTGATCCTGTGCCGAATCCGCGAGCGCGAAAACCCGCGGGCGGTGATCATTGTCTGTCTTGTCGTTCTCGTACTGCTCACCGCGATCCTCTGCTTTGAGCAAACCATCCGCCGCGATGATTATTGGGAGATCCATGACGCGCAGAAGTACGGCTTCCCCGGCTTCCTCGTTTACGAATACACAACAAGCAACGGACGCTACTTCAGCTACTTTCTCCGTTCTTTTTACAATTTCTTCGACCCGCAGACCTTCATTCGCGTCAGCCTGTTTGCCAATTTGCTTCTGCTCGGCATCGCCTGCGCCCTGCTGACGAATCGGCTGCTCGGACTTTGCGGAGTCAAGACCGACCGAATCACGAAATTCGTACTCGGCACATTGACCGCCGCCGGACTGGTATTCGTCTCTCCGAACATCTGGGAAGTTTGGCTGTGGGGCGGCGGCACTTTCATCTACGGTGTCAGCATCATGCTGACGATCTTCATTCTCGGCCTCTATATTGACGCCATCCGCGGAAAGCCGAAATACGTATTGACGCTGCTCGTCATTACCTGTGCCTGCGGCGCGTCGGAACTCGGCACGGCATCCGTCTGCGCCTTCGGGCTCGGCATTCTCATTCTGAACCGCCTCTTCGGCGAACGGAAATGGAATAAGGCTCTGATTCTCTTCGTACTCTGGAGCTGGGGATGCACCATCGCGGAACTGCTCACCTCCGGGTCCGCTGCTTACGCCGTCAGTCTGCAATCCGACAGCGCTGCAGCGGCTGCGGCGGATCAAAGCCCAATCATCCGTCTCATCGAGTCTCTGCCGGCTGCCGCCGCGTCATTATGGGCTTATCTGCTGAGCAGGAAAAACTATTTTCTGCTCTTCGGCCTGATGTCGCTGATCTTCGGCACCCGGTTCAAGGGACTGAAGACATCCGGGAAAGTGTGGGCGGGGAGCTCACTGCTGCTGATTCTGACGGCCGTCGGCGCGTTGGGAATCAATACCGCGATCGGACACGCGCCGGCACGGGTGGCTGCCATCCCGCTGGGCTGGGTCTATCTTGTAATTTCGGGCAGCTGCTTCATTCTCGGAAGCAAGCTGAAGATCAACAGCAGCGCGCTCGTTCCCGCAATCTGCGCGGTCATTCTCTGTCTGCACGTCGGCGGATTTTTCCGTGAAAACATCGTGATGCTGGATAACAACCGCCTCGGCTGGGAATACCGGGACGCGCAGTTGAAAGCCGAGACAGGCACTGGAACCGTCACGGCCTGCACACTGCATGTTCCCGGAAGTGTACGCCCGGACTTGGACGAAGACCCGACTTACGAGTTCAATATCGTCACGGCGTATTATTACGGACTGGAAGCTGTCACCGCGGGGGATTTCTGTCCTCCGATCACGGAATAATGCCGGCGGTTCCTGTTTTTCCGTAATTCTCTGTTGAATCGGCGGAATGTTGGTAAAATCTATATTGGGATGATATGTGTCGTTTGCCATCCCGAATTAAATTTTGTTGAATAGTTATTCGCGAAATTCAACCGGAACGAGGTTTTTTATGAATCAACAGCCGCAGGGAAATCCCTATAACCAGAATAATCATCAGCCGTACGGCGGAATGCCGCAGCAGTACGGACAGCAGCCCATGCAGGGACAGCCGATGCCGGGGCAGGCGTACCCGAATTACGGAATGCCGAACGGCGCCCAGGGGCAGATCCCGGGGCAGCAAATCCCCAATCAGCAGATCCCGAACGGACAGCCGCAGCCGCAGCAGCCCGAACAGAAGGGGAAGAAGGGCAAGAAGACTGCCGCCAAAAATTCTACCGGGAAGAAGAAGCAGTCGATGGTCGGCTGGGTGCTTTTGGGCATCCTGCTGATGCTCGGCGTCGTCATTCTCGGCGGCGTGTTCGGTTACAACAGCGCGATCAGCGCCCGCCAAGCCGAATACAACCGCAAGGCGAAGATGGCAGCGGCGGAACAGTATACGCTGGCGCTTTCCGACATGGAACAGGGACGTTACGCGAACGCCAAGACGCGTTTGGACTACGTTATCAGCATTGATCAGAACTATCCGGGCGCGCAGGAAACGTATCAGGAAGTGATCATCGCCATGTACCCGACCGCCAGCCCGACCCCGATGATGACGTCAACCCCGGCGCCCACTGCCACGCCCGACACCCGCGGCGAGGAAGAAATGTTCCAGTCCATCCAGCAGGCGATGTACAGCCAGCAATGGGAGTCCGCGCTCGACCAGATGGATGCCCTCCGCGACAAGAACCTGGAATACCGCGGCCTGGAAGTCGACGGCATGTATTACATCGCCCTGCGCAACTACGGCATTCAGCTCATCAACGCCGGCTACCTTGAGTCCGGTATTTACAAGATCACCTTGGCCGAATCCTTCGGCCCGATTGACAGCAACGCGAGCTCCCAGCGCGACGCGGCGCGTTCCTACCTCGCGGGCGCGGGCTTCTGGGAAATCAACTGGTCCAAGGCCTTGGAGTACTACGCCAACGCGGCTGCTGTCTCCCCGAACATGATGGATCAGGCCACCCGCCTGACCGCCAACCAGCGCTACGGCGAGGCTTCCTTTGAAGTCGGCAACCAATACGTCGCGGCGGAAGATTACTGCGGCGCCCTGCCTTACTACCAGCAGGGTCTCCAGGTCGTCGCGGATGAGAATGTCGCCATGACCGCGACCGCCGTCTATAACCTCTGCTACCCGCCGGAACCGACCGCCGACCCGAACGCTTCTTCCGAAGAGTATTATGAGGACACCGGCGATGAGTATTACGACGATTCGGAAGTGTACTACGAGGAAGAAGACTTCTACGATGCTTCCGTAGAGGAAAGCTATTAGTCCGAAAGAGAAGAATTCCCTGTCATCTCTTTGATACGAAAAGGGCTGCCGCGAACATCCGCGGCAGCTTCTTTTTTAACGAAATACAGTGAGGAGTGAGGAGTTACACGCTCCGCGAAGGGGGGGCGACCTGCAGGTCACCTCATCCACCACGAAGCAAGAGTGAAGAGTGGAGAGTGGAGTTTGCGCTCGATATGCGGAGACTTGCTCCCATAATGAGCGCGTATCTGCCTTCCCCTCGAGGGGAAGGGGGACCGCTTCGCGGTGGATGAGGTGCGCTCCTGTGACCGGTTCCCGGTCGCAGGAGCGTTGCCTACTGCCTATTGC
Organism: Flexilinea sp.; assembly: GCA_963643375.1. Classification (GTDB taxonomy): domain Bacteria; phylum Chloroflexota; class Anaerolineae; order Anaerolineales; family Anaerolineaceae; genus Flexilinea. The sequence continues at coordinate 1,858 of CAVIKW010000081.1, read as the reverse complement.
CTATTTACTCCCCCTGCAGCACCGGAACGGGATCGTAATACAGCCAGCTGTTGATGAGCGCCGTCAGGTCCTCACCGGCGTACTTGTTGAAGGTCTCAATGAACTCCTCCGTGTTGATGACGCTGTAGCTGTAGTCGTTCAGCATGCCGCGGACACAGTTCCAGAAAGTCTCCTCGCCGAGGTGGCGAAGCAGGGCGTAGTAAACCAGCGAGCCGCCTTGGTAGGGGGCGGCGGAATACATGCCGGAGAAGTCCGCCGCGATCTCCTTCGGGCCGATCGGCGCGTGGAGTTCGTTCTGAATCGCGGTGAAGAGGTCTGTTTGGTGAAGCATCGCGATCATCGCGTCCATGTTCTCCGAGCGGAAATCCACCTCGCCGCAGACCTGCGGAATCAGCTGCCAGAAGTCCGCTTCGGGGATCGAGCCGTCAACGGCAGCCTCATCCAAGACGCTCGTGTCGCAGCCTTCACCGCAGAGCATTCCCGCGATGGTCTTCGCGTCATCAAGCGTCAGGATGTCCGTGTCGGCGTAATTCATGTACCCCATATACTCGGCGATGAAATCCGCGGTGAGGACGAGATGCTCGGTGTCGGTAACGAGCTCGTAAGATGCCCGCATCCCGGATTCGAACGCCTCCTCGCCTTGGGTTTCGCGGGTCCAAAGATTCATCGCGAAGGTAGCGAAGCCTTCCTTGATCCAGATATCGGACCAGTCCTTGATGCTCATCAGGTCGCCCATCCATTGATGCGCGAGCTCGTGAATGAAGACGTCCTCCGAACATTCATTCGGGTCGTAAGTCGGGCGGCCCATGGTTTCCAGCGCGCCGCCGATGTTGACAGCGGTGAGAATGGAGCCCGCCTCCTCGTAGGGATATTCGCCGAGGTACTGCTCCAGGAATTCAACGAATTCCCGATCCCGTCCGGCAAGTTCGCGCACCGGCTCCGGGTCTTCCAAAGCCGCGTCCACGAAGTCAATCTGCACCACGCCGTTATCCCAATCGGTGCGGGCGATTTCATACGCGCCGACGCAGATGGGAACATTGTAGGAAACCGCTTCCTCGCGGGTCTCGAAGCGCAGCGTCACCGTGCCCTCCGCGTCCGCGTCGGGCGCTTCACGAATGTAGCCGTCGCCGGGAGTGACGACCGTGCCGTCCGCTTCGGTAATTGACGTCAGCATCCCGACCGTCGCGGCGGTATACTTCGCCGGCACGGTCATGGTAATGTCGTAATAAGCGCGGTCCTTCGGGTGATCGTTGACGATAATCAGGTTATGAGCGACATTCGGTTCCGGCAGCACGCAGAACGGTTCGCCGGCGTGGGTCTCGTTGTAATCCGCTTCATGGAAGATGGACGCCCGCTGCACCTGCCCCGCGAACTCGGCATAAATCACGTAACGCGTATCGTGGGCGAAGCTGCCTTTGACGGTGAGCTTATCCCCCTCACGAATGAATTCCGCCGGAGCGTCATCCAGAGTCACAGTCGTAACCGTGTAGGCGTTCGTCAGGTCGAGGATAAGCTCATCCGTGTCCCATTCCGAGGTCAGTTCAATGGATTCGCGGACCGACCAGATATTGCTGCTGTCGTCCCAGGACGCGTCGATGATGTACTTCGCGACGTCATAGCCGCAGTTGCCCGACTCCGGCAGGAAGCTGTCCCGTTCGCAGACTTCACCGTCGGCATACGCGGCGGAGAGTCCGCACAGCGCCGACAGAAACATACAGAGTATCAAAGCAAGTCTTTTCATAAGCACCTCGTCATATAGCCGAATTATACAACAGGAAAAGACCCAATTGTTACGGTTTGTTTTGTTACAATTGTCCCTCATTTGAGAATACATAATAATTGGAATTGTTTTTTCCAA
>CAVIKW010000080.1:0-9051 GCA_963643375.1 Flexilinea sp. | reverse complement strand
CTTCCCCTCGTAGGGGAAGGGGGACCGCTTGCGGTGGATGAGGTCTGCGATAGCCCCGACCGTCTGTCATTGCAAGTCAAGCCCCACTTAAGCCGCGCATATTGTCCTTCCCCTCGAGGGGAAGGGGGACCGCTCCGCGGTGGATGAGGTGACCCGCGGACCCGCTCCCCTTCGCGGAGCGTCAAAAAACGCGCTCGATATCGAGCGCGTCTATTGACTATTGACTGTCTTTCGACCGCAGTCTTCTCGTCACGAAGACCACCACCACCAGCACGACGAACGCGGCGAGCATCGCCGGGATGTTCCAGTCCTCCGCGCCGCCGGTGTGAGGCAGCTCGGCCGCCACTGTGACGACCAGCTTGGTCGGCTCGGACGCGATTTGGGAGGCGGGAACCGGGGTCTTGGTCGGGACGGCGGTCGCGGAACGGGTGGCGAGCTGCACCGGGCCGGCAGCAGCGGATGCTTCCGTCGGGGTCGGGGTGACGGTCGGCACTTCTTCGGCCGCGGCGTCGGGATTGTAGAGCGGGGCGTCGTCCAGGTCGCCCTTGTCAACCAGGGTGATGGTCTTGGATTCAAGCTCACTGCCGGATTCCTCATCCAACTTGACAGCTTCGGAAGTCGGCTCGGCGGTAATCTCAACCGCTTCAGCCGCGGATTCTTCCTGCGGGATGACGGTCACGCCGGGGGTCGCGGTCGGTTCGGGCGTGGATTTGTTCGCGCCGAAAATGGAGTTGAACATGCGGACGAACCAATTCGCCTGCTTCGGCTCCTCGGCAGGCTCGGATGTCGGCTCGGCAGTCGGCTCTTCGGCGAAGGGCTCGGCGTCGGATTCGAATTCAATCGTCTTGGCCTCGGCCGTCTCGCTGATAATGCTCGCGGGGATGGAAGTCCCGACGGGCGCGGAAGTCGGCTCCTCGGTCACTTCTTCAACAACCTCTTCGGTGACTTCTTCCGTCACTTCAACGGCGGATTCTTCCGTCGGAGCGGCGGGGGTGACGACCAGGCGGAAGGCCTGTTCATTGATCACCACGGCGTCCGCGTCGGATGCCTCCGCCGGGTCCAGGGCGATTTCCATGGATTGGCCGTCGAGCTCAATCGTGCCGGCGGTCTCATTCTCGGCGGTTTCGTCCTCCGCGGAGACTTCATGAATCTCAATCACGTAGGTCTTGCCGTCAATCACGATCGTCTGACGGGTGCCGGGTTCGGCGGTGCTTTCGGTCTCTTCGGGCACGAGGCGCATGGCGAACGGCGTCTCCTCCACCATGAAGACCGGGTCGCCGTCAGCGGAGCGGGCAACCGGCCGCTTGGCGCTCGCGAGGAAGGCGTTCACTTCGGCTTCGGAGACCTGCCGGTCGCCGTAGACAGCGGCGCTGCCGGAGGTCACGTTCGCAGCTTCGGCATTCACAGCCGCGGATTGAACGGCGGGGGTATTCGCCTCTGTCTTGACGGACGGCTTGCGGGCGATCACCACGACGGCAATCACCGCGGCGGCCAGAACGACCCAGATCCAGGAAGGGAGTTTCCCTCCGCGGACGCGGGTCCGGGGCTTGTTATCCAAACTGAATTCTTTATCGAAGCTGTTGGCGGCTCCTCGCTTGTTGTGATCCATCATGTTCGCCTCGTTTCTTTATTTCTTCGGCTTCTCGTCCTGCAGCAGTTCAATGTTATTGACCGGCAGTTCAATGTCGGTATCCGCGTCAATGCATACGCGGACACGGTCGCCGATGGGTTCGGTCTCTCCGTCGGGCGCCGCGTGCTGCGGCAGCAGCTCCGTAATGAAGCCGATCTCCCCGGCGTAGTAGCCTTCCAGAACCCGGACGCGGCTGCCGACGGAGACTTCCGAGAGCAGTCCGCTTTTTTCGGCGCTGTACTCTTCCTGCGGGATGATGATCTCCGCGGCGGCGGGCAGATTGCCCCGCGCCGGAGCGGAGTATAGATACGCGCACTTGATAATGTTTTCCCCGAGCATGTTATAAATCGGGTCCGAGATGCGTCCCGCGCCGATGGTGTCGGTGACGATGATCGGGAACGGAAGTTTCTCGGCGATCGGCAGCAGCGCGGAAGGCAGCGACCCGAAGATCAAGCCGCCCGGTGAAAGTCTCGCCGCGGCGCTCAAGACATCGGGGTCGTAGCAGGTGTTCGCGAAGACGACCGTGCCGGACATCGCCATGGAGAGGTTCTCCGCGGTGAAGATGCCGTCCTTGTCAATGTCGTCCAGCGTCAGCAGGATGCCCTGCCCGCTCTTGCCGTTGCTCCAAATCCCCGCGGCAAAGGCGCCGACGGTCTCAATCACGGCGCCGCGGTCGGGGACAATGTCCGTCACCACACCGGGGAAGCCGGCAGTGACGATCTCGAGGTCGTCGGAGTCCGTCTCGAAGATCAGATTCCCGGAGCTCAGGCCCAGGAAACGGCCGCTGTTCAGGGCGGTCAGGGTGCGGACGTGACGGCCGCTGCTGCGGGCAATCGGCTCATTGACGGAGACGAAGTCGCCTTCGTTGATGAGCAGATATTCCTGAAGCCGGGCATTCCGCGGCAGGTCCAGCGCTTCGCGCAGGTTGATGGAAAAATGCTTGCGCCAAATCTTGCGCCAAGCGACCTGCATGGTCGGGTCGGTCGCCTGTCCGGGGAATACCATCACCGTCCCGTTCCTGGTCAACAGGCGGGCACAGCGGACGGATCCGGAGGTTACGATTTTTGCGGCTGCGGTCTGCATAATTCCACTCCAATAAATTCCATTGCCACGAGGGCAGTTCGTTCACCGTCCGGGAGCTCTCTCCTTCTCCGCGGACGGATATTCACTCAATTCAATTCTTCCAGCTGCCGAGTTCGCGTTTCCAGCGTTCGATCAAATGAATCTGCTGCGCGCGCTCTTTCGGGAGCTCAATCTTGTTCCCGCGCATGTCAAAGACCAGGCCGAAGCATCCGCTCTTGAAGCCGACCGAGGTCCAGGTAGGCACGCCGGGAATCTCAACGGAGCCGCCGAGATTGAACCAGTCAATCTCGTAGAAGCGTCCGTACTCGAGGGGGATGCGCTTGATCCCGCCCTGAATGATGTCGTATTTCTTCACCGAACCGGAGTCGTCGCGGATGGAGACGCTGAAGGCGCGTTTGCCTTCCTTGACGTTGGAACGCGGGGTGACGACGCGGCCGAGGTTGAGGAAGATCGCCGGGGAGGTCACCTGCGCCGCGAGTTCACGGTTGACGCCGGCCAGCGCGCCCACAGCGGAGGCGAGGCCGTTCATGTCCAGGTAGTAATCCACCATGCCGAAGGCGCGGAGGCTGTCCATGCCGATGCGGAGGGTGTCGCCGGGGTCTTCCACGTTGCGGAGCACGGAGCCGCCGAGCAGCACCATGCCGAGGGTGCCGTCTTCCAGCTGCCCGCGCCGGGGGTTGTCCTTGAGGGCGCGTTCAATCAGGAAGCGGGTCAGCACCTGCTCAATCTCCGCGGAATAGTTATTCGCCGGGATCAGCTCGGGGTGGCAGGCTTTGTTGAGAATGTAATCCTTCAGTTCGGATTCCTTCAACTGGAACCCGACCCGCGTCAGAACTTCACTGAGGTCAACGTCCTCGAGCAGGTTCGGCAGCGTACGGCCGATGCCCGCGTCGGAGACGCTCATCTCCAGGCGGAGGTCCTGCCCGAAGGCGGTGATGGTACGGTCGGCGCCGACTTCAATGCCGAGGGCGGAGTGATTGGCACGGTTGATGCGGCTCAGCAGGCGGATGCAGCGTCCGTAAGCGAAATCCGCGGAGACGGCGTCGCAGCCGGTGTCGCGGTCAAGCTGCGCCAGGGCGTGGTTGTGCTTGAGGGCGAATTTCTTCTGTGCTTTCTGGAAGGCGGCGCTGGGGGAGACGCGGGTCTCTTCCGTGCCGAGGATGTTGTCGCAGAAGTCGATATCCGCGATGTCGCGGAAGACCTTCGCGAACTGTCCGGCCGCGGCGGAGCTGCCCATATACAGCACCGATGGGCGGGATTTTTCGTCGATGGATTTACACGCCAGCATCAGAATCTCGCCGAGGCGGTAAACCGCGCGTTCGGCGCCTTCTTCGGTACCGCCGCCGATGACGATGATGTCCGGATCGGACGCGGTCAGAATGTCAATGTTCTCCGTCAGGGAATGGCCGTCCATGGCGCAGACTTCGACGGTGGGCTTCATGCCGTTGTTCCGCAGCAGCTCTTTCATGGCGCCGATGGAGTTCCCCTTCGTCAGGCCGACAACGGCCGTCCGCGGGGATTCGCCGCCGCTCCAGGTGACGACGACTTGATCCGCGCCGATCATGCTCAGCTTCTGCGGGACAATGAGGCGGTCGTTGTCATCCAGGAAATGGCGGTCCAACGCGGCTTCCAGGCGGGAGACCGCCCCGGAGACCGACTGGTATTCCACTTCGCCGCTCTCGGAATACACCGTGCGGGCGGAAACGGTGCCGACGAACTGCCAGCGTCCGTTGACGCGCTCAAACAGACCGGCGCGGGTGTTGACGGTCCCGATGTCGATCACGAGGACGAGGTTAATGGAGTCTTGGCTTTCTTTGCTTTCGGTGTTTTCCATTCGGACCTCTTATTTCAGCAGCAGCGCGCGGACATTCTCAAGGATGGCGGAGAGATTGCCGGTCAGGATCTGGGCAGCGGTCAGGAAGACGGCCGCGGTGACGGCGCCGAAGGCGAACCCGATCAGGATCTCGCCGAACAGGTCGCCGTAAGTCTTCTGCGGCTTCTTCGTGCCGAGTTTGTAATGGCGGGTGTAAAGCAGTGCGACAATCGCGCAGACGAAGACGGTGCCGGCGTTGACCCAGTACCAACGGGAGTTGTTCTCCGCGGGGGTGAGGGAGGACACGCGGTATTGGGCGGCGATGCTGCGCACGAAGGCGGGGATCGTCCCGCTGACGGCACCGAAGACCAGCACCGCCGCGGAGGCGGCCAGGACGAGGATCAGAACGCCGCGCCCGCCGTTCTTCCCGCCGGTGTAGGCCTTGCAGAAGAGCAGCACGGCGGCAGCCAGCACCGCGGCCAAGCGGAAGAAGACTTTCAGGTCAACTCCGCCGCTGCCGGGGACGGCTTCCGTGAACATGGGATAGAATACCTTCTGCACCAGCAGGACGCAGACGTACGCCGCGACCGCGCTGCTCAAAATGGCAGCGCCGAGGCGGAAGAGGTAATTGTCGCCGAAAAGCAGGCTGAAGGCGCAGAGGCTCAGGAACAATCCGCCGACGACTGTGACGAGTTCGGTATTAATGCTCATGCTCCGCCTCCTTTTCGGGTACCGGGGCGCCGAATGAACCGGCCGCGCTGACGGCGGTCCTTCTGCCCCGTTCGGGATCCTTCCGCAGGAATTTCGCGATCACGCCGACGGCCCAGGCAAGGAACGGCAGCGCCGCCAGATAGAGAACGGCGAATCCGGCTCTGCCTTCGGAAGCGGAGCTGCCGCCGTAAATATTCAAATCATCCCGGTCGGTCATGGCGTCCGTGACCATGCCGGCGTTCAGGTATACATCCGCGACCGTCTCAAGCTGACCGGCCGCCAGCAGATGCAGACGGGTGCCGTCATTCGCCGCGGAGAGCTGCTCCGCCCAATCGCGCAGCGGGGAGGCGTCTGCCGTAATCAGGTAGACGTCCGTCGGCAGGGAACCCTCCGCGATGTGCTTGCGGATCGAGAGCGTGCCCGCGGGCCACCATTCGGTGTTCTCATTGCCGAAGAGCATGTTCGCTGTCGGCATGGCGGCAGGATCGAGCACCACGGACGTGACCGCGGCGCCGTTCTCCTTCAGGGAGGCGAGCAGCTTCGCTGCCGGCGCGTCCAGGACAGCGCTGTACGCCGGGGTGTAATCCACCACGACGAGCGCGGATTTCACTTCGTCAACCGCGTCAACAAAGGCGGCCGCGTCCGCGGAAAGATTCGTGTCGGCTTTGAGCGGGACGCGTTCGGAGATGTTCGTGAGCAGGATGAGCAATACACCGCCGATGGTGAGCAATGCCCAGAAGACGCGGGCGGCCAGGCTAATGGCGCGGCCGTTCGGCTTGCGCTTCGGACGGATGAAGGTCTCGGCGTTGATGATGCGCTTCAGAACGGAGGAAAGCATCCGCTGCTGGTATTCGTTGGAGCCGGGGTCGGACGGGATTCCCTTGCGTGAGAAAGTGCTGTAAGCCGGGTCCGCCGGGGAGTAGGGCATGTTCATCTCGCCGCTGCCGAACAGATCCCAGGGAATGTCCAAATTCTCCGCGTCGTCATCCTTGATTTGGACGGGCTGCCCGTCCATCGGGGAAGTCTCCGCCGGAGTCTCGGCTTCGGGCTCCTCCGCGGGGACTTCGGATTCGGGCGCGGGCTCGGAGGTCTCAACCGCGGGCGCGGTCTCTTCGGCGGGAGCGGCTTCGCCCTCCGCGTGGTAGCCGATGCCGCGCAGGATGCGGTCGAGCATGGCAGCGGAATTGCCGTCCGTGCCGGTCAGGTCAATGTCGCCCGCCGCGGAAGCGGAATCGGCGCTTCCGTCCTGTCCCTCGTTGCCGCTGAAGAACACGGTCTCGCCGGCTTTCGCCTCGTCGGCCTTGTTCTCGTCGTCCATATTCTTCAACAGATCGCCGAGCAGGCTGTCCTCGTCGACGTCCAGCTTGCCGCTGTCAACACGGGCAGCGGACGCGGATGTTCTCGGGCGGACGATATTGCCGTTCGCGTCAAGGTAGCGCGCGGCGCCGCGCACTTTCGTCGGGGAGACGCATTCAAAGAGCGCGGGATCGTCTTCCGGCGCGTTTTTCTGTTCATTGGATTCCGGCTCGTCGGGCTCCACCAGCGGCTTCTCTTTGTCGGAGAGGTCCTCCTCGATGGTCGGGAATTCCTCGCTGATGCGGCTGTTGAGGGCGTCGGTCGTCTGCGGATCGTCCCACTTGCGGGCGGGACGCTGCTCCGCGAAGTCCTCGAGAGCAGGGACATCGGTCACGGCTTTCTTCGCCGAGGCGTCATCGGGCTCAACGAGCGGCGGGTCAATCTCAAGCTGCGGCTGGTAGACGGACTTCTCCGGCGCGGGCACGGATTTCGCGGTGCGGCGGGAGGAGCGGGAGGCGGACGACTTCGCCGGGGCGCCGAAGAGGGCGTCCTCGAAGGATTTGTAATCCATCTTGCCGCCGCTGTTCTTCCCCTTGTCGCGGAGGCGTTTCTGCATCCATTCCGGGATCGGGCTGTCGGGATCGAGTCTGTCGTCCTTGGCGGTATCCGCCCGCGGTTCGGGTTCGGTTTCGAGCGGGAACATTTCCGCCGGCAGGGCGTTCAGATCGGCTTTGCAGACCGGGCAGAACGCGGCGGTGCTTTCGGTTTCGCTGCCGCAGATCGGGCATTTACGTTTGGCGCTCATCGATCCTCCTTCGCGGACTTATTGCCGCTGAGGATGAGACGCAGTCCCGTCACCGCCGCGCCGATGGCGGCACCGATGAAGAGACCCGTCAGCGCCCCTCTGGGAATACAGCGAAGCCAGTCGATGATTCGGCTGACCGTGGCGGGGAGTTTGACATAGCGGGAGAGCCCGCCGTAGATGACAAGGAAGAGGAAAAGGCCGACCACATACGCCGACCGTCCGGCGCTCGGCGGCCTGGACGGCAGGCGGTAGAGCGCGAAAATCAGGCTGACGCAGACGAGACCCGCCAGCGCCGCCTCCATGGATTTTTGAATGATGTAGACGAGGTTCGCCGTTTTCCCGGAGCCCGTCTCCTCGGTCAGGCCGATGAAGAGCACCAGGATGAAGACAATGAAGCCGACGACGCGGATCACCCGCATTCCGCTTCCGGTCCCCGTCCCGCGTACCTGCAGGATGACCGCGTCAAGCAGGGCGAAGAAAAGCAGCACCGCCGAGACGCGTTCCGCCCAGAGCAGCAGCTCCGCGGCGGCTGTGTTCAGCGCCGGGATATCCGTAAAAAAGGAAACGAGAAGCAGACCACCCGCGAGGATGGACAGGATCATGAATATGATTTGAGAGCGCTTCATCTTCCGTTTCCCTGTAAACTCATCAAATGCCGGAGAGGCCGGCTGCCGTAAAGATCAGGATGACAACGATCACCGCGATCCGCGCCGCGTCCATCGTCATGAGGGCGGCGTTTTTCCGTTCCGCGCGGCGCAGCGAATCCGGAATTTCGTAGACCTGTTCGCCGACGTAGACCTCATCCGCCGTAAGCATTGAGACCGCCTGCGTCACCGGGTCATCCCCGGCCGCGCAGATCACTTCGCCGTGGGAGCAGATCGGGTCATTCAGCGCCGCCGCGGGTCCGAACGCGCCGACGGAAAGATGCAGGGCGCTGGGCTCCTTCTCGAGCGAAGCGTAGTTCCCCGCCGTGTGGGCGAAGGAAGAAATCCCCGTCATGGCGGCGCAGTCCGCGTCAAAAGAGCCCGCGTAGTCCGCGTTCTCCATCCCGCGTTGGACAGCGTCCTTCTCAAAAGCGGCAGCCGACCCCGCGGAGCCGGTGATCGCCCACGGTTCATCCGCGTACGCCATTTGGGAAGAGACCGCCTCGGTGGCTTCCATAGACGCCAAAACGGAGCCCCCGCCGAGGTTCCCCTCGCAGGCGTTCCCGACATCCAGATGGATGGGTCTGGCTTCCTCCAGACTGTTGGCGATTTGGCTGCGCAGGCGTTCGTCCTTCCCGCGGGAGTAGGTGCGGCTGACCAGCTTGATTTTGTTTTTCAAAACCAGGTTAATCAGGTAGCAGACCAACATCACGAGAACAACGGCGGCCCCGATTGCTGAAGATGGCATTTGTCTATTCCTTAATGAAACCGCTTTTTTAATCTACTGTTATCAGTATAGCATATTTTTTGCCATTGGTACAAAAATTGCAAGGATTGTATTTTTTAATTTAGAGACAAGAAACCGGAGACCTGGAACAAGAGACCGGGAACAAGAGACCAGAGACCAGAGACCAGATAACATGATTGAAGTATGTCTTCGAATGTCAAGCATCGATTACTTGACGCACCCGCTCGATATTTGAAAATTCGCTGCAACGACGTTATCCGGTCTCTGGTCTCTGGTCTCTCTTAAAAAAACAGCGCCCGATAAGGGAAGGATTGCTTCCGG
>CAVIKW010000079.1:0-9171 GCA_963643375.1 Flexilinea sp. | reverse complement strand
GCCCGGCGGACGCGAACGAACAGGTGAAAAACGAGGCGGACATCATCCTCACCCGCCGCGGCGGTGAAGGCGCGGTCCGCGAACTTTGCGATTTGCTGATATAATCGAAAGAAACAAAGGAAACATATGGCAAAAGAATTGAAAATCGGAAATAAAACCATCGGCGCCGGTCATCCGACTTATGTCATCGCGGAGATCGGCATCAATCACAACGGCGACATCGAAATCGCGGAGAAAATGATCCGCGCCGCCAAAGAAGCGGGCGTTGACGCCGTCAAGTTCCAGAAGCGCACGCCGCTGCTGTGCGTCCCGCCGGAAGAGCGGAGCAAGATGCGCGAGACCCCGTGGGGCTACATCACTTATCTTGAGTACCGCGAGCACGTTGAATTCGGACAGAAGGAATACGCCCGCATCGACCAGCTTTGCAAAGAGCTCGGCATCGACTGGTTCGCCTCCGTCTGGGATGAAGAAGCCATCGACTTCCTCGAACAGTTCGACCCCATCGCCTACAAAGTCCCGTCCGCGTCCCTGACCGACAACGGCCTGATTGACAAACTGAACAGCACCGGCCGTCCGATCATCCTCTCCACCGGCATGTCCACCATGGAGCAGATCCGCGAATCCGTCGGACATTTCGATATGAACAACCTGGCCATCACCCACGCCACCTCCGCGTATCCCTGCGACCCGAGCGAGCTGAACCTTCGCATGGTTGAGACCCTGGCGAATGAATTCGACTGCCCGGTCGGCTATTCCGGCCACGAAGTCGGCTTGATCCCGTCCGTCGTTGCTGTCGGTCTCGGCGCTTCCATTGTCGAACGCCATTTCACCCTCGACCGCTCCATGTGGGGCACCGACCAATCCGCCTCCGTTGAGCCGGGCGGTATGGAACGGCTGGTGAAATACATCCGTGTGACCGAACAGGCCCTGGGCGACGGTGTCAAGAAAGTTTACGACTCCGAGCTCCCCAGCCTGAAGAAGCTGCGCCGAGTAAAATAAAACACTATGGCTGAAATCAGAAAGCAGCGTTCCCTGTTTCAGATCATCAAAGAACACGTCTCCATGGACCGGACGGATGAGATCAACTCCCGCCGGTTCATGCGCGTGAACGCTGAAACCTCCAAACGGGTGTCGGACTCCGCGCACCCGGTATTGTTCTTTAACGCCTCGACGCGCCTGAACCGTACCAGCCTGAACGCCGCCTTTGAATGGCTGACCGCTGTCAGTCTGCAATACTCCGGCGTCCCCGCGCATTTCCTCAGCTGCGGCATGGGACTGAAACCCTGCCTGCTTTCCGTCGGACGCGGCGGCGAATCCTGCTGCGCCGGCTGCCGGAAGCTTTCGGAGAGAATGTACTGCGGGCTGCCGCATACGACGATGAGCTTCGAGGAAGATCACGAAGTCACGAACGAGGTCGAGGGCCTGGATTATGAAGGGCTCGCGTCATATGTTCACGAAGGCGTGCCGCTGGGCGCGCTGACCCTGCCCTCCCTGCGCTGGATCCTGCGCAAACACCACCTCGAAGACGATCCCGAAGCCGCGCCGCTGCAGCGTTCGTTCATCCGTTCCGCGTGGAGCACCTACGTCCAAGCGAAGCGGGTGATGGATGAAATTCAGCCGCGGGCGGTTGTCGTTTTCAACGGACTGCAGTACCCCGAAGCGGTTGTCAAATGGCTCGGCAAGCAGCGCGGCATCCCGACCTTCACGCATGAGATCGGACTGATGCCGAACACTGCCATCTTCACCGAAGGCGAGGCGACTGCCTGCCCGATTGAACTGCCGGACGACTTCGTCATGACCCCCGAACGCGACGCCAAGCTGGACGAGTACCTTTCCAAACGCATGAAAGGCACCTTCTCCACCGCGGGCGTTCAGTTCTGGCCGGAGATGAAGGCGCTCTCCCCCGAGTTCTGGGAACGCGCCCGCGAATTCCGCCAGATCGTCCCGGTCTTCACGAATGTCATCTTCGACACATCCCAAGCCCACGCCAACACCATCTTCTCGGACATGTTCGAATGGCTGGACGAGGTCAAGAAGATCATCGAGGCGAATTCCGACACCCTGTTCGTCATCCGCGCTCATCCCGACGAATCCCGCCCCGGCAAGGCCTCCCGCGAGACCGTCAGCGACTGGGTCAAGCGCAATCAACTGACCTGGCTGCCGAATGTGCTCTACGTGCCGCCGGAGGAATACATCAGCTCCTACGAGTTGATCTCCGTCTCCAAGTTCATCATGGTTTACAACTCGACTATCGGGCTTGAAGCCGCCATCATGGGCGCCGGCGTACTCTGCGCGGGCCGCTCCCGCTACACCCAAGTGCCGCTGAGCTGGTTCCCCGCGGCGAAAGAGGAATACCTCAAGAAGGCGGATGAGCTGCTGAAGGCGGACGTCATCACCGTCCCCGAAAGCTTCCGCGAGACCGCGAGACGATTCATGTATTATCAGTTCTTCCACACCGCGCTGCCGTTCGAGCAATACATCGCGCCGGATGAGGTATGGAAGGGCTACGTCAAAATCAAAAACTTCCCCACGGAGGAGCTCGATCCCGACAAGAGTCAGACCTTCGGCATCATCCGCGACGGGATTCTGAACGGGAAGCCGTTCGTGCTGCCCGATGAAAACAAAGAAGGAGCGGAGAAATGACAGTTGCCGCCTTTGTTCCGATGCGCCACCATTCCGTGCGCGTTGCCGAGAAGAACTTCCGTCTCATGAACGGAAAGCCGCTGTATCATTACATCATGGAGACCCTGCTCTCCGTGCCGGAGATTGATCAGGTCGTCGTGGATACCGACAGCCCGGTTGTCATTGAAGGCCTCGCCAAGGACTTCCCGACCGTCAAGACCCTGCTCCGTCCCGAACATCTGCGGGCGGACGACGTGCCGATGAACGAGATTCTGATGTACGACACCGCGCAGATCAAAGCCGACTGGTATCTGCAGACCCACAGCACGAACCCGCTGCTGAAGGCGTCTTCCATCTCCGCGGCGCTGCAGGCATTGCAGGCGAAGTCCTACATGTACGACTCGCTGTTCTCCGTGACCGAGGTCAAGAAGCGCTACTGGGATCAGCTCGGCCGTCCGATCAACCACAATCAGAACATCCTCCTGCGCACGCAGGACCTGCCCCCGATCTACGAAGAGAATTCCTGCATCTATGTGTTCACCCGCGAAGTGCTGGAAAAGAAACACACCCGCATCGGCGACCGTCCGCTGCTCTTCCCCATTGACCCGCGGGAAGCCCAGGACATCGACGACATGTACGAATTCAAACTCACCGAACTGATGATGAAGATGCAGTCCGAAAACGAATAAAAGCATAAGGAATGAAATTATGAAGAAAACGATTATCTTTTCCGCCCCTTACATGATGACCTCCGTCGAACGCTTCCGCAAGGTTCTCGAAGGCCATTACGGCATTGAAATGATTGTCCCGGATGTCAAGCAGAAGCTGCTCGAAGACGACATCCTGAAGTACGCCGGTCAGTTCGACGGCACCATCTGCGGCGATGATGTTTACAGTCCGCGCGTGATCGAAGCCTGCGCCCCGCGCCTGAAGGTCGTCTCCAAGTGGGGTACCGGCATTGACGCCATCGACAAAGCCGCCTGCAAGAAGTACGGCGTGATGATCGGCAACACGCTCAACGCCTTCACCATCCCCGTTTCCGAAACCGCTGTGGGCTACATGCTGAACTTCGCCCGTGGTCTGACCGTCATGGACCGCACGATGCACGAAGGGGCTTGGAATAAACCCGCCATCACGACCCTGTCCGAAACTACCGTCGGCATCATCGGCGCCGGCAACATCGGCCAGGCCGTTGCCCGCCGCGTCCGCGCCTTCGGCTGCCGCATTCTCATGAACGATATCGTCCCCATCAAACCGGACTTCCTCATCGAAAACCACATCGAGCAGGTCCCGCTTGAACAGCTGCTGAAGGAATCCGATTTCGTCACCTGCCATACCGACCTGAACGAAACCTCCCGCCACCTCATCAACGCGAAGACCCTCGCCATGATGAAGCCGACCGCCTACTTGATCAATACCTCCCGCGGTCCTGTTGTGGATGAAGCCGCCCTGGCGGAAGCGCTTGCCGCGAAGAAAATCGCCGGCGCCGCGATGGACGTTTTCGAGACCGAGCCGCTGCCGATGGAGTCCCCGCTCCGCGCCATGCCGAATGTCTACATTGCTCCGCATAACTGCAACTTCAGCCCCGTTGCCTGCGAACGCGTGCATTGGAACACCATCCGCAACCTGCTCATCGGCCTGGATATCCCGCTCGATGACTTCGAAGAAATTCGGAAGACGATGTAATGCTGAAAGATACGATCAAAAAAGTTGTCCCCGCGCCGGTTCTGAACGCGGGGAAGAACGCTTATGACGCCGTGAAGCGTCTGGGAGACATCCCGGAGGCTTATTTCAGCGCGGAACGCAAAGACACAATCGAACGGCTGGCCGCCCTTCGCGATACGCATAAGGGCGAGCGCTGCTTCATCATCGGCAACGGTCCCAGCCTGAAGAACACCGACATTTCCAAGCTGAAGAACGAATACACCATCGGCCTGAACCGCATCTACCTCGCCTTCCCCGAATGGGGCTTTCAGACGACGTACTACCTCTGCGTGAACGACCTCGTCGTTGAACAGACGCACGAGGACATTCAGGCGCTGACGATGCCGAAATTCGTTACCACCCGCGCCATGAAATACCTCAAGCCCGCCGACGACCTCTATTTCCTCTACGCGACTTACACCGGCCCGACTTTCCAAAAGGACATCCGCAAACGGATGTGGGAAGGCGCGACGGTGACTTACATGGCCATGCAGACGGCATATTACCTCGGCTTCTCGCAAGTGATCCTCATCGGCGTTGATCATAACTTCGCCACAAAAGGCAAGCCGAATGAAACCGTCGTCTCTCAGGGCGATGACCCGAACCATTTCAACGCCGGTTACTTCGGCAAGGGCTTCCGCTGGCAGCTGCCCGACCTCGACACCTCCGAACGCGCTTACACCATGGCGCGCGAGGCGTACAAGGCGGACGGCCGCGAGATCATTGACGCGACTGTCGGCGGCAAGCTGCAGGTCTACCCCAAGGTGGATTACAATACCCTGTTTTAAACATGATGCTGCCGTCCCTTTCCGTTATCACTCCGTCATTTAATCAGGCCGCTTTCCTGAAGCAGACCATGGAGTCCGTATTGCGTCAGGGCATCCCCGGCATGGAATACATCGTCATGGACGGCGGATCCACGGACGGCAGCGCCGAGCTGATCCGCTCGTATGCCGACCGCCTGACGCTCTGGCGCAGCGAACGCGACCGCGGACAGGCGGACGGCGTCAATAAAGGCGTAGCCGTCTCCAACGGGGAGATCATCGGCTGGCTGAACTCCGACGACCTCTATCTTTCGGGCGCGGCGGAGAAGGCCTTGACCTACCTCGCCGAGCATCCCGACGTGGACGCGGTCTACGGCGACGTGCTCTCTATTGACGCGGCGGGGAAATTGATCAACGTCATGAAGTTCCGACAGTATTCATACGAGGACCTGATGAGCTTCCGCGTCATCTCCCAGCCCGGCGTATTCTTCCGCCGCTCCGCTTGGGACCGCGCGGGCGGCCTGGACCTCAGCTATCATTACCTGCTCGATCATCACCTCTGGCTGCGAATGTTCGCCGAGGGAAAGTTCGTATATCTTAACGTACCCCTGGCTGCGGCCCGCTACCATGAGGGCGCGAAGAACATCGCCCACGCGGAGGACTTCGGCAAGGAAGCAGCCCGCCTCGCGGATTGGCTGCTTACGGATCCGCTGACTTCGGCGAAAGCGCTCCCGATCGAGGATCAAATCCGCGGCGGCGCTGCCTGGATTGACGCTTATTACCTCTCCACGGCGGGCATGGCGAAGAAAAGCCTGGCCGCCTACCGCAAGGCTTACAAGCTCGCCCCCGACCGTGTCAAGGAAGACAAAAACCGTCTCATCCTGACGCTGCTCATGTCGGTGAGCCCCTCCGCTGCGGAGAAGCTCTATCAAAACCGCACGGCCAAACGCCTTGAATCCCTGAAAGAATACGAGGAGCTGCTCCCGTGAAACGCGCTTTCAAAATCATCTTCGTCCTCGCGGTTATCCTCGCCGCCTTTGCCCTGCGAATGGTGGACTTCGACGACCCGCCGCTGGACTTTCATCCTGCCCGGCAGATGCATTCCGCGTTGATGGCGCGGGCGTTCTTTATTGATAAGGGCGGTGTGCTTGAAGACGAGACGCCGGAATACAACCACGAAGCCTATTCCCGCGGCATGAAGGAAGCTTGGATCGAGCCGCCGGTTTACGAGAAGCTGACCGCCGCGCTTTACAATGTCTTCGGCGGCGCGGATCTTCGCATTCCGCGCTTCACGTCCATTCTCTTCTGGCTGATCGGCGCTGTCGGATTGGTGCTGTTGGCGGATTCCATCTGCGGGACCGCGGGAATGCTCGGCGCGCTCTTCTGGTACTGCTTCTTCCCGTACGGCGTCATCGCCTCCCGTTCATTCCAGCCGGATATTATCATGGTCTGCCTGCTGATCTGGGCGATGTACTTCCTGAAACGTTGGACGGAGAAACCGGATTCATTCGCGCGGATGCTTCCGCTCGGCATTACGGCGGGCGTCTGCATCTTCATCAAGCAGGTGGCCGCCTTCCCGCTCGGCCTCGCGATTGCCGCCGGGCTGATCGCCTCCCGCGGATTCATTTCAACCTTAAAGAATTGGCGCGTTTGGCTCGCGGCGGTTCTCTGCCTCGCGCCGATGTTGATTTACAACTATTGGGGGTACTTCGTCAAGGGATTCCTGATCCAGCAGTATCAGGGCCGCTTCTTCCTCTCCGAACTCATCAACCCCTCGTTTTACGTCCGCTGGCTGCGGATGATCGATCAGGTCTTCACGCTGCCGCTCTTCATCGCGGCACTTGTCGGCATCCTGCTGATCCGCGAAAAGAACAGCCGCGCCGCCTGGGTCGGGTACTTCGCCGGCTATGTGATCTACGGCCTCTGCCTCGCCCATCACATCGGCACGCATGACTATTACCAGCTGCCGCTCTTCCCGCTTGCCGCGCTCGGCATCGGCTCGCTCGTCTCCCGCGTCGCGGAGGCGCTTCATGGGAAACGCCCGGCGTTGGCGGCCGCGTCCCTTTGCGGACTGTTCCTCTGCGCGTGGTGGGCCGCCGACAGCGTGATGACCATGCACCGCACGGATTACCGCGCCTGGCCGCAGCGCTGGAAGGATTGGATGGCGGAACTCGAGCCGTACGAAGGCAGCATTTCCACCATCGGCATCATGGATGACTACGGCGGCGGGATGACTTACTGGGGACTGCACAACCCCGGCATTTGGGATACCTCCGTCGAGAGCATGGACGAGTACGACGCCCTCGTCACCCTGAACACGACCTTCTGGAATTACCGTTGGCTGGTCGTGACCGACCTTGACAAATTCTACGAACAACCCCGCCTGCAGCGTTACCTTAACGAAAATGCAACCGTCTATCGGCAGGAGTCCGATTACATTATTTACGATTTGGAGCATTGACATGGAAGAAAAACCGCTCGTAACAATCGTGACGCCTTCCTATAATCAGGGCGGCTTTATTGAGGAGACGATTAAATCCGTCCTCGCGCAGGATTACCCGAATATCGAGTACATCATCATGGACGGCGGCTCGACCGATGAGACCGTCGATGTGATCCGCAAATACGGGGACCGCGTCGCCTATTGGGAGTCCGTGAAGGACAAGGGGCAGACCGACGCCATCAACAAGGGCTTCGCCCGCGCGAACGGTGAGATCCTTGCCTGGATCAACTCCGACGACATCCTCTATCCGCACGCCGTCTCCGAAGCCGTCGCCTATCTGACCGCGCATCCGGACGTCGGGCTTGTTTACGGCAACTGCGACTTCATCGACGCGGAAGGCGGCAAGATCGGCAGCTTCAATGCCAAGCAGACCGATCTGCGCCGTCTGGAACAGGGCTACGTCCACATTCCGCAGCAGGCTTCGTTCTGGCGCGCGGACCTCTGGAAGCAAGTCGGCCCGCTCGACGACAGCATTTACTTCGCCATGGACTACGACCTCTGGCTCCGCCTGGCCCGCGTCTCGCGGATCGTCTACCTCGCCGACTCCGAGCCGATGGCGGCCTTCCGCCTGCATGCCTCGGCGAAGTCCATTGCCGAAGATGACCGCTGCTGGCCGGACATGATCAAAATTCATCTGCGCGACGGAGGCAGCAAATTCTCCGTCATCTACGCCAAATATCTCGTCCGCAAAGTGCTCGCGCCGCTCGTCCGCGCCCGCCGTGCCGGCATGTTCAAGAAGAAGGATTGAGCCATGGCGAAGGCATCCGTCGACATCATCATCCCCGTCCACAACGCCGCCGATACGCTCGAACGCTGCCTTGACAGCGTCGCGGCGCAGACCTTCGACGGCTGGCGCGCGCTTTTGATTAATGACCGCTCCACGGATGAGAGTTCCGAGATTCTGCGCCGATACGCGGAGAAGGACAGCCGTTTCGTCCCCATGGAGAGTGACCGCGACCCCGGCGCCTCCGGCACCCGCAACTGCGGCTTGACCCGGATCGCCGCCGACTGGGTGACCTTCCTTGACGCCGACGATTGGTGGGAGCCGAAGATGCTCGAAACCCTGCTGAGCACCGCCGAAAGCACGAATTCCGACGTCGTACAGTGCGATTACATTATCGAATACCCCGGCGGGACGCAGGCCGCCGAATCCCCGATGTTCGACAGCGTCCGCGTGTTCGAGAAGGGGGAATTTGACACCATCCTGGAAAAGATGCTCGCCGGCATCTCCATGAACAGCATTTGGAAGAAAATCGTCCGCGCCGACCTGATCCGCGGGTTGGAATTCGACACCCGGCTGCGCACCGCCGAAGACCTGCTCTTCAATTTCGACCTGCTCACCCGCGCGTCGCGCTGGACCTTCATCCCCGACCGCCTCTATCACTACTACCGCTCCGGCGCCACCCTGACCGGCAGCAGCCTGAGTTTCAAGGCGAAGTGGCAGTGCAACCGCATCGTCTCGACCGAGATCTCCAAGCGCCTCAAAGGCACCTCCCTTGACAGTCCCAAACACCGACTCCAATCCTTCCTCCGTCCCTATCGGATCACCATCCCGAAACTCCTGCGGATGGTGAGGGA
>CAVIKW010000078.1:0-9408 GCA_963643375.1 Flexilinea sp. | reverse complement strand
TTTGGTATAATGTCATTGTGTTTGGGCGCATAGCTCAGCTGGTTAGAGCGCTTGTATCACACACAAGAGGTTCGGGGGTTCGAGTCCCTCTGCGCCCACTTGACCCGGATCGGACCGATCCGGGTTGTTTCTTATATCAAAGGAGAATTACGAATGGATAACAAACTGATCCTCACCATCCAAGATATCTCATGCGTCGGTCAGTGTTCATTGACCGCTGCCCTCCCCATCATCTCTGCCTGCGGAATCGAAACCGCCATCCTCCCCTCCGCTGTGCTCTCGAACCACACCGGCGGGTTCACCGGATGGACCTTCCGCGACCTGACGGATGACATGCCGTTGATCCGCGAGGAGTGGATGAAGCAGAACATCAAATTCGACGCCTTCTACACCGGCTACCTCGGCTCCGCGAAGCAGATCGCCTACGTCAAGGATATTTTCGAATCCTGCGGCAAGGACGGCGCCCTCCGTGTGGTCGACCCGGCAATGGCGGACAACGGCAAGCTCTATGCCGGCTTCGATGAAGCCTTCGCCAAGACCATGGGCGAACTGTGCTCCGCGGCGGATATTATCCTCCCGAACATCACCGAAGCCTGCCTCGTCACCGGCACGGAATACCAAGAGGAATACGGCCGCCGCTACATCCTCGACCTCGAGAAGAAGCTCGCCGCCATGGGTCCGAAGACGGTCGTCCTGACCGGCGTCAGCTATGCCCCGGATCGCACCGGCGTCGCGGTTTATGAGGACGGCATCGAGCATTATTACGAACACCGCCGCCTCTCCAAGAACTGCCACGGCACCGGCGACGTCTTCGCCTCCGCTTTCACCGGCGCTCTCATGCACGGTCACACCGCCTATGAAGCCGCCAAGATTGCCGCGGACTTCGTCGTCCTCTGCATGGAAAACACCATCGACGACCCGGACCACTGGTACGGCGTGAAGTTCGAGCCGATGCTGCCGGAGCTGATCAAGGCGTTATGAAAGCCCTCATCGCCATGAGCGGCGGCGTGGACTCCAGCACCGCGGCTAAGATTCTCAAGGACCGCGGATACGACTGCGAAGGCTGCATCATGCTCCTGCATGACCACGCCGGCGTGGAGGCTGCTGTCAACGACGCCCGCCTCGTGGCGGAGAATGTCGGCATTCCGTTTCATGTCCTCGACCTGCGGGACGCCTTCCGCGAGGAGATCATCCTCGATTTTGTCCGAGCGTACGAGAACGGAGAGACGCCGAATCCCTGCGTCCGCTGCAATCGGGTGATGAAGTTCGGCCGCCTGATGGACTTCGCCGACGAGCTCGGCTGCGATGTGATCGCGACGGGGCATTACGCCCGGATTGAGCGCTGCGCGGACGGATATTTCCGCCTGAAGAAAGCGGTTGACGAGAGCAAGGACCAGAGTTATTTCCTCTATTCCCTCTCTCAGGAACAGCTGCGGCGGATCGTCTTCCCGCTCGGGGAGTACACCAAGCCCGAAGCAAGAGCCCTCGCCGAGGAGGCGGGACTCGTTACGGCGAAGAAATCCGACAGCCAAGACGTCTGCTTCGTCCCGGACGGTGATTACGCCTCCGTGGTGCGCGAATACGGCGGGAACGCCGGCACCGCGCCCGGGGATTTCGTTGACACCGACGGGAACGTCCTTGGAAGACATCAAGGCATCATTCATTACACCGTCGGCCAGCGCCGGGGTTTGGGGATGGCGTTCGGCGTCCCCATGTACGTCTGCGGCATCGACGCGGCCGCGAACCGCGTCATCCTCGGACCGAATGACGCCCTCTTCCGCCGGGAACTTCGCGTCGGCGAATTCCGTCTGAGTTCGGGGGAGCCGTTCACGGAGCCCATCCGCTGCGCCGTCCGCATCCGCTCCCGCCACACGGAGCAGCCCGCCGAGGTGATCCCCGACGGAGAAGGCAGTGCCGTGATTCGATTCGACGAAGGCCAGCGCGCCGTCACCCCCGGGCAGTCGGCCGTCCTCTATGACGGCGGAACCGTTCTCGGAGGCGGCTTGATCCGCGGGTAGGAATTTCTGTGGGTTATGTAAGAAATCCGCGGCGGCCGTCATTCTTAAGATAAAATTAAGTCAGTATACAATAGGAGGGAACCTTACTATGAAAAAATTAACCGTGATCCTTTCGGTCCTGCTTACCCTGTGCGTATGCGGTGCCGCCTTTGCCGACGGTGAATGGACCGTTTTGGAAGCCGAATTCAAGGACAACGAACCGATTGCCTGCGAACTCGTCGCCCCTCAGTTTGAGAATGAAGAGAACAAAGCCATCCTCGGCGATGTCTCCGAAGATGATTTCGTGCTCGGCCCGGAAAACGCCGTCATGACCCTGGTCGAATACGCCGACTTCCAGTGCCCGTACTGCTCTTCCGCCGGCCTCCGCGCCATTGAATTCCAGAAGGCGCACCCGGATGAAGTCCGCTACGTCTACCGCCACTTCCCGCTCAGCTTCCATGAGAAGGCCCCGATGGCTGCCTACGCCGCGGACGCTGCCGGCAAGCAGGGTCTGTTCTTTGAAGCCGAAGAGTTCCTCTATGGGAAACAGAGCGACTGGTCCGGCCTCGAGGACCTCGACACCTTTGACGCCTGGCTCCGCGAGAACATCGCCGCCGGGATCGAAGGCCTGGACTTCGATCAGTGGGTGACCGATTACGAATCCGAAGAGATCCGTGCCAACGTTGACGGCGCCTTTGAAAAAGTCGCTGCCACCAACCTCGTCGGCGGTACCCCGTCCTTCTTCGCGAACTTCTACGAAGTCGGCAATTACATGGGCCTCGAATCCTATCTCGCCGTTCTGAAGAACCAGAACAATTATTACGGCGTCTGCCCGACCGTCGCGGTTGAAGAAGGCAAAGAATACCGCGCCGTCCTCGACACCACCGAAGGCGAGATCATCATCAACCTGTTCGCCGACAAGGCCCCGAACCTCGTCAGCAACTTCATTGAGCTCGCGCAGGGCGGCCGCTATGACGGCAATCCGTTCCGCAACGTCGTCGAAGGCTTCACCGCCCAGACCGGCGACCCGTCCAATACCGGCACCGCCATCGCCGGCTACACCCTTGCCGACGAGAACCTGAACTCCGACGCCTTCAATGAACCGGGTGCCGTCTTCATGGCCAACACCGGCGCGAACACCAACAGCCAGCAGTTCGTCATCACCCAGGACGCCGCCGAATACTTCCGCAAGACCTACGCCGAATCCGATCCGTCCATGGATGAAGCGGCGCTGAACGCCAGAGTTGAATCCAAACTCGCGACGCTGAACGCGAACTACTCGGTCTTCGGCCGTGTTGACGCGGCTTCGCTGGAAACCGTGGCGAAGATCACCGATTCCACGGTGCTGAACGGTGTTGTGATTGAATATAAGTAAGAGTCAATAGTCAGTAGCGGCGCCCGATAATGGAAGCAAGTCTTCGATTATCGGGCGCTTTTTTGACGCTCCGCGAAGGGGATGAGGTGACCTGCGGACACCTCCACTGTCGCGGAGCGTTTCGCGCTCGACATTTGCAGTCTCGCCCACATTCAGGCGCGTTAAGGCCTTCCCCTACGAGGGGAAGGCCTTAACGCCGCTTACGTTGCGGCGTTCGCTCCGGTCGGGCGAAACACTTCCCATTTTATGCATTCTTTTGCTTCATCTCATAACGCTTCGCGAAGGGGAACGTCAAAAAATCGCGCCCGATGTTTGAAGACTTACTTCAATCATCGGGCGCCGCTATTGCCTATTGGCTACTGCCTCACTCACAACTATCAATCGAACTGCACACCGGCTCGGGGATCGGGCACGCGAATTCCTGCATCGGACTGCGCACGTACGTATACTCCTCCCCCTCCGGCGTCGTGATGAACACCGCGAGCACATCTTCATACCCGTTATCCGTATTACACGAGAGCAGGGCGAATTCCGAGCCGTGAGGGAAGTTGTTCGTCAATTCCATCGTCGGCTGAAGATATTCGCGGGAAACGCCGTTATCGATGCCGTAGAAGACCAGGCGGTTGTACGCCTTCCACCCCTGCGAACCGTAGTAATTGTGCTCGCCGATCCGGTAGTAATAGAAGCGCGGATACAGTCCGAGGCCTTGACGGAAGTTCATCGTTCCGTCGGCAAGCTGTCCGTCGACCGTGTCCCAATCGACCTCGATCGACTTTTCATCTACGTGCTCCTTCAGCGAAGCGAGCGCCGACGTCTCATCCCGCAATGTGACCGCCGGGATGACGTTCTCAATCACCACCATCGACCCCAGGATGCAGGTGAATCCGGCAATCACGGCCGCGGTCTTCCATACAGGCACCGCGGACACCGTCTCAACCTTCGGCAGCGAAATCCGTCCCTTCCCGAACAGCAGCGCGATCGTGAACGCGAGCAGCAGCATCGGCACCCAGTTGCACGGCACCAGATACCGCCCGCCGGAGGAACGGCTGAAGCCGATCGAGAACGCGTACACCGCCCAAAAGTAGACGATCGAGAATCCCGCGAGGCCGTGGAGCTTCAGCAGCACCGCGCCCGCCGCGGAGAACAGAACGCACCACACCGCGATGAAGCACCACTGCCCGGCGGTGAATCCGTAGTTCCAAAAGTCGGACCACAGGCCTTTGGCGTCATTCGTGTAGAGATGCGGGAGGTCGTCGAACTCCAATTGCATCGGCAAAGTCAGGAATTCCGCGATGAGATTGTGCAGCCCGTGGTTCAACATCGAGGGAATTAGGCTCAATTCTTTGGTAGAACTAACGTTCTCCGAAATTGCCGTGATTTCGTCTGTGTTAATCGCTTCCTCCGCCGTTTCCGCGGATTCATCCGCGATTGGGTCAACAGCGGCGGTCGAATGTTCAGTCGTTGAATATTCCACCACTTCCCCATTAAAACGCTGCGGGATCAGGACGTGGTTGATCGTGTAGCGGATATCGGCGAAGGCGTCCCCCATTTGAATTTGCGACCGCACCAGAATCGGCGCGGCGGCGCAGGCGGCAGCGATACAGAAGATCAGCAGCGGACGCAGGAGTTCGCGAAGTGAACCGCGGTAGGCGATCGCGAGGATCAGCAGCGCCGCGGGCAGGAAGGCGAGGAAGTTGTACCGCGTCATGAATCCCAACGCCAGCAGACCGCCGGCGGCAGCGGCGTGGAGGTC
The DNA here is from genome assembly GCA_963643375.1 of Flexilinea sp. Lineage (GTDB taxonomy): Bacteria > Chloroflexota > Anaerolineae > Anaerolineales > Anaerolineaceae > Flexilinea. Next base: position 4,283 of record CAVIKW010000078.1, on the reverse strand, counting down.
TTCCCGTCCCTCCCGCTTCAGCCAGCGGAAGAGCGCGAGGCAGAAGGCGGAGAAAATGATCTGCATGACGAACTCGCTCATCACCAGGCGGGAGGTGATCGTCAGCACCTCGCGGGTGTTCAGCGCGTTCCATTCCCTGAGAACGGCAAAGGCCGCCGCCAGGAATCCGCAGCCGGTCCCGCCGAGCGCGGCGCCGAAGAGGTAGAGGATGGCGGGCTGCATGCCGTAGAAAGCGGACTGCAGCAGCATGGCGCTGTTGAAATCCGCCCCGGCAATGGCGTTCGTCAGGAAAGAAACATACGCGACAACCGGTTTGAGAACGGTGCCGCCGTAACTGAAGCCCCAGCCGCGAAGGGCTTCCTGGGCGGAGATGTTGTAGCTGATGGCGTCCGAGTAGGGATAATATTGCAGGTTCGGTTCATAGGGACCGGGGGCGAAGAAGTGCGCGGAGAGCGGCGCGAGCGACCACACCGCCGCGGAGACGATCCATATCAAAACGAAATGCGCCGCCTTGTTCTTCGGGTCGAAGAAGCGCAGCCCGCGAATCTTGCGGTAGATTGCGTAGATGACAACCGCGAGGAACAGCTGAATGGACTGCAGCGGGATGCCGTTCTTGTTCCACAGCGAGCTCTCCTCCGTCTTCCCCAGCCCGGTCAGCTCCACGAAGAGGATGAAGAGCACGATGACGGCGAAGATGCCGACGGCGCCTTTCTTATTCTCGGCAAGGTTCCGCACCGTCTCGCGGATGTCGGCGAAACGATCCCGATCCCAACGGCAGAAGAGCCAAAGCGTGACCGCGGTCAGGAATGCCCAGATGAAGTAAGGCTGCAGCCGGGTGAAATAGGCGGCGTAACGGTCGAATCGGTACGCCGGCATCAGGCAGATGAAGGCGAAGATCACGGACGCGATTCCGAAGATACGGACGGCCGCCGGTTTCGACAGCACCCGTTCATAGAGGGCGCGGCGGAATACCAAGGCGAGGATGTTGCCCACGAAGATCAGGCCGAAGACCGCGAGCATCAGCAGGCGTTCTTTGCTGAGGCCGAAGAGGAAGTTGTTTTTCGCGTCGGCGGGGATGCGGTAGAGCAGATACGCGCAGCCGAGCGTTTCGGCCGCGTTCAGCAGCAGGGTCAGGATAAGTGTTCGTTGGTGTCGATGAAGTTGCGGACGATCTTCCATAAGTCTTCTCTCTCCATGAAATAGATCGCCGCGATCCCGAGGAGGATGACCACGGCGAAGATGAGATTCGCTTCGATCACCCGCTGGGAAATGGCAAAGAAGCCGAGGCTTTCAAGCGCGAAGCAGGCCAGATGCATCAATCCCGAAGCCTGGTCGGTCGAGAAGCCCATGCGGATGAGGCGGTGGTACGTGTGATCCGTGCCGCTGCGGTAGAAATGTTCCCCGCGGCGCCAACGGGAGATGGTTACGAGGACCGTGTCAAAAATCGGCACGCCCAGCAGCAGGATCGGCAGGAACCAAGTGTTCTTCGTCAGCTGTTCGGCGGGGGTATAGATAATGGAAACCGCCGCCAGGATGAAGCCGATGGTCTGCGCCCCGGAGTCCCCCATGAAGAGAATCGCCGGCGCGGAATTGAAGAAGGTCAGGGCGAGGATGCAGCCGAGGAGGATGGCGCAGTACAGCGCCATGTCCGGCTGTCCCGCGTCCAAGGCGGCGATGATGTAAAACCCCGAGGCCCAGGCAGCCAAGCCGAGCATCAGCCCGTCGGCGCTGTCCACGAGGTTGTAAGCGTTGGTGATGAAGGTCATCCAGAAGAGGGTCAAGACGAGGTCGCAAATCGTCTGCACGGCCGTCGGCAGGAATTCGAAGCTCTGGAAAAGGTGCGTCCGCGTCCCGCTGAGGACCAGGACGACGAAGCCGAGAAACTGACTGCCGAGCTTGACTTTCCAACTGCGATGACTGAAGTCATCCCACAGCGCGAAGGCGAAAATCACCGCCGCGGCGAGGGTCAGTCCCCGGAACTGCGGCGAGATACGGTTCCAAAAGATCACTTCCGTGATCAGCAGCGCGGAGAAAAACGCGATTCCTCCGCTGACGGCGACGGGATGCTTGTGATGCTTGTGCGGCTCCGCGTTCGGACGGTCGATGAGGTTCACGCGCACGGCGAAGCGTGTCGCGAGCACCGCGGTGACGACGCAGATCACGAACGAGAGGAAGAGCGCTTGGAAGACTCTTCCCGTGGAGAGGGACGCCAGGCTCATGCTTCCTCCGGCGCGGGCTCACCCAGGGCCGCGCGGTAGATTTTGTACGTTTCGGCGTTGACGATGGCATTCGAGAAGCGCGACACCGCCAGTTCACGGCTCGCTTCGCCCATCTTGACGCGCAGCTCGCGGTCGTTGATCAGGCGGACGAGGGCGTTTTTCAATGACTCCGCGGACTTCACCTCGACGAGTAATCCGTTCACGCCGTCAATGACCGTCTCCCGGCAGCCGGGGACGTCGGTCGTCACGATCGGACGGCCGCAGGCGGCTGCTTCGAGCAGGATCTTCGGCAGCCCTTCGCGGTAAGACGGCAGGCAGACGATGTCCGCGAGCGAGATCGGCGTATAAATGTCGTCCTGCCAACCCCACCACTCCACGTTGCCTTCCTTCTGCCAACGGGTCAGCGTCTCGTATTCAATGCAAGCCGGGTTGCCCTCGTCCAGCTTGCCGATGAGGGCGAAGCGGGCGTTGATCCCTTCCCGGCGAATAGCGGCCGCCGCGTCAACGAATTCGCCGATGCCCTTATCCCAGAGCATCCGCGCCGGCAGGATCGTCAGCGGGACGGAATCCGGCGGGCGGACGGGGACGAAGGCGTCGGTGTCAATGCCGGTGCCGAGGATGACGTGGCTGTTGTCTTCGCCGACGAGTCCCATCTCAAGGAAGAGCGCGCGGTCGTCCGGATTCTCGAAAATGACCTGCGTGCCCTTGAAGGCCTTCTTATAAAGCTGCTTGACGACGCCGCGGATCAGCTTGACGTGCGGCTTGTCGGAGAGGAAAACGAACCCCAGCCCGGTGACCGAGTTGACGATGGACTTCACGCCGACCTGTTGGGCAGCGAGGGATCCGTAAATCATGCACTTGATCGTAAAATGGTGGACGAGATCCGGCCGTTCGGCTTCATAGACCTCGCGGATGCGCCGGATGGCGTTGCTTTCGGCGGCGGGGTTCATGCCTTTGCGGGAGAATTCCATGGCGATATGCCGGAACCCGAGCGCCTCGATCTTCTCCACATACTCGCCGTCCGGGGACATCAAGACGACGTCCCATCCCTTCGACTGCAGGAATTTGGCGTATTCAATGCGGAAGTTGTATAAATACCAGTCGGTGTTCGCGAATAAGACAGCTTTCAAAACCGATCCCTCTTCTGAATCCTATATTCTCTTTTTATATTTTAACGCAAACTTGGAGTTTGCGGAGAATTTCATAAGAGGGGAGATAAGAGAAGAGAAGAGTCAATAGTCAGCAGTCAATAGTCAATAGCGGCGTCCGATAATTGAAACGTGCCTTCGAATTGCAGGCGCAATAACTCCTCACTCCTCACTCCTCTCTCCTCACTGTCTTTTCGGGGAAGGAGGACCCGCTCCGCGGGAGATGAGGTGACCTGCAGACCCGCTCCCCTTCGCGGAGCGTCAAAAACAGCGCCCGGCAAAGGAAGACTCGCTCCCTTTATCGGGCGCTTCTATTGACTACTGACTGCTGACTATTGACTCTTTCCCTCCTTCTCGTATATAATGAATATCAACGAATTCAATCAATTCCATGAAAAATCGAACTACACCGTTGTGATTCGTGGAAAAATCTGCACCGTTACGGCATCCATGCCTACGGAGATGTGTATATCCCTGCCGGAGGTCTTCTGTTCATGAGCGGAGGCGCGCATTGCTGCCGTCGGGGGGCGCGATTATATCGGAGGAAACAATGAAGAAATGGGCTCGCATACTGGGCGTATGTATTATCGTGCTGCTAATAACGTTCGCGGTACTGCTTTTTATTCGGCAGAAAGATTGGACTTACAAAACACTTGACGATGGCAGCGTGGAAATCACAGAATATAAGGGAACAAAAACCGAAGTCAAAATTCCGGAAAAGCTGTCGTCTAAACCGGTCACCGCGATTGGATACGGAGCTTTTTACGGCACCGGACTGACAAGCATTGTGATACCTGAAGGTGTGACGACCATCGGCGAAGAAGCATTTTGGCTCTGCGAAAACCTGACGAGTGTCACCCTGCCGGAAAGTCTCACCTCCATCGACGATACCGCTTTTTACGGCACACCTCTGACA
>CAVIKW010000077.1:0-9491 GCA_963643375.1 Flexilinea sp. | reverse complement strand
TCAAAGAGAAGGCTCCCGGCCACTTCGTCGCCTGCCACTTCGATAATTTCGAATAGAAATAAAACAGAAAAGACCCCGCGAGGGGTCTTTTTTGATGCCGGCTTGCGCCCATGGAAAAAGCCGCCGTTGAACGCGGCGGCTTCGTATAGAAAATGTAAACAGCTTAGGCGATGAGGTATTTCGCGGTGCCGGTCTCGGCGAATTTCTGAATGTTCGCGAGCGTCTTGCGCGGGTCGCGTTCCTTGGCGCCGCCCTTACCGCCGGCAATATGCGGGGTCAGCGTGACGTTGTCCAGGGAGAGATACGGATGATCGTAGGGGACCGGTTCGTAGAGGTAGACATCCAGGCCGGCGCCGGCGATGCGGTGGTTGCGGAGGGTGTCGGCCAGCGCTTCTTCGTCAACAACGCCGCCGCGGCAGCAGTTGATGAAATAAGCGGTGGGCTTCATCAGCGCGAGTTCCTTCGCGCCGGCGGCCTTTTCGGTCTCCGGGGTCAGCGGGCTGATCATGACCAGGAAGTCGGAGCGGCGGAAGAGATCTTCCTTACTGACGTATTCAGCATCGAATTCCGCTTCCAATTCGGGGGAGAGGCGATGGCGCTTGTGATAGATAATGTCCATGTCGAAAGCTTTGGCGCGGCGGGCGATTTCGTTGCCGATGTCGCCGAAGCCGAAGATACCGAGGGTCAGACCGTTGAGCTCCTCAAGGCCCTGAATCTTCATCCACTGGAAGCCGTGGGATTTCTGGGTCGTGAGCTTCGGCTCAATGCCGAGATCGCGGTAAGCACCCTTGACCGTCAGTTCATGGCCGAGGACGACCTTCTTCGCGCAGGCAAGGATGAGCATCATGGCATGTTCCGCGACAGCCTGGGCGCCGGCGAGGTGCATGATGGCGACTTTGACATTGTGAGCCTTCGCGGCTTCAACATCGATATTGTCGGCGCGGGAACCCATCTTCTGGATGAGTTTCAGGTTCTTGCCGGCGGCAATGATTTCGTTGTCAATCTGAGTCTTGGACGTGATGAGGGCATCCGCGTTCGGCATCAGAGCGAGCAGGTCGGCCTTTTCGGCGGTCATCGGCGCGGTGATGCTGACGCCGTAATCCTTTTCAAAACCTTTCCAATAAGCAAGGCTTTCATCGGTCTGAGGATCGGCTACAACGACATTGTAAGTCATTATCAATATTCTCCTTTGGTTTGGGTTTCAAACTGCTGAATATTATTCTACTACTGTTTCCTTCGAAATACGGGCGGAACGGAAGAATCACGGGTGAATATCTTTCCTCAGCGGAGAGACGAATTTGTGGACGGATTCCGAATTATTGCGTTATAATTGATTTACCAATTGCTTTACCAATTCGATCTCTTGAAAGGAAAACAATAACCCTATGTGTTTCATGCTTGCATGTGGTAAGAAAGCCAGCGCGGATGGTTCCACGATGGTTGCCCGAAACTGTGACTCCAACTCAACCGAAGCCCAGCGTATCATTTCGTATCCCCGAATGAAGCATCAGCTTCCGCAGATGATCCGCATCCCGGATTCGAACAACGTCAGCGTTCCGCAGGTTGAGGAAACCTATGCTTTCACCGCGATTACTCGGATGATCGACGGCGACGATATCGGCATGGTTGCCGGCGGTGTCAATGAATGGCAGCTGAGCGTGGGCGCGAGCACCGGCGGCTGGCTCAAGAAAGAAGTTGAGGACGTCTCCCCGATTCCGGAAAACGTTGTCGGCGATTACCGCATGCAGCTGATCCTCGAGCGCTGCAAGACCGCCCGCGAAGCCATCAAATGGCTCGGCGACAACGTCGCTGAATACGGCGCCCGCACCGATAACTACATCATTGCCGACCCCGACGAGGTCTGGTTCTATGAAGAATACCAGGCGCATCACTGGGCCGCTGTCCGCGTCCCGGATGACTGCTTCGTCGTTGAAGGCAACTCCTTCCGCATCGGCATCATCGACCCGAACGACACCGAAAACTGCGCCTGCGATCCGGACCTGATTCCGTTCGCCATCAAGCACGGCTGGTATGACCCGAAGGACGGCCCCTTCTACGCTGCCCGTACTTACGGCACTGCCGACCGCAACCGCCCGCGCGGCCCGAAGGTTGATGAATACCACAACCCGTATTATTCCCTGCATCGCATTTGGCGCGCCATCTCCCTGCTCTCCGATCTCGAGCTGGATCCCTACGAACCGACCAAGGAATACCCGCTCTTCGTGAAGCCGAGCCATCCGCTGACCCCGGAAGACATGATCAACGTTCTGAAGGATTGGTACGAAGGCACCGAACTTGACGAGTACACGCCGCAGTTCGAGAATGACAACACCACCCTTGTCGACCCGTTCACCGGCCGTTACAAGTATTCCCCGATCTGGTGCAAGTCCCGCGTCATCGGCTGCCAGCAGACCATCACCTCCTGGGTCACCCAGTGCCGCAGCTGGCTCCCGAACGGTATCGGCGCCGTGCTCTGGGCCGGCCTGACCGCCGCTGCCACGTCCCCGCATCTTCCGTTCTACGCCTGCAACCTTACCACCCCGCAGGCCTACCAGATCGGCGACTCCGGCGACGACAGCCAGTACATTGAAGGCTCCGCTTATTGGCTCTATGAGAACATCGGCAACATCATGAATCTCTTCTATCAGGGCACCGTTGACCTCGTGAAGCCGGTTTGGGCTGATTTCGACCGCAAGTCTTACGAAGCTCAGGAAGGCATCGAGAAGATTGCCCTCGAGTTCTACAAGCAGGATCCGCAGAAGTGCGCCGAATTCCTGACCAACTACTCCTGCGGCGTTGCGAACAACGCCCTCGACCTCGGCAAGAAGATGCTCGGCGACCTGTTCCTGAGACTCGCCATGGTCAACAACCCGCAGACTTCCCGCGGTTACGAAGACCCGAAGTCCTGGCAGGGTGCCGGTACGGTTTACTAATTCCGCTTGAATTCAATATCAGCCGCTTTTTACGAGCGGCTGATATTTTTATACGGAGGTGTTCATGAAAACGATTTGCCTGAGAGCGCGGCAGTTATGGACCGGCACTTACGGCCCGGTTGAGAACGGCGCGGTGGTGCTGCGGGATGGAAAGGTCATCGACTCCGGTCCCTTTGCCTGCCTGCCGCTTCCCGAAGAAACGGAGATCACCGACTTCGGTGAGGCGACCTTGATCCCGGGGCTCATTGACGGACACACCCATCCCGACTGCCTTGTCGGCGGGCTTGAGGCCCACGAATGGATCTATACCGTTTCCGAACGGATTCTCTATGAAATCACGAAAGAGAACACCCTCTGGCATCTGCAAAGCGGTGTGACGACGCTTTTCGACAACGGCGGGTATAAAAACATCACCCTCCGCGTTCGGGATGAGATTAAAGCCGGGAAGGTCGTCGGCTCCGACATCTTTTCCTCGAAGGTCATCCTCCGACCCGCCGCGCCGAATGTGCTTTCCAAGGGCGGCGATATTGACACCTCCAAGCCCGGCAATGTCCGCCGCTTTGTGCATGACATGATTGTCAACGAGAACGTCGATTGGCTGAAGCTCTACATCACCCGCGGCGGGCTTGCCCGCTACATGCCGCAGTATTGGGGTTGGGGACCGGTCTTCACCGACGAGGCGATGACGGAGATGGTCACCGAGGCGCACGCGTACGGGCGCAAGGTCGGCGCCCATGCCGTCACGAAGGCGGGGATCGAGTCGATGATCCGCAACCGCGGCGACCTCGTCATTCACTGCCAATTCTATGAGGGCCTGAACGGCAGTCTGTGGCAATCCGCCTGCGGCCGCGACAAAGTTCTCGAAAATAAGATCGTCGACTCCGGTATTTGGGTCAACCCGACGCTTTATACCACAATCTCGCCGTATTACGTGTTGGAAGAGCGGAAGAAATCCATTCCGCTGACCGATGCCCAAATCGCGGAAGCGCGCGACACCTACGACTCCTATCAGATGACGAAGGAGATCGTCTATGCGCTGTGGGAACGCGGTGTGCCGATGATCGCGGGGTCCGACTCCGGTTTCTGCTATGTCGTCTTCGGCAACTTCCGCAAGGAGCTGTATGAATACGCCTCCATGGGCATTCCGACCGTCGATATTCTGAAAATGGCAACCGTCAACCCGGCGAAGTTCATGGATAAAGAGGGCGTCGTCGGCTGCCTGAGCCCGGGCGCGGATGCCGACGTTGCGGTCTTCCGCGGGAATCTCTTCAAGGATATTCACTGCCTTGATGAGCCGCTGGCGGTCTTCAAGAAGGGCGTGCGGTACGTATAGATAGAAACCAAAAAACAGCTCCGTGATCGGAGCTGTTTTTTGGTTCTGTTCGTTCGGCTTATTTGTTGTAGCCGTTCGGGTTCTTGGACTGCCAATTCCAGGCGTCGGCGCACATTTCGTCGAGGCCTTTTTCCGCTTCCCAACCGAGGACATTTTTGGCCTTGCTCGGATCCGCGTAGACGGTCGCGAGGTCGCCCGGGCGGCGGTCGGCGATGACATACGGGACCTGATGACCGCAAGCCTTGCTGAAGGCGGCGATCATATCCAGGACGGAGTAGCCGTGGCCGGTGCCGAGATTGAAGGTCTCAACGCCGCCGTGCTCGAGTTCGTAACGCAGCGCGGCGATGTGGCCCTTCGCGAGGTCAACCACGTGCAGGTAGTCGCGGACGCCGGTGCCGTCTTTGGTGTCGTAATCATTGCCGAAGACGGAAACCTTCTCGCGCTTGCCGATGGCGGTCTGGCTGACGAACGGCATCAGATTGTTCGGGATGCCGCTCGGATCCTCGCCCATCAGGCCGGAGGGATGCGCGCCGACCGGGTTGAAGTAGCGCAGCAGGACGACATTGAAGCCCGGGTTCGCCGCGGCAGTGTCGCGCAGGATCTGTTCATTCATCAGCTTCGTCCAGCCGTACGGGTTGGAGCAGCCGAGGTGACTGCCCTCGGTGAGCGGCATTTCATTGTCGCCGCTGTAGACCGTCGCGGAGGAAGAGAAGATGATGTTGTTGACGTGGTGCTCGAGCATGACTTCGCACAGGGTGATGGTGGAGCCGAGGTTCACGCGGTAGTATTCCAGCGGAATGCGAACGGATTCGCCGACGGCTTTCTTGCCCGCGAAGTGAATGACGGCGTCGATGTCGTTTTCATTGAAGACCTTTTCGAGCGCGTCTTTGTCGCAGCAGTCAACCTTGTAGAAGGGGAACGTCTTCCCGGTCAGCTGCTTCACGCGGTTCAGGGATTCCTCGCTGCTGTTGGAGAGGTCATCCACAACAACGATGTCGTATCCGTTTTCCAGCAGTTCAACGGCAGTATGCGAACCGATGTACCCGGTCCCGCCGCAAATCAAAACTTTCGTCATAAGTCCAATCTCCTTCAAAAATAATTGCTTATGAATAAATCATTCCCAGAGCGTGAGCGGGTATTTCCCGGATTCACGCATGGATTTCAGCGCGTTGACGACAGACTCCTTGTCCTCACGGTAGGTGACGCCGAACCACTTTTCATCGGTTGGGAGCACCTTGACGGCCGCTTTCCCTTCGTTGATCAGCTGATTCGGGATCAACGGCAGGAAGTATTCGCATTTGAGCGGGTTGACGGGGAGATTCTCGTTGAGGTAAGCGGAGAAGCGGCTCTCAATCTCGCCCATCATGGAGTATTTGAAGCCCCAGAAGTTCATGGAGACGGTCGTGCCGTTCGGGATGAAGACGTCCTTCCCATCCTCCGGATAAGACGCGCCGCCTTCAACACGGCCGATGCCCAGGCATTCCTTGATGCCGGTGAGGTTGCCTTCGCCGTTCGTTTGGCAGATGCCGCGGGCGACGGTGCCGTTCTCGGTCAGCGTGTTCTCAATGCGGAAGCCGGACATGACATGATGCGCCTCGTCCTTATCGGTAGAGAGGAATTCATAAACCGACTTGAAAGGATGCTCGCCGTAATAATCGTCCGAGTTGATCACACAGAACGGACCGTGGACGAGGTCTTTGGCGGAGAGGACGGCGTGCGCGGTACCCCAGGGCTTCGTGCGCCCTTCCGGAACAGTGAAGCCGGCGGGGAGATTCTCGAGGACCTGGTAAGCGTAATCCACCTGCATGTATTTGCGCAGTCGGCTGCCGATCTTCTCCTCGAAGAGTTCTTCCATCTCGGGCTTGATGACGATGATGAGGCGTTCGAATCCGGCGCGCTTGGCATCGAAAGCAGAGTAATCCATGATCATATGTCCGTATTCATCGACGGGATCCATCTGCTTGAGGCCGCCGTAGCGGCTTCCCATGCCTGCTGCCATAATAATCAATACCGGTTTATCCATGTGAGTACACTCCATTTCATGAACAGCTTAAATATGTATTCTAATATTAGCACAATTCGGAATTTTATGCGGATTCATGAGATTAAGCATATTTGAAGATTACTGTTTGTCATGCAGCTTGGTTATTAACCTTTTTCACTGAATATAAGAATGCCGTAATTTTTATGGTAGAATTGGTTTGTGAAAAATATCATTCCGTCTTTACGCGGATCATAATCATTAATGCCAGGGAGGAAAACAAATCAATGGCAGCGAAAAAATGGGTATATTTATTCAACGAAGTGTCTGACGCTGAAAAGTACGTCGGCGGCGACTGGGAAAATGTCCGCGGTCTGCTCGGCGGTAAAGGCGCCAACCTCGCCGATATGGCTCGTATCGGCGTACCGGTTCCTCCGGGATTCACTGTTACCACTGAAGCTTGCAACGAGTATTCAGCTCATGGTAAATTCCCCGAAGGTCAGTGGGATCAGATGATGACCGCGTTGGCTGAAGTCGAACGACAGGCCGGCAAGAAATTCGGTGATCCGAAGAACCCGCTCTTAGTTTCCTGCCGTTCCGGCGCGAAGTTCTCCATGCCGGGCATGATGGACACCGTCCTGAACATTGGTCTGAACGATGACACCGCCGAAGGTATGATCGAACTGACCGGCAACAAGCGCTTCGTCTTCGACGCTTACCGCCGCTTGGTCCAGATGTTCGGTACCGTCGTTCTCGGTATTCCGGATGAAGCTTTCGAAGGTCCGATGGATTCCTTCAAGGCCTCCAAGGGCTACAAGCTCGACACCGAAATGACCGCCGATGACCTGAAAGAACTGAAGGACATCTTCAAGGGTGTTGTCAAGAAGGAAACCGGCAACGATTTCCCGAATGATCCGCTCGATCAGATGCGCCTCGCCACCGAAGCCGTTTTCCGCTCTTGGGACGGCAAGCGCGCTGTGGATTACCGCCGCGCCGAAGGCATCCCCGATAACCTTGGTACCGCTGTCAACATCGTGACCATGGTCTTCGGTAACATGGGCAACGACTCCGGTACCGGTGTTGCTTTCACCCGCAACCCGATCAACGGTGAAGCCGCTGTCTACGGTGAATATCTGCTGAATGCCCAGGGCGAAGATGTCGTCGCCGGTATCCGCAACACCGAAAAACTCGAGACCATGAAGGACGTTATGCCCGAGGTCTATTATCAGTTCATGGATATTGCCAAGAAGCTCGAGAATCACTACCGCGATATGCAGGATGTTGAATTCACCATCGAGCACGGCAAACTGTGGATGCTCCAGACCCGCAACGCCAAGCGTACCGCTGACTCCGCCGTGAAGGTTGCTGTCCAGCTCGTCAATGAAGGCCTCATCGACAAGAAGACCGCCGTCACCCGTGTCACCACCAAACAGATCGACGCCCTGCTGCACCCGCAGTTCGACCCCGCCGCTCTGAAGAAAGCCAACGTCCTCACCACCGGCGTCAACGCCTCCCCTGGTGCCGCTGTCGGTCAGATCTTCTTCGATGCCGACACCGTTGTCTCCAAGCATGAAGACGAAGGTTTGGACTGCATTATGGTCCGCCCGTTCACCAAGCCGGATGATGTCCATGGTATGCTCGCCGCGAAGGGTATTCTGACCTCCGAAGGCGGCGCCACCAGCCACGCGGCTGTTGTTGCCCGTCAGTTCGGCGTCCCGTGCGTCGTCGGTGCCTCCACTGCCGTTATCGACATGGAAGCCCGCACCCTGACCTGCGGCGATGTTGTCCTCAAGGAAGGCGATTGGATTTCCGTTGACGGTACCACCGGTAAGGCTTACGCCGGCAAGATCGATGTCGTCGTCCCGAACATCGAAGATATGCCCGCTCTGAACACCCTGCTCAGCTGGGCTGACGAGATCTCCGACCTGCAGGTCTGGGCGAACTCCGACTACCCGCGCGACGCCCGCCGCGCCCGCTCCTTCGGCGCCAAGGGTATCGGCCTCTGCCGTACCGAGCATATGTTCTTCGAAACCGAACGTCTGCCGATCGTCCAGCGCATGATCCTGGCCGCGGATTCCGCCGGCCGTACCGCTGCCTGCGACGAACTGCTGCACTTCCAGCGCTCTGACTTCGACGGTCTGTTCGAAGCCATGTCCGGCTGCCCGGTCATCATCCGCCTGATCGACCCGCCGCTCCATGAGTTCCTGCCGTCCGCTGACGAACTGAAGGAAAAGATCTGCACCATCAAGGTCGCTTCCCAGTACGACAAGAACTATGACACCTCCGAACTGGAATCCCTGGAAACCATGCTCGCCGCTGTTGAATCTCTGCACGAGAGCAACCCGATGATGGGTCTGCGCGGTGTCCGTCTTTCCATCCACTTCCCGGAAATCGTCAAGATGCAGGTTCGCGCCATCATCGAAGCCGCTTGCGACAACAAGCTCCGCGGCAACGATCCGCATCCGGAAATCATGATCCCGCTCACCGGCACCGTCAATGAACTGAAGTTCATCCAGCCGCAGCTCGAAGAGATTGCCCAGCAGGTCATGAAGGAAAAGGGCTGCGAAGTCGATTACATGTTCGGTACCATGATCGAAATCCCGCGTGCCGCTGTCACCGCCGGTGAGATCGCCGAAGTTGCTGAATTCTTCTCCTTCGGTACCAACGACCTGACCCAGATGACCTTCGGCTACAGCCGCGACGACGCTGAACGCTCCTTCCTCGGCGAATACATCGACAAGGGTATCCTCACCGAGAATCCGTTCCAGCACCTTGACCGCAAGGGCGTCGGCGAACTCATGCGCCACGCGATTGCTGAAGGCCGCAAGACCCGCCCGTCCCTGAAGGTCGGTATCTGCGGTGAACACGGCGGCGACCCGAGCTCCATCGAGTGGTGCCATATCATCGGCAACAACTACGTGTCCTGCTCTCCGTTCCGCGTTCCTGTCGCCCGCTTGGCTGCTGCCCAGGCCGCGATTGCTTACCCGCGCAAATAAGTTCGAACACGCAATAGTGTAAATGAAAGCCCCGCCTCTTGAGACGGGGCTTTTTCGAAAGTTTCACCGTCGCGGCGGCGATTATTCCCGCAAAAAAATGTGCGAATGCCTGAAATTACAGTACCTTCAGGCGGGATTTAGCGGGAAAATGGTATATAATCGAAGGTAATGAATTAAGCCGAGTACGCAAGGCGTTTCAGAAAGGAATTATGTGATGCAAACGAAATTACAGAAACTCGCGACCGAGA
>CAVIKW010000076.1:0-9699 GCA_963643375.1 Flexilinea sp. | reverse complement strand
GTCAGGCCGTCGGCGTCGGTTTGGTCGAAGCGGTTTTTGTATTGGCTGTCGATGTCAAGCACACCGACGACGAGGCCTTCCGCGTGAATGGGGATAACGATCTCGGATTGGGTGGAGGAATCGCAGGCGATGTAGCCGGGGAAGTCTTTCACCGTCGGGACAATCTGAATGCTGTCTTCGGCCGCGGCGGTTCCGCAGACGCCTTTGCCGTACGCGATGCGGATGCAGGCGGGGCGGCCCTGGTACGGTCCGAGAATGAGTTCGTCGGCGCGGGTGAGGTAGAAGCCGATCCAGTTCACGCCTTCCATGGCGGCGGTCAGGATGGCGGCGGCGTTGGCGAGATTCGGGGTGACGAGGGATTCGTCCGCGGTCATGGCTTCAAGCTGTTTGGCGGCGAGCTTGTACATGGCGGGTTTTTCGGTCGGGTAGGCGTAGGTCATATCGTTCATTGTGAATTTGTGCTCCGGTTTTGTTAAGATTTGACCGCTTAATTATATCCGAATTCGTCCGAAATTTTAGGTTTTCGGAAAAAGGATGGTATACTAAAGGCAACTGCCCTCATAGCTCAATGGACAGAGTGACTGACTTCGAATCAGGAGGTTGAGGGTTCGACTCCCCCTGGGGGCGCCAGGCAGTGAGGAGTTAGGAGTGAGGAATTAGGAGTTTATCCGAATTCCCGGTCCTAACTCCTTTTTATTTTAAATTTTTTCATTTGGGATCGCGCGGCCTTCACCTCATAAGGGATTAACACGCTCCGCGAAGGGGAGCGTTGTGTATCGATGTGCGAAACATCGCAATATTGGAAGTGTCGCGTCGGACAGTGTAAGTCAAGCCCATCTTAGGCGGCGTTAAGGCCTTCCCCTCGTAGGGGAAGGCCTTAACGCGCCTGAAAGTGGGCGAGACTGCGAATGGCGGGCGCGTTTTTTGACGCTCCGCGAAGGGGAGCAGGTGTGCGAATGGCGGGCGGTTGGGCTATCGAGAAACAGGAGGGTTATGGAGAGTTTACAGTACGCGGCGGGGATTATGTTTTGGGCGCTGGCGGTTTTTGTGTTGGCGGGGATTTGGGCTGCGGTTATCGCTTCCCTGATTCAGCGGATCGTGAAGGGAATGAAACATGATTGAGGCACTGATTATCGGGTTGTTCATGACGATCGGGAGTTTCTTGCTTATCATCCTGTGGGAGGTTCTCAAGTGAATAAATCGCTGAAGGACTGCACGGATGAGGAGGTGCTGGAGATCGTGAAGAAGGCGATACAGCAAATCCGCAGTACGCCGAATAAATACGGTATTGTCAAGATTGAGATGTCGGGCGGGAAGGTGAAGTTTATCAGGGTAGAGTTGCCGTTTGATGAATCTTAACGGAAATCGACAGCAAGTTCGGAAAAGGGCGGTTCGCTTGAAGCGAGAACGAAGCGAGAAGATTTTCGCTTTTGCGAAATACCTTAATGAAAAACAGAGCCGAAAGGCTCTGTTTTGTTATTCCGACTGATACCGCATTCACAGGAGTTTCAGCAGCTGCAATTTGATGTATTCTTTCATCACATCGGAGGCGATAGAAGTAACGAATGCCCCTGTTTTCGCGAAAGATGATCTTACTTTTGCCCAAGCATCGGGGTTTTTGCTTTCATTCAAAAATTCCTGCCCTTTCATGGTAATGCGAATCGGGAGTAAAGTATACGGCGATGTGTTTGTACCGCAGTTTTTGAAGATGATATATTCGGCATCTCCGAGCAGTAATTGATGATGATAAACGGATTCTTGCGAAAATTGTGTAATTCCAAGGTCGAAATTATCGTTATTCGCGGGCAAGTCTTCATACGCTTGGAGAATTGCTTTTACGCATTCCGGGTCAAATTTCATTTTTGTGTTCCTCGTAAAGGCTTAAATAGGCGTACTAAGGCAATTTTCTAAATAAAATCAATCGTTTTAGACTTCACGCTCACCGGCTTATTGATTATTACCCAATTTCGAACTGAATTCAATTGAAATTGGTATAAAGCGCCATCAATAATTACATTTGCGGCGTTTGTCGATAAATCAAACTCTTCGTCGAGCACCAAAACAGTAGAATTATTTACTTGAAAACTATCAACAAGTCCGTATGTGCCTTTAATCTTCATGCCAATTTTTCAATTTTTTGCGATAATAAGCTAATTCAGACAGCGTTTGTTTTCTTTCTTCTTCTGGAATTTTGTACTTATCGGCTACAGAGATAAGGTGCTCTTTGGCTTCGATTTCTCTGAGAATATTAGTTTTTCCAGAATTGATAAGGCCGAATGAATTTTTTACATCTTGCTTCCAATGGAACATTTCTTCAATTACGTCTGATACAGTCGCATCATCACGAATATAAGCCGCTTTTGCGCCGTTCATATAAGAAGCCGAAGCCCCCAACCCATTTAAGTGATTTGCGGCTTCTTCTCCTCTAATTATTATACCGCCGGATTTGATAAATGATTTTGTCAGTTTATTAAATGTCGGCTTGTCAACTATTTCACGCCCATCTGATGTCTGCCATCTTCTAAACATTTCGGCGCGAATTGTGGCGTTATCAATGTTATTGTAAGCCGTCTGCGCCCCGGCTGCGGTGCTTTGCGATTTCAAACTTTCCACGGTCTTGATGGCGGGCGATGCGCCCCAGACTTTGTTATCCTTCATGAAGACCATGCGCCGCGGGGATATGCTCTGCTCTTTCCACAACTCGAACCGTCCGTTGCCCATGAGCTTCCGCTGATCGTCTTCGGACAGGCCGTCGAACCATTCCCGCCCTGTCTGCCATCTCGGGGTGTCGTTCTCGTGTCCTTCCCGGACAGGAATTGGGGTGCATTTGCCGTTCGGATGGTCTTGTAACGCACCCTGTCCGATAGGATAGAATTCTCCGTCCATCATCAGGCAGGCGAAACAGGCGGTCGGCTTGTAGCACATCCGACGATAGCCGACGATGATGCCCGACTTCTTGTACTGCTCATGCGAAGCGGAGCGGTAGGCGCGGGCGATCTCCGTGCGGGTAATTCGGTAGGCACGGTCGTAGGGGAGGTTGGAGACCTGTGACATGACCCAGCCGATGTGGGACGTGCCCTGCCCGATGGCGATTCCGTTGATGAGGGTGTCTTCGACTTCCTTGGCGGATTCCTTCGCGGATTCAAGGATGAGCTTCTTGAGCGGGGAGCCCGCTGTCGGAGCCGAAGCGGGGACCTCGCTCATCGGAGCGGACGGCCTCGGGACGAATGTTACCGTCGTTGCGCCTTTGGGTGCGAAAGCCTTCAAAGCCGATTTTTCAAGCGCGGAGTATTTCCCGCAAGGGACGGCGCTTGAGTTTACCGGGAACACGTGTTCCCGGAATGGGTATGTCTACTGCGAATGCCGTCCTCCGGTAACGCCGGTGTGGATTGCGGTGAATGACGGAGACACACAGATTCTGAAGTGAACGGAGCGGAGAATATCCGCTCTTTTTTTGTTTCAATTACTTGATTCCCCTTGGCATATACCCTAAATAGGGTATAATATAAATATCAATACGAAAGGAGGTAACAAAAAATGAAGGCCAACGAAACATTCGTTCTCAGCTTCACCGTCCGTCTGGCAGATGGAACAGTCGTGAAAGTCGAAATCCGAAGATAGTTTCCGCGGTCGGCGGGGGTTCCCTCCCCGCCGACCAAGGCCTTCATGCTTTTATTATACCATGGGAAATCTGCAAAAAATAAGACTTGAAAAAGGGCTCAGTCAATCAGGTTTGAGTGAGGTTGCCGGCGTGAGCCTGAGAACCTTGCAGAAATACGAGAGTAAGGCACTTGACATCAACGGCGCGAAGCTGCTGACGCTGCTGCGGCTCTGCAACGCGCTTGAATGCCGTCTGGAGGATATTCTCGACGACCCGGAAACGCTGTCCGAGTTGAGCACCTACACCGCAGCCGGGGATGCCTGATAGCATCGTTCGAAAAGTTGGAGTACGCCGAAGCAGTCCCTGGGGGAGCCAGGCAGTTAGGAGTTAGGAGTGAGGAATTAGGAGTTTATCCGAATTCCCGGACCTAACTTCTTTTTTTAATTCCCGGTGCGGCAAATCGGAATAATAAACTCCGCCGAGGCGGAGTGGGTTGCGGACGAATGGAACGCGTCAGAGAATGCCGAGCTTCACCAAAATGAAGCAGACGAGGATGACCGTCCCCCAAAAGGCGATGTTGCTGCACACGAAGCAGGACTTCATCTCGATTAATTGCTGCCAGAGTTTCATGTTTCCCTCCTTGTTAAGAGTATATCATATGGAAAGAAGGTCGTAAAGGGAGGGGAAAGGCGGTGAGAAGTGAGAAGTTAGGAGTTAGGAGTGAGGAGTTGACATGCTCCGCGAAGGGGAGCGTGTCTGCGGGTCACCTCATCCACCGCAAGCGGTCCCCCTTCCCCTCGTAGGGGAAGGCTTAAGCGCCCGATATTTGAAGCAAGCCTTCGATTGTCGGACGTCATTTATTTATTATTGACTTTTCCGATTGAAATTCATGCCGATTAACGTTATCTGGTCTCTGGTCTCTGGTCTCTTGATTCTCGGTCTCTCCTCACTCTGTTCCCCACTTGACAACCTCAAATTTTTTAAATAGAATATCATTGGGAATAATTGACACCAAATTGTCTCCCAATCAATTTACGCGACGCAAACGCGGGAAAGAGGTATTTTAATGTCGATGAAAAGCCTCAAGCTCTTATTCAGCAACATCCAAGAGAAAATCATCGAATCATCCAACAGCGTACTGCCGATTGTCGCGGTCGTACTGCTGCTGTCGTTGACCGTCTCCCCCTTGCCGACGGATTTAATGCTGAGCTTCCTGATCGGGACACTGTTCGTGATCCTCGGGATCGGGTTGTTCTCACTGGGCTCCGAAATCTCCATGACACCGATCGGGAGCAAAATCGGCACCGCCCTCACCGCCACGAAGAACGTCCCGCTGATCCTGCTCGGCAGCTTCGTCCTCGGGTTCGCTGTGACCATCGCGGAACCCGATCTGCAGGTTTTAGCAGAGACGGTGCCGCACATCAATAACTACGTCCTCCTGCTTGTTGTCGGGACGGGCGTCGGGTTCTTCCTTTCCATCTGTATGATGCGAATCCTGTCCGGGGCCAAGCTTCGTTACATCCTTTTGGGATGCTACGCGGCCATTTTCGCCCTCGCCGCGGTTACCGACGCGGACTTCCTCGGGATCGCGTTCGACTCCGGCGGGGTTACGACGGGCCCGATGACGGTGCCTTTCATTCTCGCCTTCGGTGTCGGTGTCGCGAACATCCGCAGTGACAAAAGCGTCGAGGCGGACAGCTTCGGCCTGGTGGCGCTTTGCTCGGTGGGGCCGATTCTCTCCGTGCTGCTGCTCGGCTTGTTCAGCTCCGGGGAAAGCGGCGTCGTGGGCGCGGCGGAGACCGCTGTCTACGCGGACACCGCCAAGGTCGGCAGCGCCTATTTCTCGGCGATTCCTGCATATATGAAGGAAGTCGCCCTCGCGCTCACGCCGATCGTGGTGATTTTCCTGCTGTTCCAATTCGTGTCGCTGCATCTGCCCCGCCGCAGCTTCACGAAGATCTGCATCGGCCTCGCCTATACCTACGTCGGCTTGGTCCTGTTCCTCACCGGTGTGAACGTCGGCTTCTCGTCGCTGGGCGCCGTTCTCGGCAAAGTTCTCAGCGGCGGTTGGACGAAATACATTCTCATTCCGTTCTCCGCCCTGCTCGGGTGGTTTATCATTTCCGCCGAGCCCGCGGTCACGGTTCTTGAGAAGCAGATCGAGGAAGTCAGCGCCGGCGCCATTCCCGGCAAGGCAATCAAATACAGCCTCTCGGTCGCGATCGCGTTGGCGATGGCGCTCTCAATGCTGCGCGTCATGACGGGGATCAGCCTGATGTGGTTCCTCGTCCCGGGGTACGCGATTGCCCTCGCGCTCTCCTTCTTCGTGCCGGATATTTACACCGCGATTGCCTTTGACGCGGGCGGTGTCGCTTCCGGCCCGATGACGGCCACCTTCATGCTGCAATTCGTGATCGGAGCCTGCAACGCCCTGGGCGGCAATCCCCTGCGGGACGCCTTCGGCCTGGTGGCGATGGTTGCGATGATGCCGCTGCTGTCGATTCAGATGATCGGGTTTATCTTCGAACGCAGGAAGAAGACCGAGGCCGTTCCCGAGATTGCGCCCGATGATTTGTTGATTGTAGACTTTTGGGAGG
The DNA here is from genome assembly GCA_963643375.1 of Flexilinea sp. GTDB lineage: Bacteria > Chloroflexota > Anaerolineae > Anaerolineales > Anaerolineaceae > Flexilinea. The sequence goes on along the minus strand of CAVIKW010000076.1, from coordinate 3,501 downwards.
AGGAAACGAAGTGAACTACATTATATCCATTGTCTCACAAAGGCGGTTTGAACGGCTGATGGCGGTTCACGATAAGCTGGCGATTCCTATCTCCGTATCAATGATGGGACGCGGCACGGCGGAACAGAGCATGTTGGATCTGCTTGGGATGAAAGCCGACAAGAAGCGGATCGTGATGGCCGTCGCGAATTCGGAAAAAACCGAACGGTATATTCAGGAAATCAAAGAACAAGTCAATATCGGCGTTCACGGACACGGCGTCGTGATCACGATCCCGATTAAAAGCATTGGAGGAGGTAAGATGGTGAACAGTCTGAGTGAAGGGGAAAAACCGGTCAAGGAGATGCCGCAGGTCAGTGACCGCCATGAGTTGATTGTCGTGATCGCGAATGAAGGTCGGACCGATGACGTGATGGACGCCGCCCGTTCCGCGGGCGCGACCGGAGGCACGGTGCTCCACGGCAAAGGCTCCGCGAACGAAGAGACGGCGCGGTTCCTGAACATCTCCATTTCAAGTGAGAAGGAAGTGATCCTCATCGTCGCTCTGAAAGAAAAGAAGGCGGACATCATGCGCGCGGTCCTGGAAAAGGCCGGCCCCGCTACCGCGGCCCAAGCCATTACCTTCTCTGTCCCCGTCGCGACCGTCGCCGGGTTCGGACTCTGATACGGCAATGAGGAGTTAGGAGTGAGGAATTAGGAGTTATCCTAATTCCCGGCTCCCGACTCCTCTCCTTTTTAATTATCTTCGAGGTGAACATGACGGCGGTGAGTCCGGGGATTTTCCGCAATGCGATAATTTTTGGCGGAGGGGAATATGTCCGAAAGCTTGCGGAACGGCAGGAGGCCGGGGTGAAGGTTACTGTTGTGACATGGCATCCCGATTCATATGTGTACGGCCGCGATGAGCACCGAATTGAGCTTATGGAAGTTCTGCGCAATGCCGGGGTAAATATTGAGCTTGTCAGGGATCACTGTGAGCATTATGCCGTTATTGACAATGAAATTGTATGGTACGGCAGCATGAATCTGCTTTCCAAGGATGATATTGAGGACAACATCATGCGCGTTGTCAGCAAACAAATCGCGGCGGAGCTTCTGGAGATGACATTCAAGAATGGGAACGAGATTCAGCAATACGTTTTGCCTTTCCCGGACGCTTAACTCCACGCTCCACTCTCTTTTTCATCATCCACTCTTATAATCGATTATAATAAACCCCATGACAAAAAACGCGAACGACGAATCAGCCATCAGCCTGCGCGGGGTGACCAAGGAATACCGCCTTGGGCAGATCGGTTACAATACCCTGACGCAGGACATTCAGACCCTCATGGCGAAGCTTCATGGGAAGGAAGATCCGAACAGAAGATTGGACGAGCGGGAACGCCTCGTCGGCGAATCCTTCATGGCGCTGAATGGCATCGACCTTGACGTCAAGCGGGGAGAAGCCCTCGGCATCATCGGCATGAACGGTGCAGGCAAATCCACATTGCTCAAGCTGCTGTGCCGCGTCACCGCTCCGACCGCGGGAACCATTGACATTTGGGGACGGATCAGCTCCATGCTCGAAGTCGGGACCGGTTTCCACGGGGAGATGACCGGGCGCGAGAATGTTTACATGAACGGCGCGATTCTCGGAATGACCACGAAGGAAATCGACCGCAAGCTGCCGCAGATTATTGAGTTCTCCGAAGTCGGCGACTTCATTGACACCCCGGTGAAACGCTATTCCTCCGGTATGTATGTCAAGCTGGCGTTCTCCGTCGCGGCGCATTTGGATTCCGAGATTAAGATCATGGATGAAGTGCTGGCTGTCGGCGATGTTGCTTTTCAAAAGAAATGTCTGGACAAGATGAAAGAATCGGCCGCGAGAGACGGACACACCGTGCTCTACGTCAGCCATAATATGGATACCATTCGCCGCCTCTGCACCCGCTGCATCGTGATGAACGCGGGGAAAATCATCTACGACGGCGACACCGAAACCGCCATTGATCAATATTCGGGGCTGAGCGGCATTCTCAAGGGAACGCGCGCTCTTTCCCCGCAGGAATCCTTGGTCATGGCCAACTCTCCGCTCAGGCTCAACAGTATCGCCCTCCCGGATCGGGATGAACCGATTTACGCCTGCGGTGAGAAAATCCGCGTGAAAATCAAGACCTCCGTGCTGCGGGACGCGCCCGGCGTCTCGGTGCGCTTCCGCGTTGACGACGGCGGGAACAGACCGCTCGGTGTTATGTTTGACCGGGAAACGCATGACCTCCACGCCGGCGAATATGACCTCACTGCGGAGATGGACACCTCACAATTCGCGCCGGGGACCTATTCGGTCGATATTGTGACCGGCACCTACGACAGATATGGATCAAATCAAGATTACGCCGTCGTGAAACCGGGTCTGGTCTTTCAAATCGATGAAACGCCGAACAGCCCGGAGCACCCGATTATGGCCGGCGGCTGGGGACACATCCGATTGAATCCGCTCAATGTCTCATTCGAAAAGGAGCAGGCATGAACCATATCCATATTGACGCGAAAGACAGTTGGGCACCCCATTTCGAGGATCTCTGGCATTACCGCGACCTGATTAAGCTCTTCACCAAGCGCAATTTCATTATCTACTACAAGCAGACGATTCTCGGTCCGCTGTGGATTTTCATCACGCCGTTGATCAGCTCCCTGCTCTATATGATCGTCTTCGGGAGCATCGCGCAGATCGGGACGGAAGGTGTGCCGCAGTTTTTGTTTTATTTGTCCGGACAAGCTTGCTGGAACTTTTTCGCGTCTTGTCTGCACAAGAACGCGAAATCATTCATCGTCAATGAGAACCTCTTCGGGAAAGTCTATTTTCCGCGGCTGACTGTGCCGATCGCGGAGATGTTCACCGCGCTGATCGAGTTCGGCATCCGCATGAGCTTGGTGGTGGTTCTTGTTGTCGTCTATACAGCCCGCGGCGTGATTCATCCGAATTGGTGGTGCTGGCTGCTGCTTCCCGTTATGCTCTTCTTCCTCGGAATCATGGGCACCGGCATCGGCATTCTGATCTCGGCGGTCACCGTCAAATACCGCGATCTCTCGCTCTTGTTCGATTTCGCCATCAACCTCTGGATGTACGCCTCCCCGGTGGTCTACCCGCTCTCGCAGCTCGGCCCCGGGAAAATGCGCACGCTGCTGCTGATCAATCCGGTCTCCGCCCCGATGGAATTCTTCCGCTACACGGTCCTCGGCACCGGCTCCATTCAGCCCCTCGGCCTCGCCTGGTCCGCCGTCTTCGCGGTCGTGATCTTCATCTTCGGCTCCATGGTCTTCTCCAAAGTCGAGAAGACGTTCATGGACACGGTGTAATGCGGTTAGGAGTTTTAGTACTCGCAATTCACGATTCGTAATTCGTAATTACAGAAACGCTCGATATCGGAATTCCAAATCCCTTGTCGAGCGTTTAAAACATTCTCTTGTGAGGGGAAGGTGTATCACTTGCGGTGGATGAGGTGAACTGCAGAC
>CAVIKW010000075.1:0-9725 GCA_963643375.1 Flexilinea sp. | reverse complement strand
GTGCTCGATAAGGGAAGAGTTGCTCCCTTTATCGAGCGCGTTAAGGCCTTCCCCTGGTAGGGGAAGGACAATACGCGCTCATTAATTGTGGTGAATCTCCACATATCGAGCGCTTCAACTCCTAACTCCTAACTGTTTTATCTCCACTCTTTTTCTAACTTCCCTCTAATAAATATTGTTATAATTAAAAGAGAAAAGGAAACTACGATTATGACTGACATCACAAATCTCAAAAACCTCTTCAACCGCAATAATCCGGAAACGGACGAAAAATGGGGGCTCGTCCTCTGCGGAGGCGGGACCAAGGGCGCTTATCAAGTCGGCGCGTGGAAAGCCATCACCGAACTCAAGCTCCCCATCAAGGCCATCGCCGGCACGTCTATCGGCGCGCTCAACGCCGCGCTGATCGTCCAAGATGACTACGAAAAGATGGTCAATATCTACGAGACCATCAAGATCACCGACATCCTCCCTGTCTCGGATAAAGTCGACCCGAACAAGGACATCTTCGACCCTTCCAACCTCTTCGAGCTCTCGAAGGAGTTCATTAATCAAGGTGGTCTGGACAACTCTGTGCTCAAGAACTACATCACGAAATGTCTGGACATTCAGAAAATCTACGACAGCCCGATTGACCTCGGCATGGTCACCTTCGACGTGAAATCCCTTGAGCCGGCGCAGGTCTTCAAGAAGGACATCCCGCAAGATAAACTCGTGGATTACCTCACCGCCTCGGCGAACTTCCCGATCTTCCGAACCAAGCAGGTGGACGGCAAGGCCTTCATGGACGGCGGGCTCTATGACAACATGCCGATCAATCTCCTCGTCGGCGCCGGTTACAACCGCATCATCGTCCTCAACGTCAACGGCCTCGGCTCCGTCCGCAAGATTGAGAACCCGGACAATGTTTACGTCAAGATGATCCACTGCAGCGAAGACCTCGGCGGCACGTTCGAGTTCAACAAAGAGCGCATCCGCAAGAACATCAACATGGGTTACCTCGACACCCTCCGCGCCTTCCATAAGCTCTTCGGCGTCTACTATTACTTCCGCCGGCCCGCGTACAATGACCTGCTGCTGAACTTCGACGTCGAAACCATTTACGGATTGGAAACCGCCGCGAAGATTTACAACGTCGACCGGGTGAAAATCTACAAGGCCGAGGAATTCCTGGACGCGCTCGAGGCGGCGTATATCGAAAGCGATAAACGCTACCGTGAGTCGCTGAAGCCCCGCGGCGCCGCTGAACTCCTGAAATGGATCCGCTCCACCGCCAACGAAGACGATCAGGACATCTCCTACTTCGTCGACGTGCTGCAGGAACAGCCCTCGTTCCCGACTTCCAATCCTCTGGCGAAGGCCTTCCCCGAACACATCGCGGCGGCTAAAGCCATTATCGAGCTGCGCAATTACCGCCGCCTTTGATTTCGTTCAATCACGCCGTCCGTCCGGGCGGCGTATTTCTTTTAAGATGACTATTGACTGCTGACTGTTGACGCTTTATGGGTTACAATAATAAGTAATGAAAAAGTCTGCTAAATCTCTTCTGTTCGCGCTGCCTGTTTTGGAAGGCATCGCGGCCGCCGTGTGGACGGCTGCGGATCGGTCTGAGGCGAAGAACGCTTTGTTCTTGGGGCTGTCCGGCTTCCGGCTCGGCTTGTTCGCGCTGCTGCTCGCGTTGACCGTGGGCGCGGCCGGGCTGTACCGCCGGCGAAGCAATCCGCCGAAGTGGCTGCGGTTCGCGTCCGCGTTTTGGTTCGCCGCGGCGGGATGGGTGCTGCTCATCTCACGCTTCCCGAATGACGACAGCCGCTGTCTGATTCATCTGATCGCCTCCCGCGCGCTGCCGCTTGTGCTGTGGCTGCTGCTGAGCTCGGCGGAGTATATGGCCGGGATGGCGCTCTCCGATACGGAAAAGCCGCGCGGCTTCACGCTGTTCTGCTTCCTCGCCGCGCTCTTCACGTATTGGGCGGCCGCCTCCCATTACGACGCGTATAACTGGAATGTCGACCTTCGCGGTACGGCATGGATGATTATCCTCACGGCGGCCGGCGCGGTGCTGTGGTATTGGGTGCTGTCGCTGGATATCCCCCACGCCTGGAAGATGCTCGCCGGCTGTGTCTTCTTCGCGCTGATGAGCTTCACCGTGATCCGCTCCACTCAGCTGTGGATGGGCCGCGTGAATACGCCCGCCAAGGCGTATTGGAATGAGCTGGCGGAGTCGTTCCTCGCGGGACGATTGGACCTGATCGCGCCGACAGGATTCCATGACTTGACCGAATACAACGGCAAATGGTATGTGCCGAACCCGCCGATGCCCGCGATTCTGCTGATGCCGGTCGTGAAGGCGCTCGGCTCCGCGGAGGCCGTCAACATGGCGGTGTATTCCGCCGTGCTCGGCGCGCTGAACGCGGCGCTGCTCTTCTGGATGCTCTCAACCGCCTTCACCCATTCCGACAGCCCGCTCTTCAATGAAGCCGACAACGGTATCGACTTCCCGGAGAACACGCTCAGCATCTCGATGTGGGTGACGGTGCTCTTCATCTTCGGTACCGACCTCTTCTGGCTCGCGACGTCCGGGCAGATGTGGTTCATCAGCCAGCTGGTGGTGACCCTGTTCACGCTGCTCGCGGCGACATTCGCGTTGCGCGGCGATTCCCCGATTCTGATCGGCGTGATGCTGGGCTGCGCCGTGCTGTCCCGTCCGAATGTCTGCACGGTGTATTTCCTGCTCCTCGGCATTTGGCTTTATCAGAACGCCCGCTTCCCCACGATCCCGTGGAAGGATATGGTCGTCTGGGGGCTGAAGTCCGGCATCCCGGTCGTGATCTGCGTCGGGCTGCTGCTGCTTTATAACAAGCTCCGTTTCAACGCTTGGACGGATTTCGGCTACGTGACCATCAACGGCGCGGACTGGATCCTCGAGTCCGTTCGGAAGTGGGGCATGTTCAACACCCATTTCTTCAAAACCAACGCGGACGTCATGCTCTTCGGCCTGCCGCGTCTGGACTTCTCGGGCGAACGCTTTTTCTTCTACCCGTATGTGGCCGGCTACTCCATCTTCCTGATGACCCCGCCGCTGATTTACGCCTTCCGTTCCTTCCGCCACGAATGGTTCTCGGTCGGCTCCTGGCTCTCCGTATTGGTGACGGTCGGCCTGCTGCTGCTGTATCACAACACCGGCGCCGAACAGATCGGCTACCGCTACATCCTTGACGCGGCGGCGCCGCTGGCGTTGATGGTTGCGGACGGCACCCGCGGGAAGGTGAGCCGTCTCTTCAAAATTCTGACCGTGTTCGCGGTCTGCCTTTCGTTCGTCGCGATTTACTGGTGGTATCTCGGACGGGTATAGTCCCCCCGTGTTGAAGGAGAAAGAATGAATCGAACAAAAAACACGATTTTGATTATCGCCGCGATTATCATCGTCGGCTGCCTGATTTACATTCCGGGCATCAACGACCTGGGACTTTACCGCGACGACTGGAACAATTACTATAACGCTGTCGTGCGCGGCGGTGAGATGCTGAAACAGCATTACGCCTCCGACCGTCCCGCGGACGGCGCGCTGCTGACGTGGTTCTTCTACATTTTCAAGACGAATAACACCGCCTACCTCATTTACAACCTCGTCTGCCGCATCCTCGGCGCGGTCTTCCTCGCGCTGTCACTGCTGATTGTCTGGCCGCGCACGCCGAAAATGGCGGGCTTCGCCGGACTGCTGGCGGTCCTCTTCCCGGGATTCCTGCAGCAGATTGACGGCATCGCCTACGTCCCGCATCAGACCGCGATGTTCTGCTTCCTCTTCTCGCTCTGGCTGACGGTTCTCGCTTACGAGCCGGGGGCGAAGCGGATGCGCTACGTGCTGACCTTCCTCGCCATGGTGTTCTCCTTCTGCAGCATGCTGCTGATGGAATACTACGTCGGGATGGAAATCTTCCGCTTCGGCATGATCTACATGCTCAACCGCGAACAGGCGGGCGACGGCAAGCTGAAGGCCTTCGGCAAATGCGTGCTGCTCTACCTGCCGTTCCTGATCCCGGTGGCGGGATTCGTGATCTGGCGTGTATTCTTCTTCAGCGCCGAACGCGCCGGCGCGGACCTGATGACCGCGGTCGTTCAGCCGTTCCGCGAACATCCCGTTCATGAAGCCGGGACGCTGCTCGTCCGTATCGCGAAATCCGTTTGGAAGCTCTTCGCGGGCGTCTGGGTCATCCCTGCCTATAACCTGATCAACGGCCTCGACATGAAATCCTTTGTCCGCGCCGTTATCCCCGCCGCCGCGGCTGCTGCGATCGGCTTCGTCTTCCTCATCCTCATGCACCGCAAGCGCACGGAGGAATCCGTGACCGATGCCGGCAATGAAGCCGGGCAGTGGCTGTGGTTCGGCCTGATCTGCGGGACGATCTCCATCCTGCCGCTGATCATCGCCGGCCGCGACATCAATTTCACCGCCAGCCTGGACCGTTTCGCCTGGACGGGAATGATCGGCACGATCCTCTTCCTGGTCGGGCTGCTGGGCTCCATGGACGACCGCGTGCTCCGCAATGTATTGATGATCGCCGCGCTGCTGATCTCCGGATTCGTGCAGTGGCAGAACAAGACGAATTACATCAACACCTGGCAGGAGACCAAGGACTATTGGCAGCAGCTCATGTGGCGCGCGCCCGGCCTGAAATCCGGCACCACCATCGTGACCGCCGGCGCCTTCTCCGCGGAGGAGGATTACGAGATCTTCGCCCCGGCGAACCTGATTTACTTCTCCGATGAACAGGGCTGGGCCCCGATCGGCGCGGAGATCCTGAACACGAACACCATCCGCGATATCGAGCAGGGCAAGAAGACCGACCGCACCGTCCGCGAGATTTTCGTGGAGAAAGATTATCAGCAGCTGCTGGCGCTGACCAAGCCGAATAAGCAATCCTGCCTGCATGTCGTGAACGGAGAGAACCCGATTTATTCCGTCAACGAATGGTCGAAGATTCCCGATATCGGCTCGTATTCCAAGCTCGAACAGATCATCACCGTCCCCGAACGCGAAGTCGTGATGCCCTTCTTCCTCGGCGAGGAACAGGAACACGGCTGGTGCTATTACTACGAGAAGATGGACCTCGCCATGCAGCTGGACGACCCCGAAACCGCGGCAAAGCTTGCGGATGAGGCTGCCGAGCTGAAGTTACGCGCGGAGGATTCCGTCGAGTGGATCCCGGTCATCGAAGCCTATGTTGAGACCGGCCGCGGGGACGAGGCGGAGCAGTACGCCGCCATTCTCAAAGACAACGAATACATGGCCTTCTCCGCCTGCCGTTACTTCGGCGCGAAGGAGAACGCGGATGAATATCAAGAATTCATCGACCTGTTGTGCAACTGAACGGAGGGTTAATGCCGAATCCGAATTTCCATTTTGAACTGCAAGCAGCCGACGGACAGGCCCGCGCCGGCGTATTCCATACGCCCCACGGACCGATCCCGACGCCGATTTTCGCCCCGGTCGGAACCCAGGCGACCGTCAAGGCCATCACCCCGGCGCAGCTGGATGAACTCGGCTGCAGCCTCGTGCTCGCGAATACCTACCACCTTTTCCTGCGTCCCGGTCCCGATCTTGTGGAGGAGATGGGCGGCCTGCATGAGTTCATGCAGTGGCACGGCCCCATGCTCACCGACTCCGGCGGTTTCCAGGTCTTCTCCCTCGGTCCGCTGCGCAAGATTGATGAAGACGGCGTCACCTTCAAAAGCTACATCGACGGCTCCACCCACCGCCTGACGCCGGAGGACTCCATTCACGTACAGGAGAAGCTCGGCGCGGACATCATCATGGCCTTCGATGAATGTGCCGACCCCTTCGACCACGCTTACAATGAACGCGCCATGGCGCGCACCCACCGCTGGCTGGAGCGCTGCGTCAACGCCCACACCCGGGAGGATCAGGCCCTCTTCGGCATCGTTCAGGGAGGCATCTTCGCCGACCTGCGCGAAGCCTCCGCCCGCTACGTCTCCGCGTTCGACCTGCCCGGCTTCGCCATCGGCGGGCTCTCCGTCGGGGAGTCCAAGGAAGACATGAACAAGATGATGGAAGTCGTCACCCCGATCCTGCCGGCCGACAAACCGCGCTACCTGATGGGCGTCGGTTCACCGGAAGACCTCGTCAACGGGATTTGGCGCGGGATCGACTTCTTCGACTGCGTCCTCCCCACCCGTCTGGCACGCCACGGCGCCGCCATGACCTTCCATGGACGCATGAACATGATGAATCAGCAGTACGCCCATGACCCGCGCCCGATTGTTGAAGGCTGCGGCTGCTATGCCTGTCAGCACTTCTCCCGCGCCTATATACGCCACCTGCTGCAGAACAAAGAGATCCTGGCGGCCACGCTGCTCTCCATGCATAACATCCATACCCTCGAGGAGCTCGTCCGTCAGGCACGGAAAGCCATTTTTGAGGGACGGTACAGCGCGTTCGCGGAGGACTTTCTCGCCAATTATCATTGACCCGGGAACTTTTTGTTTATCCGGACGTTTGAATGTTAATCATTTACGGAAATCAAGCGCCCTCCACGGAGGCTCCGCGCTAAGGAGATTATTTATGAGCCGAAAATTGATGACATTGATTCTGCTTGTTTTGGCAGTCACGGCGATAATGGCCGGCGCGGTCACCGCGAAAACCCCGGAACCGACCCAGACCCCGTACGTCGTGTACCTCGTCGTCACCGCCACCCCGGAACCCGAACCGGAAGCGCAGATTGAGCGTCCCTCGAACACCTCAATCTCGCTTGTCAACACCGGCTCCACAGCCGCCGGCAGCGCGTCTACCTCAAGCTCCGGCAGCGTTTCATTGACGAACGACACCTTGACCGAAGACCAGATTGTTGCGTCCGTTGTCTCGACCCTGACCGCGCAGTCCGTCACCACCGCGGGCGGCAGCGCGACCGTCGCGAAAGACGCTTCGTCATCCGCGACCACCACGGAAGGATGCACGATTGCCTTCGAACTAATCAGCGAGCCGACCTACGGCTCCGGCTGCTTCGTCCAGCGAGGCGAGACCTTCTGGAAGGAGTGGGTTATCCAAAACACCGGCACCTGCACCTGGACGCCGGAATATACCTTCGTGTTCGACAGCGGCTGGCAGATCGGCAACACCAGTTTCAGCATGAATAAGACCACCGCCCCGGGTGAGACCCTGACGGTCAAACTGGGCATGACCCCGGATCAGCAGCGCGACGGCACCTATTACAGCACCTATGTGCTGAAGTCTCCCGACGGCACGAAGGGCGGCACCATAACCTCCACGTATAACGTCCGCGGCGCCTCGTGGTTCGCCCCGACCGCGACCCCGGTTCCGTGGAACAGACCGTGGGCGCACGGCGTCCCCGCCGGTCCTCAGGGCCCCGGCGGCCCGCGTCCGCCCCGTCCGCCGCGATGGTAATTCGCAAGGAAACGCTTCTCCGCGTGAGCGGAGAAGCGTTTTTTTAAAGTGAAGAGTTGACGCTCCGCGAAGGGCCCCCCTTCCCCTCAAGGGGAAGGACAATAGCGCGCCTTAAATTGAGGCGAGACTTGCAATGTCGGGCTTCGCGTCAACACTTCGCTCGCCGTGATATTCGAAGACTCGCCGATTAATGTTATCCGGTCTCTGGTCTCTGGTCTCTCTTCCTTACTCCTACATCCTCACTGCCGTTCGTTTATCATCAAATGCCAAAATTCACATAAAAAATTTACATTTGACGGTTAGAATAAGAACAAGAAAAGCCAAGGAAGTGCATTATGGGAAAGAACATCAACAAATACCGTTATACCGGTGACGAAAAGTTCAAGATCTCAAAATTCGATACCGCCGACAAGAGCCTGGTCGAAGGGCGCGAACAGGCGGTCGATGAATTCGTCGAGAATCTGCGCAAGATCAACAAGCTGCAGCAGGCATTGTATGCCGAACGAAAGGAAGGCGTCATCTTCGTCTTCCAGGCAATGGATGCCGCCGGTAAAGACGGTGTAATCCGAACCGTGTTCAGCTCCCTCACCCCGCACGGCGTGAAGGAATACTGCTTCAAGGTCCCGTCCTCGGAAGAATCCGCCCATAACTACCTGTGGCGTTTCGGTCCGCCGCAGCCGGCTCACGGCCACATCTCGATCTTCAACCGCTCCTATTATGAAGACGTTCTCGTCGGCAAGGTTCATAAGCTCTACAAGAACCAGGCCCGCGCCGATCGTCTGAAGGACGTTGACGTCATCGAAGCCCGCTACAAGGAGATCGTCAACTTCGAGCAGTTCCTTTACAACAACAGCACCCGGGTCGTGAAGATCTTCCTGAACGTCTCCAAAGACGAACAGGCCCGCCGCTTCATCTCCCGAATCGACACGCCGTCCAAGAATTGGAAAGTCTCCTCCGGCGACATTGAAGAACGCAAGTATTGGGATGAGTACATGGAAGCCTTCGAGACCATGGTCAACAAGACCTCCACGAAGACCTCCCCGTGGTACGTTGTCCCCGCTGACCGCAAGTGGTACGCCCGCTTGATCGTCTCCCGCATCGTCCTCCAGACCCTCGAGGATATGGATCCGCAGTACCCGGTCCTTGCCGATGAGGAAAAGGCGAAGATGGCCGGCATCCGCGCGGAGCTGGTCAAGAGCCTCGGCGACGACACTTCATTACTGGATGAAAACGTCGACGACACCTTCTCCAAGACGGAGAACGTCGTCCGCGATATGTTCATTGAGGAAGAGGGCACGAAGGTCATCAAGAAAGCCGAAAAGAAAAAGAAGAAGGGCTTCAAGATGATCCGCCGTATGCTCGCCTCCGGTTATATTGTCAAGAATCCCGACGCGATCGTGGAAGCGGTTGCCGAAGGAATGGAAGCCGATGACGACGTCCTCCCGGCTCCCGAGGCGGCAGTTGAGGAAGCTCCCGCCGCTGAAGAAACCTCCGCTCAGGACAACGGTGAAGCTCCTGCCGCGGAATCAAGTAATTAACGCCGTCGGAAACAAACGGCACGATTGGAAGGAATAAAGTTTACAATGTCCAAGAAGAATGTTGACGAAGAAATCATCTATAACTACGAAGACGCCGATGACTGCGGCTGCGAAGAATGCTCCGTGAGCGTCCAGGATTACATCGCCGAGAAGTTCAACCTTCTCCCGGTGATCAAACTCGGCAAGAGCGAAAAGCGCATGCTGAAGGCCGTCGCCGAACTCGGCACCTCCGATTTCTATACCCTTTGCGAATTCTTCGACGCCCGCCCGTCCGATGTGGAACGCTACCTGAACAAGCTGATGGACAAGGACCTCGTTGATGTCAGCGATGACGGCAAAATCAGCCTGAACACCCTCGGCGAACGCTACCTGATTCTCGGCAAGAAGGGCCGTCAGGCGGAGAAGAAATTCCGCAAGTTCATCGCCTCCCTGGATGACGAGGAGCTGATGGATTTCTGCGACCTCTGCGCCGAATGCGGTATGGACGACCTCGCGATTGAGGAATGCGACGACGACGATTGCGGCTGCGGCTGCGGCTGTGAAGATCACGCCGAAGACGCCGGCGAAGAGAAGGCTGCTGAGTAAGGCAATAGGCAGTAGGCAATAGGCAATAGTGACGCCCGATAGGGGAATTACACATTCCCTTATCGGGCGGCTTTTTTTGACGCTTCGCGAAGGGGGCGGGGCCGCGGGTCACCTCATCCACCGCTATCGCGGTCCCCCTTCCCCTCATAGGGGCGGCCGCTGACGCGGCCTTGACCTCATCC
>CAVIKW010000074.1:0-9768 GCA_963643375.1 Flexilinea sp. | reverse complement strand
CCCCGCAAGCGGGCCCCCTTCCCCTCAAGGGGAAGGCAGATACGCGCTCATTAATGGGAGTATGTCTCCTCATATCGAGGGCCAACTCCTCTCTCCTCACTCCTAACTCCTCCCTGCTTTTCAAAATGTCACCAATTATTATCCATTTTCCCCGACTTATGGTAATATTGTTTTGGTAAATTGAATAGGGATTCATATCCCAACACGATTCACTGTAGACAGCCGGTGCCCACAAGGCTCAATATCCAGCCGAGGCGAATGATACGAGATCAATTCCACTGAATTTGATTTGATATCTTTGTCTGCGCACACGGCGGCAAAGATTTTTCTATTTTTAACGGGAAGGAGGATTTACACATTGGCCTTTACAAAAGATGAGAAATCAAAGATGATGGCGCAGTACGGCGAATGGCTTGACAAGAGCCAGGCTCTGTATATGCTGTCCTATACCAAAATGGATATGCCCACCATCGACGCGATCCGCAATAAGATCCGCGAAGCAGGCGGCGAAGCTCATGTCGTGAAAAACACGCTGATCTCCAAGTCCCTTGCTGATAAGGAATATCCCGCCGGCGAAGAGCTGACCGGTACCACCCTCATGAACTTCGCGTTCACCGACGCCGCCGCTGTTGCGAAAGCTGTCAGCGAAGTCGTCAAGGAATACAAGATGAAGGTTAAGTATGGTTACCTCGATAAGAACCTGCTTGATGCTTCTGAAGTCGCGAGACTGGGTACCCTGCCGTCCCTGCCGGAAATGCGCGCCAAGCTGCTCGGAACCATCCAGGCTCCTGCTTCTAAGCTCGTCCGCACTATTGCCGAACCGGCCCGCGGCCTTGCCGCTGTTATTCAGGCGAACGTTGACAATAACAACGCCTCTGCCGAGTAATTCCAACCGCGTCGCACGACACGGATTTTATCAACGGGGTTCATTCACCCGGAATCAAAACCAAATTTTAAATATTTTTTAGGAGTCTATTAAAATGGCTGATATCGAAAAACTTGTTGAAGAACTGAGCGCCCTGAGCGTCCTCGAAGCTGCTGACCTTGTTAAGGCCCTTGAAGAGAAGTGGGGCGTTTCCGCCGCCGCTCCTGTCGCTGTTGCCGCTGCCGGCCCCGCTGCCGCTGCTGCTCCCGCTGCCGAACCGACCGGTTACGACGTCGTCCTGAAGGACGCCGGCCCGAAGAAGATCGACACCATTAAAGTCATCCGCACCCTGACTTCCCTGGGTCTGGTCGAAGCCAAGCAGATGGCCGAAACCGCCGGTGCCAAGGTCCTGTCCGGTGCCGCGAAGGAAGCCGCTGATGACGCCAAGAGCAAGCTCGAAGCTGCCGGCGCCGCTGTCGAACTCAAACCGATCTTCGACTAATTTCTTTAGCGAAAGCAAACAAAAAAACGACCGAGATTCCTCGGTCGTTTTTTTGTCAGTCAATAGTGAGTAGTCAATAGTCAATAGCGGCGCCCGATAAGGGAAGATTCGCTCCCCCTTATCGAGCGCTTTTAAGCCTTCCCCTCGAGGGGAAGGAAGACCGCGTCAGCGGTGGATGAGGTGACCGGCAGACCCGCTCCCCTTCGCGGAGCGTCAAAAAGCGCGCCCGACTCTCGCAGTCACGCCTCAATGAACCGCGCCGCAACAAATAAGCCTTCCTGTATTAGAGGAAGGCTTATGTGCATTCAATAAGGGAAGGTGTCTTCGAGTGTCGGGCGTTTAACTCCACTCTTCACTCTCCACACTCCACTCTTGTATTACTCCACCGCGATGGAGAAGTAGTAATGCGGTTGGCCGCCGTAATGGCATTCGACGTCGAGGTCCGGGTAGGCATCTTTCACGGCGTCGATGTAGGGCTTGACTTCTTCCTCGGTCAAGCCGTTGCCGTAGAAGATCGTGATCTGCTCGTAATCTTCGGCGTTGATATCCTTCAGCAAATCCAGCAGCCCGTCCTCAATCGTATCGTCGGCGAGAACCAAATCGCCGTTGTGCAGACCGATGACCTGCCCTTCATGAACGGTGACACCGTTCAGATCGACGGAGCGGGTCGCCCGGGTCAGTTCGCCGGACTCGACCTGCAGCAGGGATTCGTTCATTCGTTCCACGATCTCGTCCATGTCGCCGTCCGGGTCGAGCATCAGCATGGCGGAGATGCCCTGCGCGATGTTCTTGGAGCGGATCACGGCCACCTTCTTGTCGGTCTGGCTGACGGCGTTATTCGCGGAAAGGATGATGTTCTTGTTGTTCGGCAGGACGATGACCTTGTCGGTCGGGAGGTCTTCCACGGCCTTGAGGATCTGCTCGGTGCTCGGGTTCATGGTCTGCCCGCCGGCGATGATGGCATTGACGCCGAGGCTGGCGAGGATCTTGGAGATGCCTTCGCCCGGGGAGACGGCGATCACGCCGACCTGGCCGGGTTCGACTTCCATCAAGGTGTACTCCGACGCCTTCTTGCGGCGGATGTCATCCATCTGCGCGATGAGGTTCTCAATGGCGACCTTGGTCACGGTGCCGAGTTCCATGATGTAGTTGATCGGCGCGTAAAGGTTCTTGGTCGGGACGTGGATGTGCATGCGGTACATGTTATCGCCCTCGCCGACCTGGATGGAGGTGCCGATGTCGCTGAGACGGTCATAGAAGGAGCTCAGTTCCAGTTCCTTTTTCGGGACAAAGTCGACGACGACTTCGTAGTCCTGACCGGGTTCAATGGTCTCTTCCTCGTCCATGTTGTCCAGCTGAGCAAGGGAGACGACGTCCGGGATGTCGGAATTGATGTCAAGCGGCTGATCCGTCAGACGACGCAGGAAGCCCTCAAAAATGTAATAAAGGCCGCGGCCGCCGGAGTCAACCACGCCCGCCTGCTTCAGAGTGGGGAGCAGATCCGGAGTGCGGTTCACGGACGCGTCGGCAGCTTCAACGGTGACGTTGAGCAGCTGAGTGAAATCTTCGCAGTTCGGCCAAGCTTCATCAACCGCGGCGGCGGTATCCTTCAGAACGGTGAGGATCGTGCCTTCGACCGGGCGGACGACGCCTTTGTAAGCAGTGTCCTTGGCCTTGTTCAGCGCCTGAGAGAAGATCTCCGGGGTGATGACTTCATACGGTTCCATCGCGCGGGCGAAGCCTCTCCACAGCTGGGAAAGGATGACGCCGGAGTTGCCGCGGGCGCCCATCAGCGCGCCCTGGGCAGCGGCCTTCATGATCTGGCCGGCGTGATTCGTGTCCATGAGGACGATATCCTGCCAAGCGGACTGCATCGTCAGCAGCATGTTCGTACCGGTGTCGCCATCCGGAACCGGGAAGACGTTCAGCGCGTTCACGATGTTCTGGTTGGTGCGGAGCCAAAGCATACCGGCTTCCAGCAGGGATTTCCACTGCTTGCCGTCAAGTGTTTTCAGGGGTTCAATTTCTTCGGACATAGGGTTCAAAGTTTCCTCGTTCACGGGTCTCCAATTCTAATTATTGCCGTTGCTGACCCGGAGGCCCTTGACATGGACGTTGACGTTCTCAACATGCAGGCCGGTCATTTTTTCAAGCTGATACTTCACACTGTCCGCGACAGAGTTAGCGACAGAGGTGATGCGGGTACCGTATTCGACGATAATATACAAATCAATGCTGACATTCTTCCCATCCGAGCGAACGTTCACGCCCTGGGTAGAGTCCTTCACAATGGCCGCGGCCAATCCCGCCGCGAGGTTTTTCGGCGCCAATCCGACGATCCCATACGACTGCTGCGCGGCATGGGACACGATCGTGCAGATCGCGCGATGGGATAAGAAAATGTTCCCATACATGTTCTGACCAGAATTTTCCATATTTATTTCTCCCTCTCAAATTGTAAAACAGTTCGAGATGCCGGGTTAAAACAAACCCTATAGTTATTCTAACCGTTTATTATTGCAATAAGGAGTTTTGTCATGGAAAAAATGATAGAAGGGGGGAAGAGACCAGAGACCGGAGACCGGATAACATTAATCGGCACGAGATTTCATAGGGAAACACAATAATATTTCGATAAAAAAGATGCCCGATAATTGAAGTTTTCCTCCGATTATCGGGCACTCTTTTATTCTCTGAGGAGAAATTACTTTTTCCATGGAACCTCGTGCCGGCTTATGTTATCCGGTCTCTGGTCTCTGGTCTCTTTCCGGTGCCCGGTCACTGTTTCCTCACTCTCCGATAATAATACTCATACCCCCTCCCGGCAATCAGATCGCCGGGGTGTTTGACTTTGAAGAACGGCCAGGTCGTATGGCAGCCGCCCGCGAAGCCGACGGTCACCGTGCCGTTGTCCCAGTCGAAGCGGATGGAATCGGCGTCGAGGGTGCCGCGTAGTGTCTCGAAGGTCTTTCCCTCGGGGATGATGAATTCGTCGTGTTCCCCGTCGTACGCAAGCTCCTCCTCCGGGATGGCGCGGAAGGCCTCCCACGCCGCCGGGCGGTCGGGAACTTCTTCACCGAGCGGGATTTCTTCCGGGGGATAGGGACGGGCGGGGTAGTAGATGTGTCCTTCGGGGATGATGTTCTCGTACAGGAAGCGCACGCGGGCGGCCGCCTCGGCGGCGCGGTGCCAAGCGCCGGATTGGCGGAGGCCGTGCTTTTCCACGAACGCGTCAACGGAGCCGACCGTCCGCTCCATCTTGACGGCGAGGGCATTCGCGTCGGAAGCGTATCCGCGGATCCGCAGCCGCAGGCGGGGTTCATCCGGGGCGTGAAGGTAGATGCCGTTCAGCACGCCGGCAATCGAAGCCGCCTGACCGCGGCATTCGCCGATGAGGGCCTTCATCCGCTCAATAACAGCGAAGCTCTGTCCCTTGTCAAGGGCGGCCGAAGCCGCCGCGCGGGTCAGGTTCAGCACGCAGCCGCGCCACCCGCAGTAGAAGTCAATGAGCTCGGGGGAGCCGTCCGCCGCGGCGGAGGTGTAGGCTGTGAAGGCGTGGGATGCAAGTACGCGGAGGTTCTCGATGTGCGCGAAGAGCGAACCGTCGCGGTCAACAACGGCCGCGAGCTCCGCTTCGCTGTAAACTTCGATGATTTCGTCCATGTCCGCGGCCCCTTCCATTCCGCCGAGCATACGATACATCGTCCGGGGAAGCGGGTAAACCGGCAGCTCTGCGGGAATTACGTCCGCGGAGTATGACAGATGTCATATAGATTTAGTGCTGATTCTGTATCACGGATATAATAAATTAACTTCTGTATTAAATTCGATTGAGTCGAAAATCCGCGTGAAGGAGGTGTATTGTCCGCGGGAGACCCGATTGCCGGCATTATTCTTTTTATTTCAGCTATTATTTTTCCGCCGGCGCGGGAAGGAAGCGGATAACCGCGAAACATGACGAAAGTATTTATTGACGGCAGCGCCGGGACGACCGGGCTGCGTATCCGTGAACGCCTGACAGCGAGAGAGGGACTGGAGCTGATCACCCTGTCCGAGGAGCTGCGGAAAGATCCCGCCGCCCGGAAGGATGCCATCCAAGCCGCCGATGTCGCCTTTTTCTGTCTGCCCGACGCCGCCGCGATTGAAGCGGCCGAGCTGGCGGGGGACTGCGGCACGGTCATCATTGACACTTCCACCGCGCACCGCACCGCGGAAGGCTGGACCTTCGGCTTCCCCGAATTGAAGGGATACCGCGAGAAGATCCGCGCCTCGAAGCGCATCGCGAACCCCGGCTGCCATGCCAGCGGGTTCATCGCGCTCGTCAAGCCCCTTCGCGACGCCGGGCTGCTGGGCTCCGACGCGAAGCTGAGCAGTTTCTCAATCACGGGTTACTCCGGCGGCGGTAAAAAGATGATCGCCGAATACGAGGATCCGTCCCGTTCCCCGCTGCTGAAGGGACCCCGCCAGTACGGGCTCACCCAGCAGCACAAGCACCTGAAGGAAATGGCGTACGTCTGCGGACTTGAAAGCGCCCCGCTCTTCAGCCCGATCGTCGCTGATTTTTACAGCGGCATGGAAGTCAGTGTACCTTTGACCGCCGACGCGGTGAAGGGTAGTTTGGAGGATGTGAAAGCGGTCTACCGGGAGTATTATTCCGGCCCGCTGGTCCGATTCGAAGAGGAATGTGACGAAGGCGGATTCCTTTCCGCCGCGGCGCTCTCCGGACGGGACGACATGCAAATCACTGTCACCGGCAATGCCGACCGTTTCGTGCTGACCGCTCGTTTTGACAACCTCGGGAAAGGCGCTTCCGGCGCCGCGATCCAGAACATGAATTTGGTTCTGGGGCTGCCCGAAACCGAGGGTTTACAGTTCTGATAGTTCTGATCGGGAAATAAAAGTTATGAATATCATCAAAGGCGGCGTCTGCGCCGCGAAGGGCTTCAAAGCCAACGGGATCCACTGCGGGATCCGCAAGAATCACATCAAGAAAGATATCGCCCTGGTCCTCAGCGACGTTGAAGCGTCCGCTGCCGCGGTCTACACCACGAACCTGGTCAAGGGCGCGCCGATTGCCGTGACGAAGGAGAACATTGCCAACGGGAAAGCCCGCGCCATGGTCTGCAACAGCGGCAACGCGAACACCTGCAACGCCAACGGCCCCGAAATCGCGCATAAAATGTGCGCCATCGTCGCCCGTGAAACCGGCGTGGACGCGAATGACGTCATCATCGCTTCCACCGGCGTTATCGGACAGCCGCTGAACCTCGAACCCATCGACACCCACATGGCGGAGCTCGCCGCGGGTCTGCGCTATGACGGCGATGAAGACGCCGCGGAAGCGATTATGACCACCGACACCGTCAAGAAGGAAGCCGCGGTTGAGTTCGAACTCGGCGGGAAGACCTGTCACCTGGGCGGTATGGCCAAGGGCTCCGGCATGATCCATCCGCACATGGCCACCATGCTCGTCTTCATCACCACCGATGCCGCCATTTCCTCCGCGATGCTTCAGAAGGCGCTCAGCACCGACATCGCGAACACCTTCAACATGGTCTCCGTTGACGGCGACACCTCCACCAACGACATGGTTTCCGTCATGGCGAACGGCCTCGCGGGCAACCCCGAGATTGTCTCCGAAGGCGAAGACTTCACCACCTTCATGACCGCGCTGAACACGGTCTGCATCCACCTCTGCCGTATGCTCGCGGGCGACGGTGAAGGCGCCACCAAACTGCTGGAATGCTCCGTGAAGGGCGCTCCGGATCTCGCCGCTGCGAAGACGGTCGCGAAGTCCGTCATCTGCTCCAGCCTGGTCAAGGCCGCCATGTTCGGCGCCGATGCCAACTGGGGGCGCGTCCTCTGCGCCATCGGCTACGCCGGCATCCCGCTGGACGTTATGAAGATCGACGTCGACTTTCACTCCGCGAAGGGCACCATCGCTGTCTGCCGCAACGGCGCCGGCGTTGAGTTCTCCGAAGAGAAGGCCAAAGAGATTCTCCTCGAGAAGGAAATTGACATCCTCGTCGACCTGCACCAGGGTTCCGAATCCGCGACTGCCTGGGGCTGCGACCTGACCTACGATTATGTGAAGATCAACGGCGACTACCGCACTTGATTTGAGGGGTCGGAGAGCATATTTATGGAAATCCAATTAACCAACTCCGAACGGGCCGAAGTGCTCGTTCAGGCCATGCCGTACATCCGCCGCTACAACGGCAAGATCATCGTCATCAAGTACGGCGGCAACGCCATGATCAATGAAGACCTGAAGAACCAGGTCATGCAGGATATCAGCCTCCTGTCCCTGGTCGGCATCAAAGTCGTCCTCGTGCATGGCGGCGGCCCCGAGCTCAGCAGCCTGATGAAGCGCCTCGGCAAACAGTCCGAGTTCATCGACGGCCTGCGCGTCACGGACCGTGAGACCGTCGACCTGGCGGAAATGGTTCTCGCCGGCAAGGTCAACAAGTCCCTTGTCAGCCTGCTGGATCGCTGGGGCGGCAACGCCATCGGCATTTCCGGCATTGACGGACACATGATCCAGGCCGATTTCAAGGATCAGCGCCTCGGTTACGTCGGCGAAATTTCCTACGTCAACGCCCAGCCGATCCTCGACCTGCTGAACAGCGGCTACATCCCCGTCGTCTCCACGCTGGGTTGCGATGACGAGGGCAACATCTTCAATATCAACGGCGACACCGCCGCCGCGTACATTGCCGGCGCCCTGCAGGCCGAGCGTCTGTTCATGATGACCGATGTCGCCGGTATCCTGCGCGACAAAGACGACCCGACAACGCTCATCCCGCAGATCAGCCTTGCCGAAGCCAAAGAACTTTACAAAGAAGGCGTCATCGCGGGCGGCATGATCCCGAAAGTGGACTGCTGCATCGAGGCGATCAACGCCGGCGTGAAAAATGTAGTCATTATGGACGGCCGCGTCGAGCATTCCATCCTCATGGAGCTGCTCACCGACGAAGGCGCCGGCACCATGGTGACCCGGGAGTAATACCATGTCTGACATCAAGAATATTGACAGCACTTACGTCGCGAATACCTACGCCCGCTTCCCCGTTCAGATCGTCTCCGGCAAGGGTTCGATCCTGACCGACGTCAACGGCAAGCGCTACATTGATCTGGGAACCGGCATCGCCGTGAACGTTTTCGGCATGTGCGATGAGGAATGGAAGAAGGCCGTCGAGGCTCAGCTGGACAAATTCGCCCACACTTCCAACCTGTATTACACCGAGCCCTGCGCGGTTCTCGCGGAGATGCTCTGCGAACGCACCGGGATGAAGAAAGTCTTCTTCGGCAACTCCGGCGCGGAAGCCAACGAATGCGCGATCAAAGTCGCCCGCAAGTATTCTGCCGAGAAGAAGGGCCCGTCCTGCTATACCATCGTGACCCTGATCAACAGCTTCCACGGCCGCACTCTGACGACCCTCGCCGCCACCGGTCAGGAACATTATCACGAACTGTTCCAGCCGCTGACCCCGGGCTTCGTCCACGCTCCCGCCGGTGATTTCGAGGCGCTGAAGAAGCTCGCCCTCGACACCAACGCCGCGGGCATCATGATGGAATGCATCCAAGGTGAAGGCGGCGTCGTCGCCCTGCCGAAAGACTTCGTGCAGCAGGTTGCCGCGTTCGCGAAAGAGAACGACATCCCGCTCATCATTGATGAAGTCCAGACCGGCAACGGCCGCAGCGGCGCGCTCTACGCTTACATGAATTACGGCATTCAGCCGGACGTCGTCTCCACGGCGAAGGGCATCGGCGGCGGACTGCCGCTGGGCGCCTGCTTGATGGGCGAGAAAGTCCAGCACGTATTGAGCGCCGGCGACCACGGCTCCACCTTCGGCGGCAACCCGGTCTGCTGCGCGGGCGCGATCTCTATTCTGTCCCGCATCGACGACAAGCTTCTCGAAGGCGTGCGCGAACGCAGCAAATTCGTCTTCGATTATTTTGAAGGCGCCGACGGTGTTGAATCCGTCAGCGGCATGGGATTGATGATCGGCATCAAGCCCGTCGGCCCCGCCGGGAAGATCGTCAACGCCGCGATCGAGAAGGGCGTCCTCGCCCTGACCGCGAAAGACCGCGTCCGCCTGCTCCCCGCGCTGAACATCCCGATGGACGAGCTCAAATCCGCCTGCGAGATCCTCCGCGGATTGTGCGGCGAGATAAAATAAACATACGTTTAAACACAAAAGGAGCTGCTTCGGCAGCTCCTTTTGTGTTTAAGAGACCGGAGACCAGAGACCGGATAACATAAGTCAAGGCAATCGGCAATGGGCGACTTGCCTTAACTTAGACCGCACTAAGGCCTTCCCCTCGTAGGGGCGGCTGCTGACGCAGCCTTGACCTCATCCACCGCAAGCGGTCCCCCTTCCCCTCATAGGGGAAGGTA
>CAVIKW010000073.1:0-9795 GCA_963643375.1 Flexilinea sp. | reverse complement strand
ACATTGACATTGAGATCAAAGATAAAGAATTTTTGGTATTGGTCGGGCCGTCCGGATGTGGGAAAACAACCGCGCTGCGCTGTCTGGCCGGGCTTGAAGATGTAACCGACGGTGAAATTATGATCGGCAACCGCGTGGTCAATCATGTTCCGCCGAAGGACCGCGACATTGCCATGGTTTTCCAATCCTACGCGTTGTATCCGCACATGACCGTCTACGACAATATGGCATTCGGCTTGAAGCTCCGAAAGACACCGAAGGATGTGATTGACAAGAAGGTCAAAGCGGCTGCCGAATCCCTCGGTATCGAACGGCTGCTCACCCGCCGGCCGCGTGAACTTTCCGGCGGTCAGCGGCAGCGTGTCGCACTCGGACGCGCCATCGTCCGTGAACCGCAGGTTTTCCTCTTTGACGAACCGCTTTCGAACTTGGACGCCAAACTCCGCGTACAGACCCGCTCCGAAATCAGCAAGCTGCATCAGCGCGTGCAGACGACTTTCATTTATGTGACCCATGACCAGGTTGAGGCTATGACTATGGCGGACCGCATTGCCGTTATGAACAAGGGCGTGGTCCAGCAGCTTGATACGCCGCAGACGCTTTACGATCACCCGGCGAATCTCTTCGTCGCGGGATTCATCGGCAGCCCGGCGATGAACTTCTTCAACGCGAAGATTGCCGTCGAGGGGGAGAAGACTTTCATCCGCAACGAGCATTTGAATATCGAGGTCCCCGCCGAAAAGAAAGAAGCCCTCGCCGCGCTGAACGGCAAGGACATCATTTTCGGCATCCGCCCGGAGAACATTCACAGTCCTGAATTCTGCCCGCCGGGAATCCTTAAGGCGGAGGTCAAGTGCAAGGTTGACGTCATCGAGTTGATGGGAAACGAGATTTTCATCTACGCTCTCTCCGGCGACACCCAATTCGTTGCCCGCGTCGATCCGCGCAGTCGATACGCCGTCGGGGATGAGATTACCCTCGTCATCGATATGACCAACTTTCATATCTTTGACCCGTCGGTCGATTCAGAAAATCCGCCCGCCGTACTTTGATTATCAAAGAGCCCGCTCAATACGAGCGGGCTTTATTTTATTTTTGGAACTCGGCGGAATACCATTTCAGATACGTGCGGATGTTGGCTCCCCAATACTCCACATCGTGGCCGCCTACGCCGAGTACGAACTCATGCGGATAAAAGAGGTCCGTGAGCTGCTTCGAGAGCTCCTGCCCGATCCGCATCCCATTGTCGGCGTTGCCGATGTCAATGCGGATGTCGATTTGCGGTACATCGGGATTGTCGCGGATGATTCCGTAAATCTTCGGGAAGGAATAAAACGGATTGGCGGGACTGTGTACGCCGACGACGCCGAATCGTCCGTATTCACCGAAAGCGAAGAACTGCGCCCATTGCGCTCCGCGTGAGACACCTCCGACAGCTGTCCGCTTCGGATCTGTGGACACAGGGTAATGCGATTCGACGTAGGGCATGACTTCGTTGATGAACTCGTCATAAAATCCGCTCTCGTACATATCCTCAAGGTAATTGTCATCATGAGGGAGCACGATGTAAAACGGAATGATTTCCTCCGCGGAGTACAATTCATTGAGTGCGGAAGACAGGCCGATATCCTCCAAAATTGAAGGCTGCTGCCAGCGTCCGTGAATCAGGTAGAGAACCGGGTATTCGGTGTCGGGCTCGATATTCGCGGGCGCGTAGACGATGATGTCCGGGTCGTCAATTTTCTCCACGGTAAAGAAGTCCTCCGCGAAGACGTTCGCGGAGGTCATGAGAGCAATAATTAACGCAATCAGCGAAAGATATTTGCGCATTGAATCAATACGGGCGGATGCCGCGGTAAACCCGGCTGGTGAGCGTTTTGATAATGGTGTTGGCGGGCTTATTCAGCTTCTCGGACATTTCAACCGCGGTCAGAGGGTTATTGCCGTTCGCGAGAAGCATACGGAAGATGCACTCCGTCAACGGGCCGTTCTCCGGGACAAAGCCCTCCTGTCGAGAACAATGCGTGAAAATCAAATCCAGGATCACGTCGATCTGCTTGACTTCGCCGGTTTCGGGATCAACCGCGTCGATAAGCTCCAGAGAGGGATCGATGCTGCCGAAGACCGCGCGGTGTTCTTCGCAGAGATAGCCGACGAGGATCGAACGCCAATTCGGCTCCTTGGACTTCCAATATTTGAAATCAATATAAAGCGGAGTCTCAGCCGTAACTTTCACATAAGCGGATTTCTTTTCAATTTCACTCATTTTAGGCCTCGTCCTTCTCTTCGTATTTGTAAGTCATTCGGTCAACATGCTGATACTTTTCCATGTTCTCAAGGATGTTGTAAAGGGCTTTCGGCGGAACACGGCGCAGCATATTGATGCCGGCATAGATTTCGTTGAACTGCACGATGCCCTGCGGGCTGTCTTTCGCGATCTCACGGAAAACATTGTCGATCTGTTTCAGGAAATTCGCTTCCTTGCGGTTGTTGAACTCCCAGAATGTATCGAGCTTCGGATCGTTCTCGACATGGACAACCAAACGGTCGTCAAATTCGGTCGTAATTTTATACTGCTTCGTGATGAAGGAGAAATGGTTCTTCTCATCAATGGCAATGCCGCGTACCCAGTCTTTGGACACGCGCGGCGGGATCAGCTCGATGTCGATCATTCCCGGTTCACTGCCTGCAGAAACATTGAACATACTGCCGGGGATGATACCGTTGCTGCGGTACCACTGTTTCAGGCCGCAGACATAGTTCTTGGAAAGAATCACCCAGCCGGGGAAGGTCTCGCCGGTCTTCTTGTCGTGGAATGTGAAGACGACGTTGTCGGTTTCGTTCGCGGTCGGGAAGATCGGGCGGACAGCACCGATGAGCGGGAGCGTGCCGGCTTTCCAATGGGGATAACTGACACAGGCCGTGAATGTATCCGAGGTCTCGAGCGGCTCCGCAAGCTCAGCGGCATCCAATTCATCTTGGATGTTGCCCAACGGCAGTTCAACCGCGTCATCATTATTCAGGGCGAGAATATCCTCCGAGCATTTGAGCGTCATCGGTGTCTTGCGGACATCTTCCGGTTGCATTTCTTTCAGGGTCCAAAGGATTTTGTCATGCGGGCCGACTTCTGCGAAGCGGTCATCCTGATGCAGGGCGAAATTGAAAGAGAATTCCGACAGCTCGGAATTGCTGTCCATCGGGTATTCGATCTGCTCCATGATTTCGTTCGTGAGCAGAGGGCGGCCTTCTTCCATTTCGAGAACAGCTTCGGCAAGGTTCAGGAAGCCAAGGTTGACTTCGGAAAGCAGCGCCTGCGGGAACCAGAAATGGCCGATGCGCACAAGTTCGTTGTTCTTATGAAGCTGTTCCGAAAGCTTCTGGCTGATGCGCCGGCCGAACTTTTTGTTGACATAGGCGGGATCGGTCAGATTCGCGTCGGGATTATCGTAATCGTAATCATTCAGCAAATGCTCCTGAAGACTGGCGGCGAATTCCTTTTCCGTCCCATCCTGCATTTCAACCGTAATCACGTCAAAAGCTCCGATTTCCGGGTTGACGCCTTCGCGGACAGCGGTCACGACGCCGCTCATGCCGTTCTCTTTCGGGAAGACGATCGTATCGCCTTCTTTATATTGGTTCTTCGGGCGATAATTGTTGTTGTCCCGATCGGCGGTTTCTTTCTTGTTCTTATTGTAGGCTTTGATTCTTTCAGCGATAAGAGACTCCGTCAGCTGCGCAGGAGTCATCGGCGTTTCTTCTTCGAGCAGTCGGTTGTAAATAAAGTCTAAATCGTTTTCATCAATGCTTATTGCAGCCCAATTCAACGTGTTCATATTAAAGGTCCCTTTTCTGATTTTACGGGTATTGTGTGTTTAACCAAGTCATCGGATCCACATAGGTCGAGTTGATAATTACTTCCCAATGTAAGTGCGGGCCGACGGAACGGCCGGTGTTGCCGATAAGCCCGATCAGCTCGCCGCGCTTGACTTCCTGCCCGGCTGTAACCAACAGCTGCGATTGATGCGAGTACGAAGTGTAAACGCCCCAGCCGTGGTCAATGACCGTATAGTTACCATGAATCGGCAGTTCCGCCGCGAATATGACTTTGCCGTCGGCAGCCGCGTAAATGTTGATGTTGTCAGCGGTGCAAACGCTGAAGTCAACACCGGTATGGTAATTGTGGAAAGAACCGTCGTTGTATGTTCTGCGGCTTCCGTACGCGGAGGCGAAGCAGGGCTCGTCAACCGGGTAGGACATCATCGTGCCCCAGGTCCGCGTGGATGAAGTCTCAGTCAGGCTCTTGACGGTGTTCGTGTCAATGGCCTGATTGCTTTCTTCAAGTGTAGAGTCATCAACGCCCTCGACGACTTCATTCGTGAAGATGCCGGCTTCGATGATGATCGGCTGGCTGACATTGAAGCTCTCGCCGACGTTGTTCCTGCCGGAGATTTCAATGCGGTACAGACCGGGATCCTGCATCGCGTCAATGCCGAGCATGGCGTACCAATCATTGGTGTCGCCATCCCGGAAGAAACGCAGTCCGTAATCGCCGACATTGCCTGTCAATTCATTCAAATCCGCGCCGGAGATGTGAATCACGTGCGTGCCGCCCTGCACCAGCGGGAGCTGTTTGATTTCAATCACGTCAATGAAGGGAGAGACGGCGTGCGTCGTATATTCGGCGCCGGTGTCATCCGCGATTCCGAAAAGAATCTGCGAATCGGCAAAATCCCAGGTGCCGGAGGTTTTCGTCGCTTTTTCAAGCACAGCGGGAGAGACACCCAGCTCCGCGCTTTTGGTGAGAAGCGTGTCGCCGTCATCGTAGCTGCCGACCGCGGTAATGCGGTCCGCGGAATCATTGTAAATCGTTGTAAGAAGACTGCCGATATAGAGCTCTGTCGGCGAGACGATGGAATTGATCTCGCCCAATTTGGCTTCGTCCATACCGGAAAGAATGCTGAGCGTAGACAGGGTGTCGCCGATATTGACGTATCTGTTCGCGATGGTGCCTTCAACACCGGCGAGGGTCGGAATTTTGATCCGCGTACCGATGGAAATCGCGTTCACGTCGCTGATGCTGTTGATCTCCAAAATATCGTCAACTGTTGTGTTAAACATTAAAGCCACCACCGATAGGTAGTCGCCTTCCTCGATCGTGTATTCCGCGTAAACTTCTTCAGCGTTTACTTCGGAAATACCGAAAAACAAAACCGCGATATTAAAGAGGAACAGAGTCAGATAAGTACTTAAGCGCTTTAACATATTTTCCAACTAATTTTATCATATTTCAAGGCGTATTTCGCATTTCGATAACAAAAGAGCCGTTTTCTGAAAACGGCTCTTCGCAATCTATCGTAGGAGGGCTTTATTTCGTTTCGATCGGCGGTTCGGGATTGTCTTTCTTCGCCTTTTTCGCTTCTTTCTTTCCGCGGATGGCTTTCACGAGCTTCTTGACAAGCCATACGATTACCAGAACCGGAATGGCGATGATAATCAGAACCGGGATGCCGACGATGAAGAAGTAGATCAAGCCGTCAATGACATCTTTCCCGGTCTCCAACAGGGACTCGAACGCGCTCTTGACGGTCTCGCCGGGCTGCCATTTCTTGACGGCCGCGGTCGGTTCCGGGCGGACGGACTTGATTGTGATGTCGATTGATGAAAGGGCGACGCTCTCTTCCATGTATTTGATCTGCCCCTTCAGAACCTCGATCTCCTGCTCGGTGCTTGAAATGTCAGCGTATACCAGCATCGTTTCCTCAGCGGTCTCAGCCGTGTCGAGAATCTCGTAAAGCTTCGTAAGCGTTTTCTCAAGACTTGTCAGACGGGAATTCGTGTCAACATATTCGGCGGTAATGTCAACGCCGCTGATGGTCTTGTTCTGAACATCGCGGGAGGGGTCCGCGGTCTGACTTTCGATGAAGTCAAGCATCTCATTCAGCTGTTCTGCGGGGACGCGGATGGTAAGATACGCGCGCGGGAGATAGATATCCCCGTTGTAATAATCCTGCCCGGTTGAGGAGGACACGACGAAGCCGCCCATCTTTTCGGCAAGCTCGGCAATCTGCTTCTGGGTTTCTGTCGGATCGGCAACGGTAATCGTGATCGAGGCTGACTTCCGCACCATGCGGGTCTGACCGGATTCCTCCGCGGCCGCGATGTCGTAATCAACGGACGCGTTCACCGCTTTGGAATAGGAATTCCCGGCAGTATCGGCAATGAATTCCTCGGCAGCCGCGCCTTCATTCGCGGCGTAATAAACATCTTCGTAAGCATACGATTCGTAGGAGTCGGTAGTGTAGTTATCAGCGGTCTTCGCACCGCACGCGCTGAAAAGAATTGAAGCTGTCAACGCGAATATAATCAGTTTGGTTTTCATCATTCCCTCCGTATTTCTATCTTCGGTTAAGAAACGAAAACAGCCCGCGGAAAGTTCCGCGGGCTGTTCAAAACTATAGATTAGAAGAGATGCCAGACAGCGAGCACCGGAGCGAAGGTAGAAGCTACCAGGGACATGACGGTGATCAGAGTGTTGAGGGACGGGCCGGCGGTATCCTTGAAAGGATCACCAACGGTGTCGCCGATAACAGCAGCCTTGTGGGCATCGGAGCCCTTGCCGCCGCAGTGACCGGATTCAACATACTTCTTGGCATTGTCCCACAGACCGCCCGCGTTGGACATGAACAGGGCGAAGAGGACGCCGGTGATGATCGCGCCGCCGAGGAAGCCGGTCAGACCCTTCGGGCCCATGATGAAACCGACAATAAGCGGGAAGACGATCGCGACGATCGCAGGCAGAACCAGGGACTTCAGAGCGCCGGAGGCAGCCAGGGAAACGCATTCGCTGTAGTCAGGAGTTTCTTCACCGGCAAGGATCTTCGGGTTCTTCTTGAAGACGCCGCGGATGTATTCAATCATCGTGAAGGCGTTCTTGGTCACGGAGAGCATGGTCAGGGCGCTGAACAGCGGCGGGCACATGGAACCAAGGAACAGACCGGCGAGAACAAGGGGATCCATCAGGGAGATATCGGAGAAGCGGAAGGCGCCGAGGCCGGCAGCTTCGGAGGCGATATCAATTTCGGAGACGAAAGCAGCGAACAGACCGAGGACGGTCAGAGCAGCGGCGGCAATGGAGAAGCCCTTCGTAATGGCTTTCGCGGTGTTGCCGGCGGAGTCGAGGACGTCAGCGCGGTCAATAACTTCTTCGTCCATACCGGACATTTCAGCGATACCGCGGGCGTTGTCAACGATCGGGCCGTAGGCATCAGCAGAAACGATCATACCGGAGGTAGCAAGCATACCAACAGCGGAAATAGCAATACCATAGAGGCCGAGGTCGCCGCCGCCGACAACATAGTAGGCGACAAGCATGGCGATGACGGTACCGATGGTGGACGGGATGATGGAGATCAAGCCGTAGCTCATACCGGAGATGATGGTGATCGCAGCACCGGAGCCGGAATATTCAGCAGTGAGCTGAACCGGTTTGTATTCATCGGAGGTGAAGAATTCGGTGGTGGCGCCGATGATAACACCGACAGCGGTACCGACGAGGATCGCCCAGATCAAACCATTGTCGACCTGCGGGATCAGGAGGATGACGACAGCCATCAGGACAACGAACAGAGCGCAGGTAACATAAGTACCGCCGTTCAGAGCCTTGTTCGGTTTACCATTCGCGCCGACCTTGACGGTGGAAACACCGATCAGGGAAGCAACGATACCCAGCGCGCAGAGCAGCAGCGGGAGGACAGTGTAGAACGGAGCAATTTCTTTGCCCATCGCAGCACCGAGCAGCATAGCAGCAACAGCAGAGGCGACATAGGAGTCGAAAATGTCAGCGCCCATACCGGCAACATCACCAACGTTATCGCCAACGTTATCAGCAACAACAGCCGGGTTGCGGGGATCGTCTTCCGGGATACCGACTTCAACCTTACCAACGAGGTCAGCAGCGATGTCAGCGGTCTTGGTGTAGATACCGCCGCCGGCTTTCGCAAGCAGAGCCAGGGAGGAGCAGCCCAGGGAGTAGGCGAGAACCAGGTTCGCGTCACCGGAGAGCAGGTAGATCAAGCACATACCGATGGTAGCAACACCGACGACGGCGAAGCCCATAACGGCACCGGCTTTGAAAGCTACGTTGAAAGCCTTGTTCAGGTTCTTACCGGCAGCAACAGCGGAGCGGACGTTCGCCTTGACAGCGACTTCCATACCGAGGTAACCGGCAACAGCGGAGCAGCAGGCACCAAACAGGAAGCAGACAGCGGTAACGATACCCTTGCCGAAACCTTCTTTGATACCATAGATGACGATCAGAATAATAGCCATGATACCGGCGACCAGAATCAGCGCGGCATACAGCTTCTTCAGATAGGCGCGAGCGCCGTCGCGAATCCAACCCGCGACTTCGCGAGAGCGATCCGTACCATCATCCTGCTTCTGAACCCAGAAGTAGTAATAAAGGCCAACGCCGAGAGATGCGGCACCGCAAATCAGGCCGAAGACCAACCACAAAGTAGTATTGCTCATTACTATCCTCCTACGATAGATTAATGATTTTTTATGGCATATGCCATAGTCAGACGATTAGCGGAAATTCGAATAAACCAAATTTCCAATAGATACTATTCTACTCTAATTTTCGAAAAACTGTGATATTAGTTTTCATTTAGTGCATGTGATAAATGTAACAATATTTTGATTATTAAAAAAGACCGTCTGTGATTGACGGTCTTTTTTGCTTCGATTTGAGTGAAATTTACTCTTCGGGTTTGGCTTCAGGTTCGGACTTTTCGTCGACAGCCATCAGAATTTCTTCTTCGCCTTCTTTTTTGGCTTCGGCAGCGCCCTTCTTGAAGTTGTTGATCTGCTCCTCGAGGATGACCTGGCCGCGGCGGGTGATGTCTTCAGCGCGTTCGCGGGTGGTCTTCGCGAGCTTCTCGAAGCGGTCGCTGGCTTCGCGGGCAGCGGATTCAGCCTGCTTGTAGGCATCATCAACGGAAACGTTGGCCTTGTTGAGGAATTCATCCGTGTGGGCCTTCAGGGTAGATCGGGTCTCTTCACCGGAGGTCGGAGCATACAGAATGGTGGCAATACCGCCAACGATCGCGCCGGCAAGGAAGCCGACCAGGAAGTTTTCAATACCATTATTTTCGGACATAATTTTTCTCCTTAATTTGTCTTATTGTCGCGGCTGAATTCACAGCTTTTTGAAAATACCTAAAACGCCATTGACAGCGTTTTGAAATCCGGACACTTTGGCGGCAGCGGTAATCGTCGGCTCCACCGCGTTATCGCACAGGAACGAGACGGTGCCGGAGAACCGCTTCACGGTCTTCTGCGTGTTGTTGAGGATCGGCTTCAGCTCATACTTCAGGAAGTTGAAGAGTTGTGCAAGGCGCGTGGACATCACCACAAAAGCAATCAGCGCCACGATGGACTCAATCACGAAGATGATCAACGCGATGTCGCGAATCAATCCGGTCGTCGCGGCGGGCAGCTTGCAGAAAAGGAAGATCAGCCCCGCAATCACAAGCACGGACAGGGTGATGATCAGCGGGAGCTTCGAGGATTTCTTCGGCTCCGGCGCGGAGGTTTTGACCTCAGCCTTGCGCTCTTCAATGACGACGTCCTTCTTCTCTGCGGCGCCTTCAACGCCGTTCACGTTGACGGTTCGCTTCTCAACGGTTATACCATCGGTATTCGCATTTTCCGGTTTTGTTTCTTTATTAATGCTTTCCACGATTTCATCTCCAATCAATATAAAGTCATTATAACTTCTTTTTATTAATTTTT
>CAVIKW010000072.1:0-10033 GCA_963643375.1 Flexilinea sp. | reverse complement strand
GAGCGGGTGCACCTCATCCCCCGCAAGCGGGCCCCCTTCCCCTCAAGGGGAAGGCAGATACGCGCTCATTAATTGGGGCGAATCTCCGCGTGTCAGGCGCCAACTCCACTCTTCACTCTCCACACTTCACTCTTAAACAAAACAATCGCGTTTCCGCGATTGTTTTGTTTATTATTACCCCTTGCCGAAGGTCAGGCATTCGCCCGTGCTGTCGACCTTGACGGTGTCGCCATCCACGAAGTCGCCTTCGAGAATCTTGATCGCGAGCGGGTCCTGCAGTTCGTGCTGGATCGCTCTCTTCAGCGGACGGGCGCCGAAGTCGGTGTCGCAGCCGGCGTCGACGATGTACTGCTTCGCGGCGTCGGTCAGGGAGAGCTTGACGTGGCGTTCGGCCAGCAGGTTCTCGACGCGCTTCAGCTGGATGTCGACGATGCGGTTGAGGTCTTCTCTCGTCAGCGGGTTGAAGACGACGATCTCATCCAGACGGTTCAGGAACTCCGGCTTGAAAGTGGACTGCAGCACGCGGTTCAGCTCTTCACGGCTGACCTTGTTCTTCTGATTGAGCCACAGATCGGAACCGGCGTTCGAGGTCATGATGATGACCGTGTTGCGGAAGTCAACCGTGCGGCCCTGGCCGTCGGTCAAACGGCCGTCGTCCAGCACCTGGAGCATGACATTGAAGACTTCCGGATGTGCCTTTTCGATTTCATCGAAGAGGACGACCGAATACGGCTTACGGCGAACGGCTTCGGTCAGCTGACCGCCTTCTTCATAGCCGACGTATCCCGGAGGGGCGCCGACGAGACGGGAGACGGTGTGCTTCTCCTGATATTCGCTCATATCAATACGGACCATCGCGCGTTCATCGTCAAAGAGGAACTCGGCCAAAGCCTTCGCGAGCTCGGTTTTACCGACACCGGTCGGGCCGAGGAAGATGAAGGAACCGATCGGGCGGTTCGGGTCCTGCAGACCGGCACGGGAGCGGCGGACGGCGTTGGAGACGACTTTCACGGCGTCATCCTGGCCGACGACACGTTCATGCAGACGGTCTTCCATATGGACGAGCTTCATCATTTCGCTCTCGAGCAGCTTCGAAACCGGGATGCCGGTCCAGCTGCCGATCACTTCGGCAATCTCTTCGGCGTCAACTTCTTCCTTGAGCAGCTGCTGTTCGCCCTGCATGCCCTTCAGCGCGGATTCGGCGTCTTCGCGTTCCTGTTCCAGCTTCGGCAGCTCACCGTAGCGGAGCTCCGCGGCCTTGCCGAATTCGTTCTTGCGCTCGGCCTGTTCAATGGCGACATTCATGCTGTCAATGCGTTCCTTGGCGTTGCGCAGCTTCAGAATGGCGTCCTTCTCGGTCTGCCACTGCGTGGTCAGGTGGTCGGACTTTTCTTTAAGATTCGAAAGGTCTTCCTCGATCTTCGCCAGACGTTCCTTCGAAGCGGCGTCTTCTTCCTTCAACAGCGCCTGCTTCTCGATCTCCAGCTGAATGATCTGGCGGTCAATGTCATCCAGAGCGTGCGGCTTGGAGTCAATCTCGGTACGCAGACGGGCCGCGGCTTCATCGATCAGGTCAATAGCCTTATCCGGCAAATGACGGTCGGCGATGTAGCGGTTCGAGAGCGTCGCCGCCGCGATGACAGCGCCGTCGGTAATACGGACGCCGTGATGGACTTCGTAACGCTGCTTCAGACCTCTCAGAATGCTGATCGTATCCTCAACGGACGGTTCCTCGACCAGAACGGTCTGGAAACGACGTTCGAGGGCCGGGTCTTTCTCGATGTACTTGCGGTATTCGTCGAGGGTCGTCGCGCCGATCAGGTGCAGCTCACCGCGGGCCAGCATCGGTTTGATCATATTGCCGGCATCCATCGCGCCTTCGGAAGCGCCCGCGCCGACGATGGTGTGCATTTCATCAATGAAGAGCAGAATCTCGCCGTCGGCTTCGGTGACTTCCTTGAGGACAGCCTTCAGACGTTCCTCGAACTCACCGCGGTACTTCGCGCCGGCGACCAGGGCGGACATATCCAGCTGGACAAGCCGCTTGTTCTTCAGGCCTTCCGGGACATCACCCTTGACGATACGCTGGGCAAGCCCTTCGACGACAGCCGTCTTACCGACGCCCGGTTCACCGATCAGGGCCGGGTTGTTCTTGGTACGGCGGGAGAGAATCTGGATCGCGCGGCGGATTTCGTCGTCACGACCGATGACCGGGTCGAGCTTGCCTTGACGGGCAACGGCGGTCAGGTCGCGGCCGTACTTCTCGAGGGACTGGTAGGTGTCTTCCGGGTTCTGACCGGTGACACGCTGATTGCCGCGAACCGATTTCAGCGCGCGGAGGATGGAATCCTTCGTGATGCCGAACTGAGAAAGTCGCTTCCCTTCAATGCTGTCACAGAGCGCGAGGAGCAGATGTTCGGTGGAAACGTATTCGTCCTGCATACCCTTCGCGATGCTCTCCGCGTTGGTGAAGACCTCCGCGGTGGTGCGGGCGAGGTTCTGGGATGAGGAACTGCCGGTGACGCGCGGACGGGACTCAAGGTCCTGCGTGACCGCTTGGAGCAGACCGGCGGTGGAGCCGGAGATTCGCGTCACAAGCGCGGGAACGATGCCGTCCTGCTGACGCAGCAGCGCGAGCAGCAGGTGGGCCGGTTCGATCAGCTGGTGGCTGAATTCAAGCGCGACCTGTTGACTTTGGGATACTGCTTCTTGGGCTTTTTCTGTATATTTTTCGAAATTCATTTTGCACCTCCCTTTTTGCGGGAAAGATATTTTTTATTTACACTATATAATACGCTTAATTTATTATAAGATTTCATCAACGAATTGTCAAAAATATGTTAATCACGGAACTAAATTCCGCGACTAAATTCCGCGGACAATTCCGCCCCGCGTACGATATAATCCTACAAAACCGATGACAAAGGAGGCACATCATGGCATACGATTTGGATCGATTCAAGGAAGCCCAGGCCGAAGATTACGAAACGGCGTTGGAGGAAATCAAGCGGGGACGGAAAGAATCCCATTGGATTTGGTACATCTTCCCGCAGCTGAAGGAGCTCGGATTCTCAAGCACCGCGAAGTATTACGGCATCGACGGGCTTGACGAAGCCAAGGCGTACATGGCGGACGGAGAACTGCGGCGGAATCTGCTTGAGATCACGGACGCGCTGCTCCGTCAGCCGGATACGGACATCCACCGCGTGATGGGATCCCCCGACGACCTGAAACTCCGCTCGTGCATGACGCTTTTCGAGGCAGCCGCCCCGGATCAATCCGTCTTCGGCGAAGTGCTGGACAAATTCTACGGCGGGGAACGCGACAGCGCGACCTTAAAACTATTGGCATAACAAAACCGGTCGGTTTTTGTAATAATTTGTCACGGATTTGACAAAAATCATAGTTGGTTTATGACTTTTGATGTAGAATAATGCGAAATCCAATAGCAAAGGAAGTATAAACATATGGAAAGTCATCTTTATATTCCCGAAGGCTACAAGCCCGCGCTTGATCTTTATGATACCCAGCGCGCCATCACCTTCATCAAAGACGCTTTCCAGAACCAGTTGTCATTGAATCTGGATCTGAAACGCGTCTCAGCCCCGCTTTTTCTTACTCAGGAATCCGGCTTGAATGACAATCTGAACGGCTACGAACGACCGGTCAGCTTTGACATTCCGTCCGTCGGCACCACTGCGGAAGTTGTCCACTCCCTCGCGAAGTGGAAGCGCTGGGCACTCGGCCGCTACGACTTCCATGTCGGCAAAGGCCTCTACACCGACATGAACGCCATCCGCCGCGACGAAGTCGTGGACAACATTCACTCCGTCTATGTCGATCAGTGGGACTGGGAAAAGGTCATCACCCCCGAGACCCGCACGATCGAATATCTTCACCTGATCGTCACCGCGATCGTCGGCAGCATCTGCAACACCAACGATCTCGTCCGCGCGCTCTACCCGCAGATCAAAGTCAAACTCAACCGCGAAGTCACTTTCGTCACTTCTCAGGAGCTTGAGGACATGTACCCCGAACTCACCCCGCGCCAGCGTGAGCATGAGTTCGCCCGCGAGCGCAAGACCATCTTCGTCCAGGGCATCGGCGGCAAGCTGAAGTCCGGCAAACCGCATGACGGCCGCGCTCCGGACTACGACGATTGGGAAATGAACGGCGACATCATCTTCTGGAATGACGTGCTGCAGGATTCCTTCGAGATTTCCTCCATGGGCATCCGCGTCAGCCCCGAATCCCTGGCCCGCCAACTGAAACTCGCCGGCTGCGAAGAGCGCGCCAAGCTGCCCTACCACAGCATGCTGCTGAACAACGAGCTTCCGCTCACCATCGGCGGCGGTATCGGCCAATCCCGTCTGTGCATGCTGCTGCTCGGCTGCGCGCACATCGGCGAAGTCCATTCCAGCGTCTGGCCGGAAGATATGATGAAGCGCTGCGCCGAAGCGGGCATCACCCTGCTGTAATTATGAAAACGATATTCACCGCTTGAAGCCAATCAAGCGAAGAACTCGGTTTCTTTCTTCTTTTATTCTTTTATTCTTTTTATCCATTGAGACGGCGTGTCCGAAAGACGCGCCGTTTCAATTTAACCGCCCGGCCGGATTAAAAAGCAGCGCGCGCGGGAATATCCGCGCGCGTTGTTGATTTCATTTCGGCGTATTTTACTCGAAGTCCGCCACGATCCTCAGAATGTCAAAGCCTTCGGCGTATTCGCGTTCGCAAATGCTGCCGTTGCGGATCAGGGTCGCGCGGGTCACTTCGGGCGAGAAGTAAGCCTTGCCGGCGTAAGTCTTGTAGCAGGCCAGCGCGGCGAGCTTTTTATCAACATCGGATTTATCCACACCGACGAGGAAATCCGGGAAGAAACCGTAACTGGAACGGATGACGTCAAAGCCGAGCACCGTACGCCCGCGGAAGGCGCGGAGGGCTTCCTGCGTCAGGGTCTGATGATCCTGATGGACGTCCGACTTCGTGTGGACGAAAACGATATCCGGCGCCTGTTCGTGGACAATGCCGATCATGGTCTCGAGAATGTCCTGGCGGCGTTCCTGGAAGCGGCGGGTCTCAAAATCCAGCAGATGCACGTTCTCTTTGGGGACGCCGAGCGTGGCCATGGAGGCGTAATGCTCCGCCGGCAGGCTGCCGAGCAGCGGGTTCTTCTGGTTGTCGGAGAAGGTGTAGCAGTGAATATCCGCCTTACCGATGATTCGCGCGATCAACGCGCCGCAGCCGAGTTCGATATCATCCGGATGCGCGCCGATGAAGCAGATATTCTTTCCCGAAAAACGCATTCCGCTCATTATTTCGTCCCGATAAATCCGCCGACGACCTTCGTCATCACGAGTTCGCCGTCACGGCTGACGCGTTCATCCGCGATCTTGGTAATGTCATGGATGAGCTTCTCGTATTCGTCTTTGTTGGAGAAGAGCGGGGTCCACAGGCGGCGGTCTTCATCCAGGGAGGCGCGGGTGTACGCCACGAACGGGGACGCGGTCTTGAAGGTCAGCGGGTTCTCGAAGATTTCGGTCTTCACGGAAGCGAAGGTGTTCTCAATGGCGCCGTAGATCTCGGTGCTGTAGCGGGAGGAACCCGGCATCAGCGGGATCTGTTTGCCGCTGGCTTCGCGGATAATGTCATAGAAAACTTTCTTGTTTTCCGGCATCGGACCGGAGGTGAAGAGGCGGCCGCCCGGCTTCAGGACGCGGTGCATTTCCTTGATGGTGAAGGGAATATCCGCGGAGTAGTAGATGGCGAAGCAGCAGCTGACGAGGTCAAAGCTGTTGTCGGCGAAAGGCAGCGGCTGATTGAAATCAAGCTGCTGAATCTTGAACGGATTGCCGAGCTTGCTGTTCTCGAAGCGGGCCTGCTCCAGCAGTTCCTCATTGACGTCGCCGCCGGTGATGTCGGCTTTACCGTTGAGGTACTTGTAGTAGGACATCAGCTGTTTGCCGCCGCCGCAGGCAACGTCGAGGATTTTCATCCCCGGCTGCAGGTCCAGGACGTCCAGCATCCATTTATCAATGTCTTTCCCGCCGTATTTGTTGTGAATGTCGATCCGGGTCAGCAGATCGGTCGTGGTCTCTTTGTAGTCGATTTTCGCGGTCATTGGTTCCTCCGTTGTTTTTCTTTTCCTATATTCTATCATATTCGCGCGCTATGAGAGACGAAGTGTGCAGTCTCACGGGGAATCGGCGCGGACACGATTCTATTATAACCCGCGGCTTGCGTTAGAAATGTATTAAATTTTGAGCGTTGTACGGGCGGGGAAGGACATTCGCGGCTCCGTTCATGGTATAATGATTTACCTTGAATCCGAAGTTTTATAAACTCGTGATTAAAACGGAGGTATGAAAAAATGAGCAGAAAACCTATCGTCGCGCTGGTCGGGCGCCCGAATGTCGGGAAGAGCACGCTCTTCAACCGTCTCACCGGGACCCGCGAGGCGATCGTGGACGACGTCCCGGGGACGACCCGCGACCGACTCTTCGGTCACGCCGAATGGTGCGGCACCGAATTTGAAGTGATCGACACGGGCGGTATTGATCCGGAAACCGCCGGTCAGAAGACACCTCTCTCCGTGGGCTCCGCGGAGTTCATCAGCGAAATCAAATCCCAGGCGCTTATTGCCGTGGAAGAGGCTGACATTGTCCTGTTCCTGACGGACGCGTCCACCGGTCTGACCTCTGCGGACCGGGAAATCGCGCAGATTCTGCGCCGCAGTCAGAAGATCGTTGACGGCGAGGGTACGCCGCCGATCATGCTGGTCGTGAACAAAGCCGACTCCGACAACACGCGCATGAATGTCCCCGAGTTCTATGAGCTCGGTTTGGGCGAACCGCATCCGATTTCCGCCATTCACGGCACGGAGACGGGCGACATGCTCGACGCGCTGTGCGCCATGTTCCCGGAGCAGGACGAAGAGGAAAACGATGACAGCGTGAAAATCGCCATCGTCGGCCGTCCGAATGTCGGCAAATCCAGCCTGCTGAACCGCCTGTGCGGCGAGGAACGCGTGATCGTCAGCAACATCGCCGGCACCACCCGAGACGCAATCGACACCAAGCTGATGGTGGATGACGTCCCCGTCACGCTGGTCGACACCGCGGGCATCCGACGCCGCGGCAAGATTGAGGTCGGTGTGGAGAAATATTCCGTCATCCGCTCCATGCGCGTGATTGAAGACGCCGACGTCTCCATCCTCGTGATCGACGCCACGCAGGGCATTGCCCAGCAGGAAGCGCACATCGCGGGCTACATCCTCGACTCGTGGAAGTCCGTTGTCGTTGTCGTCAACAAGTGGGACGCCATCGAGAAGGACGCTTACACCATGAACGAGTTCACGGAAAAGATCCGCAAGAGCCTGAATTTCATGGACTATGTGCCGATCCTCTTCGTCTCCGCGAAGACCGGGCAGCGCGTTGACCAGATCCTGCCGACCGCGCTGAAGGTTCAGGAACAGCGTCTCGTGCGCATCCCGACCTCCGCGCTGAATGACGTGATCCATGAAGCGCAGGACAAGCATCACGCCCCGTCCCGCACCGGCCGCTCGCTGAACATGTACTACGCCACGCAGGTACGTTCCGACCCGCCGACGTTCATGATTTACGTGAACGACCCGGACCTGGCGCATTTCAGTTACAAACGCTATCTGGAGAACCAGCTCCGCGAACGCTTCGGCTTCGAGGGGACGCCGGTCCGCTTCGTCTTCAAAGCGCGAAGATAGTTCATTCAGGAAACAGGGAACGCCGGTTTGCCGCGATTCCGAGGGTACCGTTTCAAGCCTTGACATCCTGCTGCCTGTTTCAGTGTCAATCGAATACCGTTCACTCCTGTCATATCGGCAGCCGAAATTGTGATTATTTTTAGGAAGGTCAATTATTATGGCAAAACGTACGAATCGTAAAAGCTATACCAAAGAAATCCTCGCCGCGGAGCAGAAAAAGAAGAAGCCGTGGTGGCGCGAGCTGATCGAGGACGTGATCCTCGCGGTGGTGCTCTACTTCGCTATCGACTTCTGCATCGGGCGTTTCCGTGTTGAGAATGTCTCGATGGAGACCACCTTCACCGAAGGCGAATTGGTGATGGTCAACAAACTGAACTACAAGTTCAGCGAACCGCGCCGCGGCGACGTTGTCATCTTCCACGCGCCCACCGAGCCGGGCAAGGACTACATCAAGCGTCTCATCGGCCTGCCGGGCGACCATATTGAGATCAAAGACAGTCAGCTGTATATCAACGGCGAGGCCGTTGAGGAGCCCTGGCTGCACGAAGCCATTGAATACGAAGGCGAATGGGACGTCCCCGAAGGACAGTACTTCGTCCTCGGCGACAACCGCAACCATTCCTCCGACTCTCACATCTGGG
Organism: Flexilinea sp.; assembly: GCA_963643375.1. Classification (GTDB taxonomy): domain Bacteria; phylum Chloroflexota; class Anaerolineae; order Anaerolineales; family Anaerolineaceae; genus Flexilinea. The sequence continues at coordinate 1,654 of CAVIKW010000072.1, read as the reverse complement.
GCAGTGTGCCGCGTAAGAACCTGATCGGCAACGCCTTCTTCCGCTACTGGCCGCTGAGCCACATCAGCGTGATCAAAGGCGGGATCACATTGAGCACCGACGCGGAGGAGTAAAGCCCGGAGGCAAGCCTATGGAAGACAGAAAATACTGCCCCGACTGCCAAGTCGGCATTCTGAAAAAGCAGGGCGCCACGTATTACACCTGGATCGAGAACGAGCTCGTCATCGTTCCGGATTTCCCCTGCTGGGTCTGCGACGTATGCGGGCACCGCGACTGGGATCAATCCGCGGTGTTCCAGCTGGGCGCGCTGCTGAGCCCGACCGCGGGCACCAGTCCCTATGACCGTGTCCGCCCCGCCGCCAAGCCGGAGAAAGAATCTCCGAAGCGCAAGTCCCGCCGTCCGGGAAGAATTTAAGCACCCATGAGAAGAGCGTCCCCATCCGAAGGCGCTCTTCTTTCTTACCGCATTGTTTATTGAGGAACCGAAATGCTGTTTTCAATCATTGGTTATTACACGACAACATTCTCTTGGCTGACCTACGTTCTGCCGTTCATCAACATGTTCGCGCTGTGGCTGCTGCTGAAGAAGCTCGGAAAGAAGGAATTCAAGGCCTTCATCCCGGTCGTCAACAGCATGGAGCAGTTTGAGATCGGCTGGACGCGGACGGCGGGTTTGATTTACGCGATTATGGTCATCGCCGGCTACTCCGCTTTCATCGGCCTCGCGCTGGTCGGGGACAAGGACATTCTGGACGATCAGACGATCGCGATGAGCTTTCTCGCGGGGTTCATCTGCTTCCTGTGGCAGCTGATCCTGGCGGCGATCATGGCATACAAGACCGCCCGCGCGTTCGGCAAGTCGACGGGCCAATCCCTGCTCGTCATGCTGCTCCATCCGTTCTCGTTCTTCTACCTGGCGATGGATAAGGATTCGGTGTATACAAAACCGAGTAAAAAGAAGAACAATCAATAAACGAAACGAAGCCCCAATATCCGCCGCCGGAATTGGGGCTTTACGTTCACTGCGGCCGGCGCTCGACCGGTAAGTCTCGCTCCAACATCGACCGCGCTTAAGCCTTCCCCTATGAGGGGAAGGGGGACCGCTCCGCGGTGGATGAGGTGCGCGGCAGCCCCGAGCGCCCAACATTGCAAGTCTTACCTCATCTTGGACCGCACTTAAGCCTTCCCCTCGAGGGGAAGGGGGACCGCTTGCGGTGGATGAGGTGCGCGGCAGCCCCGAGCGCCCAACATTGCAAGCCTTGCCTCATCTTGGATCGCGCTTAAGCCTTCCCCTCGAGGGGAAGGGGAACCGCTCCGCGGTGGATGAGGTGAACTGAACACCCGCTCCCCTTCGCGGAGCGTTGTGAGCCGCAATTTCCCTGTCAAGACCCTTTGACAGTGACCTTACCGCAAAATCAATCCCGGCGCTGCGCGCGGCGCGGGTGAATGCCTGTTGTCCGTCGGAAGCCGCTGTCCGCGCCATGAATCTCTGTGGAGGGGTAAACCCCTCCAACCTACCCCTCGCGTCGGCGGCGCTCACGACCGGGTGCACCCGCCCAACTCCCCGAACCTCATCCCTCAATACCAGAATAGCAGGTATTGAGGGATTTTTCGCGCGATTTTCCCCTTGACTGTGCACCCACCGCACAGGATA
>CAVIKW010000071.1:0-10190 GCA_963643375.1 Flexilinea sp. | reverse complement strand
TGTGCGGAGGGGTAAACCCCTCCAACCCACCCCACCGCCGCAAAGCGGCGGGCATACCGGCGATGGGCTTTGCCCCCGGCGCTCGCGAATGGGAGCATTCGTCCGCGGTTGAGCGAGTGCACCTCATCCCCCGCAAGCGGGCCCCCTTCCCCTCGAGGGGAAGGCAGAAACGCGCTCCGAAAAGGGAGCGAGACTTCAAATATCCGGCTTCGCGGCAACGCTTCGCTCGCCGGAATTTGGAAGTCTCGCCTAAACTATGTTATCCGGTCTCCGGTCTCTGGTCTCTATAAAAAACGCCCGATAATGGAAATCTCGCTTCCATTATCGGGCGCGTCTATTGACTATTGACTACTTACTATTGACTCTTTTGCTTTTCGTCGCAATCGCGCCGAGGATCGTCAGCACGATCAGGGGGACGAAGTATTGATACCCCATCACAATCAGGGACACCGGGAAGATAAACGCCGTGAGGAGGTTCTCCTCTCTGACCCCGAGGCAGAAGAAGGCAAACACCAGCAGCACCAGCGCGGCGAAGCCTACGGAGCCGAGCGTGATCCAATTCAACTGATGCGTCACGCGGACGTCGTCCTTGCTGAAGATCATCTTGAAGCCGAGAATCAGCAGCAGGGTCGCGCAGAACATCGGGATGATATACTGCGCCATCATGAAGAGGGACGACACGTCTTCAATGTAGGATTGGAGATAGACGGCGTAAACATAAAGCGTGAAACCGCATCTGTAAAGCGTGTACCCGGCGGAAGCAATCATGCCGATGCCGAGGATCTTCGCGAAGATGTTCGTGCCTCTCTTGGCTTCAGCCTTCACCGGAGCGGCAGCGGATTCGGCATTGAGTTCAACGGAAGCTTCGGCAGGCTGCGGATCGGGCTTCGTCATGCCGCGTTTCCAATCGCCCCACGTGGTTGTAATCGCGCCGGTCGGGCAGGCCTGACGGCACTTTCCGCAGCGGATGCACTCCATCGAGTTCGGGTTCTGCCAGACTTTGATGTCCATGCCGCAGGCCTTTTGGCACATGCCGCAGCTCACGCACTTCTCTTTATCTACGCGCATGCGGTGGGAGGCAACCGGGTTGCAGAAGCCGTACAGCGCGCCAAGCGGACAGACGTACTTACAGAACGGACGGTAGCTGATAATCGAAAGAACGATGACGAGGATCAGAATCGCGAGCTTCCAAATGAAGCGCGGGCCGATCTGCGCCGCCAGGTTCGGGTTGGAGGCGGTCAACGGAATGCCGCCGAGGAGCAAGCCGCTCGGGCAGATGTATTCGCAGAACCAGGGCTGTCCCACGCCGCCGGCGTTCAGGATCGTCATCGGCAGGATGATCACGAAGACCAGCAGAATGACGTACTTCAGATAAATCGCGTACTTATGGCCGGGCAGGTTCTTGACTTTCTTGAAGAACGGGATCTTGTAGAGCAGGTCCTGGAAGAAGCCGAAGGGGCACATCCAACCGCAGATGAAACGGCCGAAGATCATGCCGAGGAAGCCGATGATGCCGAAGACGTAAAGCGAGAATTTATACGTCCCGCTGTCCAGCACCGCCTGCAGCGAGCCGATCGGGCAGGCAGCCACCGCGCCCGGGCAGGAATAGCAGTTCAGACCCGGCAGGCAGAATTGTTTGTTGGAGCCGGTGAAGATTTTCCCGTTCGCCCAGCCGTAGGCATAGCCGTTGGAGAGTGCTACGGAAGCCGCCTGGAACCAGTGGCGGAGGTTTGAATTCTTTTTCTTTGTGGTTTTAACAGTCGTATCCATCTTTTATCCGATCCCGATACATTCCATGCAAATGTTGACCGCTTTGCCGAAGACGGTACTGATTTCCTCGTTTTGCGCGCCGAGGATCATCATCACGAAGAAGACGACCAGCATCACGGCGCAGATAATGTTGCGTTTTTTCTCACTCATTTGGAGACCTCCGTCTTTCCTTCGTCAGCCAATTTCAGCCATGCATCAAACTTCTCGCGCCATTTATTCGCGGACAGACCGCCGGATTGAATCCCAATCACGTCGCCGTTCTCGGACACTGCCCAAGTGCAGGGGAACGCGTTGCTCATCGTCGGGCCGACCTGCATCTCGAATGCTGCATCCGAGAGCGCGGAGGGGTAAGACATGTTGAGGTTTTCCAATACCCCGGCGATATCCTCATCGTAGGCGGAATCCGGGTTCGCGGTGATGTTGCTGTTGTAGTCCGCAACGACGCCGACGATCTGCAAGCCCTTCTCCGCGTACTCTTCATTCAGCTCGCTGAGGTCGGGCATTTCGCCGACGCAGGCACTGCACCAAGGGGCCCAGCCGTTGAACACGGTGACTTTGTATCCCTTGTAAATGTCTTCGGTGATCACGCCGCCGTCGGTGGAGTCCATGGCGAAGTCCTTGAAGTAGGAAAGGTCCATGGCTTCCGCCAACAGTTTGTCGCGGCTCATCTGAGAAAGATTCTGCCCCAAGCAAAGAGCAATCGCGATCAAAACGGCGAATACAGCGAGGACGGTCAGAAAGATTTTCATGTTGGATTCATAGATTTTCATAAAGGTTTTCCTCGTTTCCTAAACTGGACACATTATACTCTTTCTTCGTGTCTTTCATCCTGTTTTGATGCGTTAATCAATACAATACCGAGAATGATTCCTGTCATGCCGATGGCCTGATTCAGGGAGATCTTCTCACCGAAGACGGGGACGGCGATCAGCGCGGAGAGGACGGAATGGAGTTCGTCGGTCGGGCCGACAACGGAGGCGGGCAGGATGCCGAGGGCGTAGGTCAGGGCATAGTAGCCGCCGAGCTGGCAGATCAGCGCGACGAGGAAGAAGTTGATCACGACCTCGCGGCTGTAACCGGTGAGCGGATAACCCATCGCGCGGCAGAAGCAGAAGAGAATCAGGGCGCAGATGACGTTGATCGTCCACAGGTGCTTCAGGGATGAATAATGGCCGCGGCTGAGCTGTGTGAAGAGGAAGTAACCGCCGTTGAAGACGCTCGAGAACAGGGCAATGGCATCGCCCTCGTTGAAGCCTTCGCGGAAGAAGTCAAGCCCTTTGCCGGAGATGAAGACCAAGCCGATGGCGGTCAGCACCAAGCCGACCCAGAACTTCCCGCCGAGCTTCTCTTTCAGGAAAATGAGCGACGCCAGCGCGATCCAAACCGGCGCCATGGCGTTGAGGACGGAGGCGTTGCCTGTGGAGGTGCGGGCGAGGGAGATGGACCAGAAACCGTGGTCGAGGCCGGTGCAGATCCCCGCCAGGAGCGGGAAGAGCATCCAGACTTTGAACCCGTCCGCGGAGGGCTGTCCGCCGTTTTTCTTTTCTTTACGCGCTTCCAACAGCATGAACGGTGTGAGAATGACGGCCGGGATCACCATTCGATAGAACGAGGTGACAACCGTCGGCGCGCCCGATCCCTTCACGAAGATCGGAGACAGTGAGAGCGCGATGATACCGAGAAAAAGAGCGATATAACCCGAAACAAGAGATTTTTTCATAAAAATTGCGCGCCCGGGGAGGGCGCGCCGTCCTTTCCGAAATATATAATATATTTTTATTCCACAACGATTTCTACATAAAGGGACTCGCCGAAAAAGCGGTTGTCCGCGCCGAAGAGCTTCCATTCCGAACGGTACTCGCCGGGTTCGTCGGGCGCGGTCAGCTCAACCGAGACGCGGCCCTTCGCCCCCTGCGGGACAGAGGGGATGGCGACGTAGTTCGGCGCGCCCATCTGGTCGCCCGCGACGAAATAGAGATGATAGTTCTCGTCCCAGTCGCAGTCGCCGTAATTCTGGACTTCCCATTCCTTCACGAAGGTCGTCCCCGCCGGGACGACGGTGCCGTCTTCGTAATTCACATCGCCGAGGAAGCTGACGACGTTGGTGCAGGTGCTCGCGCGGGTCGGGACAGCCAGCGTGGCTTCGGAGCGTGTCGGCATGTAAATTTCCTCGGTCGGCGTAGGCGTAATCTCCGCGCCGCCGGAACAGGCTGCCAGCAGGGCGAGCAATCCGATGAGGAGGATGAGGGTGATGAGGTTTCGTTTCATGGTTCCCCCGCGTTATTTATTGAAGTTCCGCACCCGGTCCCCGCTGACTTTCCCGCAGCCGAGGAAGATGCCGTAAGCGTCTTTGACGAGGACGATCTGTCCCTTCGGCAAACTCACGCCGTCGGGGCGGATGTCGCCGCCGTTCTTCCATTGGATGATCTGTTCGTCATCCGGGGTCAATTGAATGCCTTCCGCGCGGCTGAAGAAGCGGCACATCCAGTCATTGTCGGGCACGAATCCGCCGACCGTCCGCAGCGCCATCCGCATACCGACGGACTTCGACGGCAGGGTGGAGAACTCCGTGACGTAGCGGGCGGGGAGCATCCACAGCTCGTCGCCGCGGGCATAAATATCCGTCCCGTTTTCCGCGCGGAGGGATTCGAGGTCGAGGCCGAATTGATCTTCGAGCCAGGCCGTGAGGTCCGCGATGACGGCGGGCTTGACATCCGTGAAGCTCGACTTGCTCCAGGGACGGATCGGCGCGCTGCCTTCGGGAATGTCGTAGGAGAAGGCGTCCGTCTTCTCAAGCAGGCAGGCGAAGAAGCCCGCGGTCCCGTAGCGGTGCGGCCAGAGACGGACGGCGCCCTTCACCGAGGGGTCGAATTCCGTGCCGTAGGCTTCCGTAACGCCGGGCGCGGGGTGGGGAATGCGTCCCGCCGCGTCAACGACATGAACCTTGCCGGGGAAGGCCTTCAGAATGGCATCCACGACGGCCTCATCCTCATCCGGGGAGAGGGTGCAGGTGGAGTAAACGATCTGCCCGCCGGGCTTGAGCGCGCTCAGGGCGGATTTCAGCAGCGCGGTTTGGCGCTGCGCCAAGGCTTTCTCTTCGCGCTCGGTGATCGGGCGCATGGGGTGCGAGTCAATGGAGACGAGGCTCTGCATGGAACACGGCGCGTCAAGCAGGACGAGGTCGAAGGTGTTCGGGAACCATTCGCCGAAGCTCTCGCCCGGGAATTGGGTAATGGCATGGTTGACGCTGCCCCAGTTCTTCAACACCGTCTTCAGCGCGGGAATGCGCGAGACGGAGGAGTCATTGGCGATGATCAATCCGCGGTCCAGGGAGCGGGCGGCCAGGTGCGAAGTCTTGCCGCCGGGCGAGGCCGCCAGGTCAAGGATCAGCGGCGCGGCTGCCAGACGCTCGGCGTCGTACAGCATGGCGGGCATCATGGACGCGGAATCCTGAATGTAGAAGTAACCGCCGCGGTGTTCGGCCGTCTGACTCGGCAGCGTTTCCGCCGCGGTGACGCGCCGTCCCTCCGGGCAGAATGAAATCTCCTCGAAGGTCATGCCGTAGCGGGCCGCCATGTTCTCAAGCATCCGTTCGTCGGCCTTGAGGGGATTCAGGCGGATGGTCTGCGCCAGGGGCTGATTGAGGCTGGCCTCAAGCGCCGGCAGCTCTTCCGCGGGGACGAGCGGACGGTACTTCGCCCAAGCCGCGTCGAACGCGTCTTGCCGCGGGGTCTCGCTGATTTTCTTCGTGCTCTTTTTCTTTGCCATAACGCTTATTTCCGTATCACAAAAATCATTTCACCCGAGACCTCGGTCTCGTCGTACGTCCAGCCCAAGCCCTCGATGTTCTTCTCAATCAATCCGCGCTGCCGTTCGCGCATCTGATGCTGACCGGTGAGGTTCTCCGCGGGCAGGGTGACGACAATGGTCTTCACCGGCAGGGCGATCCAGAACGCGCGGTTGCATCCCTTCTTGCGGGACTCGAAGCGGTGGGCTTCCTTAAAGAAAAACGCCGTGTCCGCGGGGGTATCCGGCGGGTTGAGCAGAATGTCGCGGACTTCCGCCAAGGGCTTCATCCCGTAGGCGGTGAAGAAGCTGTTCAAGAGGTGCACCCGCGGGGTATGCAGGTCGTAGCAGCGGTATTCCGTCGTCTTCGGCAGTCCCATAAAGGGGAAGGCGAAGGGATGAAAGGCGCAGGCGACATCCAGCACGGACGCCGGCTGCCCGATCAGGCCGAACACCGCGTCGTAGAACTCTTTCATATGCGGCACGCGTTCGCGGGCGGAGGTGTGGACGTTGAGCATGGTGAGGCACCATTCTTGAATGGCATCCTCCCCTTGCTCCGCGGCGGCAGCGAGCTCAATCTCCGCTTGGGCGTAATCCGGGTCGCCGAGGTAGGGCGCGATGATCTGGTGCAGCTTCTCGCGCATGGACTTCTCGACGTCCTTGGGGCTCCGTCCGGCGGCGATCTCCTGCGCGATCAAATCGCGGACCGTCTCCGCGGGCAGGTTCATCCCCGCGTACTTGCGCGAACGCAGCACCTGTTCGGTCATGCGCTCAATGTCGGCATCCGTCAGCGTCTTCGCGCTCATTCTTCCGCGCACACTTTCGACTTCATCACGAAGAGCAGCTCCGTCGGGAAGCGGACCATGCGGATTTCCCACGCGTCCTGGTCGACGATGTTCATGAAATGCACTTCGTAGTTGCGCGGCATGCCTTTTTCCTTGCCGCTCAGGCTCGCGCCGGGGAAGCTGACCGCGGCGTACTTCGTGGCGTATGCCATCTGTTCAAGCAGATGACGGCCGCCGAATTTGTCAATCTGTTCCAGACAGGGGATGACCTTGAAGAGCAGCGTCAGGTCATACGGGCCGCCGGGCATGCCGTAGAGGAGGTTCGCCTGCTTGGCCTCGCCGTCAATGCCGCGGTGAGCGAAGAAGCTGTTGAGCAGGGCGGACATATCCGTGAAGAGGTCGAAGGCTTCATAGCGGAAGCCGGGTTCGAGGTTCATCCAGGGAATGGCGAGCGGATTCAGTCCGCAGGCCAGGTCGCAGACGCGTTTCGGCGCGGGCATATCGCGGAAGACTTCGCCGTAGAGCTCATCCAGAATGTCAAGGCGTTCGCGGGTGGAGGCGTGCGTGCGCATCAGCTCCAGGCAGACGGCTTTCACTTCATCAACCGGGGTCTCGGGGGTGATGCCGTCCAGCTTCTCAATCAGGCTGCTGTAATCCAGGTTGTCGTTGCGGAAGGCGCCGGAGACTTGATAGAGCTTGGACTTGACGTCCTTCACCATCTCCTTTTTGCTTTTACCGCTGCGCAGGACGCGGCTCAGCACCTGCTGAATCAGTCCGGCGTCCATGTACTTCGCTTTCTTGGTCTCGGCGATCTCCGCCGCGAGCTCTTTCGGGTCAATTTCCGCTGCCATATTTTTTCTCTCTCAATACTTCGCACAGCCGCGTCAGCACGCGGACGTTATGGATCGTCGCGAGGCGCGGGAACAGTGAATCGTTCATCTTGAACAAATGCCGCAGGTAGCCGATGGAATAGCGTTGGCAGACCGGGCAGTCGCAGTCGGGCATGATCATGCGGTCGCTGCGGATGTATTTCTCGTCGTTGATGTAAAGGTACTTCAGCCATTTATCATCGCTGAAATCGCCGCGGTTCGGGTCAAACGAATAGAGCCGCCCGTGGCGCGCGTCCCGTGTGGGCATGGCGCAGTCGAAGATCTCATACCCGAGGTCGAAGCACTTGGCGACGTTCTCGGGATGCCCGATGCCCAGGGCGTGGATGGGATACTCCCGCGGGATCAGTTCGCGGGTGTAGGACAGGATATCGTAGAGCAGATTGCCGTCGGAGTCCAGCGGCCAGCCGCCGAAACCGAAACCGTCGAATCCGATCTCCAGCAGTTCCTCCGCGCAGCGTTTGCGCAGCTCAAAGGAGCCCCCGCCCTGCACGACGCCGAAGATCTTCGGGCGAATCTCATCCGCGCCGTATTTCTTCTGCTTGACGAGGCGGTCGAATTCCTTCCGGCAGCGCTTGGCCCAGGCGATGGTGCGCTCCACGGATTTCAGCTGTTCGTCCGCGTCATCGTCCACATGCGTGCATTGGTCCAGGCAGATGACGACATCCGTGCCGAACGACATCTGCAATTGGACGGTCTTCTCCGGGGTGAACTGGATCTTGCGGCTGCTGCCTTCGGGATAGAAGACGAAGCCGTCCTCGTTCATCTTGCCGAATGAAGCGTTCTCGCGGATGAGGGAGAAGGCCTGAAAGCCGCCGGAATCCGTGATGATCGGGCGGTTCCATCCGCTCATGCGGTGCATGCCCCCGAGGGACTGCACGACGAGGCTGCCGGGCTTCTGCATGAGGTGGAAGGTGTTCATGACGACGCCGTTCACGCCGGAGGCTTCAAGGTCGCCCGCGTCAACGGCGCGGACCATGCCGTAAGTGGCGTCCGGGAGGTAGACGGGGTAGAGGAGCTTGCCGTGGGGCAGCTCAAGGCCGGGACAGGTATTCGGATCGATCATGGGATGTAAATCTGCGTCCCCGGCTGCAGGGGTTCGCCGAGCTTCATGTCGTTCCCCTCGGCGATGGCTTCGGGGCGGACGTTGCCGTACGCGCAGGCGATGGAGAACATGGTGTCGCCGGACTGCACGACGTAATAGGCCGGGTGGCGCTGGAGAATGACGTTGCCGTAGCCGTCGGTCATTTTCCACTGCTGCGCGGACTTCGGCAGGGTGATAACGCTGCCGGTGCCGGCGCTGCTGACGTCTTCGAGATTATTGATTTGAAGCAGCTGGGAGACGCTGATGCCGAAGCGGCGGCCGAGGCAGACAATGTCCTCGCCCTCCTGCAGGGTGTAAGTCGTCTGGCCGCTTTCATTCGTGCCGTAGGGATTGACCGCGGTGAACTCCTGCGCGACGGTCGGGATAGTTACCGGCTGCGCGGGCGCGGGTTCGGCGGTCGGCTCCGCGAAGGGGTCTTCGTCCGCGGCAAAGGAGACGGAGACGCTGACGTCTTCATCCGAGGAGGCGGATTCGTCGGACGCGATCTCGCCGACTTCCGCGAAGTACGGATCGTCCTGCAGGGAGCTCGACTGCGCGGTGTCGGCGGTCTTCTCTTCGGAAGCGCTTTCGCCGGAGACGGAAACGGAGACGGACGTGTCGGCGCTCTCCATGCCGAGGGCGTCCTGGATTGCCTCAACGCGCCCGGCTTCGGGCGTGACCTGAGACAGCGGTTTGAAGGGTTCGTATTTCTCCCCGCCGCAGCCCGCAAGCAGCAGGACCGACGCGGCAAGGAAGGGGATCAATTTCTTGCTCATGGTTCTCTCTCCTCAATTCAATTCGTGCGCTCAGCGGACTTCAAGCCCGGTCTGACTGATCTTCACGATGAAACTGTTCACTTCGGCGTGATGCTTGCGCACCTCGGCCTCCATGATGTCCAAGTACGGCTGCGCGTCCCCGGTGGTGAAGGCGATCACCCCCGGACCCGCGCCGGAGATGCCGGACGCGGCGCCCGCTTCATGGGCGGCTTTGGCGGCGTCCTCAATGCCCGGGATCAGGGCGAAGCGGTAAGATTGATGCAGGCGGTCCCGCATTCCGCGGCGAAGCAGTTCCAAGTCGCCGTTCTTGAGCGCCTCGATGACCATCAGCGTGTGGCTGATGTTGAAAATGGCGTCCGCGAGCGGGACCGACTTCGGCAGCGCCTTCCGCGCGTCGGCAGTCAGCAGATTGAAGACCGGCACGACCACGGCCATGTTCCATTCCGCCACGGGATGCCGGCAGACGATAATCTCACCGTCCTCCTCCATCGCCGCAGAGACGAATCCGCCGTAAATAGCGGGCGCGGCGTTGTCCGGGTGATGCTCAATGGCAGTCGCGGCCTTCAGCAGCGCTTCATTGTCCATGCCGAGCTGACCGTATTCATTCGCCGCGGCGAGCCCGATCACAACCGCGGTCGAGCTTGACCCCAGCCCGGAGCCCATCGGGACATTGTTGCGGCAGTGAATCCGCATCCCCTGAGGGACCTCGATGCCTTGGTCGAGCAGAGTATCCGCGAAAGTGGTGTAAATCAAATTCTCGCGCGGGTCCGCGGAAGTCAGGCGGTTGAATCCCTCAATCTCAACGCGGAGTTCATCTCCGCCGAAGGAGAACTCCGCCTCATTGCAAAGTGTCAGTGCCATGCCCAGGCAGTCGAAGCCGGGCCCGATATTGGCAGTCGTCGCGGGTACGCGGACGGTGAATGAATTCATATCTCGCCTCATTTCTTTAAGGTCATCGCGGCGCCCATACGTCGGCGCAATTCTATCCTTAATAATTCTAATATAGAACGGCAATTTTTGACTAAAATCGGGAAAGGAAGTCAATAGTCAGTAGGCAATAGTGTGCCCGGTTGGGGAACGTGAATTGCAATGGCGGGCGCGC
>CAVIKW010000070.1:0-10286 GCA_963643375.1 Flexilinea sp. | reverse complement strand
GACTTTGCTGCTTCCCCTGTCAATCGCTTCCGAAGCGATATTCCAACTCCACTCTCCGCACTCGTTTTCGCGGTGGATGAGGTGAACTGCAGACCCGATCCCCTTCGCGGAGCGTGAAAACGTACGTCCGACATTCACAATCAATCGTTTCCGTGCCATTTTTCCAGAACAGCTTCCACCTGTTGGATCAGCTGTTCCTTATCCGGGATATACAGAACATAGCGCGACGCGAAAATGTTGTTTGACAGCCCGCCGAGCGCGTATTCAGCCTCCACGTTTGTCTTATCCGTGCAAAGGATGATTCCGATAGGCGGATTGTCGTCCGGATCGTTGACCTCCGCCGCGTAATAATTGAGGTACATATTCAGCTGGCCGACAGCTTCCGGGAGGAGCTTTGTCGTCTTCAGCTCAATCAGTACATACGCGCGGAGCGGTTTGTTGTAAAAGACCATATCTACATAGTAATGGTTATTGTTGAGTGTAACCCGCTGCTGTGTTCCGACGAACATAAAACCGCGCCCAAGTTCCAGCAGGAATTTTTCGATCTGCTGAACAAGCGCTCTCTCTAAATCGCTCTCCATAACAGGCTTGTCTTCCGGAATACCAAGAAATTCAAAAACATACGGGTCTCTGATAATGTCGCTCGGAGAGGTCAGTTCAACACCTTTTTGAGCAAGGGCAAGAACGGTCTCTTTGTTTGCATTCCCTTTGGAAAGAAGCAGCCTTTCATAAAGAGAAGTCTCGATCTGCCGTTTCAACTCCCGTACCGACCAGCCGGAGTTGACAGTCTCTTTTTCATAGAAACTGCGTTTATCCGGGTCGGAAATTGAGAGTAACTCACAATAATGCGACCAAGTCAATTTGCCAGACACTGTCTGGCAAATTGGATAAGCTAAGTACAACTGACGCATATTCTGCAAATTGGAGCGTGAAAAGCCTTTGCCAAACTCTTTCGTCAATTCTTTTGAAAGGACACGCAGCGTCTGTTTTCCATAATCCGCTCGCTCCGGCAGGGTCTGTTCGTATTCACAGATAATACGCCCGATGTTCCAATAAGCATTCAGCAATTCGGTGTTTACTTGGTTCGCGACGTTATTACGGGCTGAGTCCATCACGGACTTGATTTCTCGGATTACCGAAGAAACATCGGCGTTGGATTTCAAGCTGTTTTCGTTTGTCATCATATCTCCTTTCTATGGAAATTGACGTATTGGCTTTCCAAAGAGCAACGTACTGTTTCAGAAGTTTACGATCTCCACCGCAACCGCCGTGCCCTCCGGCAACGGTGCCGTCGGGGTCGGGGAATGGCGGGCGCCGGTCAGGAAGGCGGGGAGGGCGAGCAATAACAGAGCGGCGATCAGGACGAGGAGCAGGAATATTTTCCTCCGAATCGAACGCTTCGGCCGAGTAGGCGAAGCGGATTCGCCCTCGCAGTACACACAGAGCTGACGGTCAGTCGGGATCGGTCTCCCGCACTTCGGACAGAAGCGAATCCGTTCGCCGCCCCCTTCCAGGTCGGGGAGGCGGTTCTCGGTCTCGGCGGTCAGGCGGATTTTGTCACTCATTCCGCGTCCTTTTTGAAGACCATGCCGAAGCTGTTCTCGCAGAGGAAGCTGTACCCGGGGATGGATTTCTCCGCGGCGGAGGCGTAGAACGCGGAGATCCCCGCCATGCGGACCGGGTTCACCGCGTTCTCAACGGCGGAGGCCGTTCCGTAGGCGCGGATGTTCTCTTTGTCCAGCAGGATCAGGTCGGGATGCCATTCGTCAATCAGGGATTGATCCGCCAATTCCCACTCGACCTTGACGGCGTATCCCTCCTGTTCGGGGAAGTAGGCTTTCCAATCGCGGTAGACACGGGTCATGCGTTCCGCGGGGACTTCGGGCAGCGGCAGGTATTCGTCCTCTAATGTGTGATACAACGCGATGGAGGCGGAATCTTCCTCGCGGGTGAGCTGGGTTTGATAAAGGCCGATGTCGGTTTTGACGTTCACGCCGATCTGAACGGCGACGCAGAGGCAGAGCAGCGCTTCGAGAACGCGGCGGCGCCGTTCTTCACGAGGCAGGCCGAAGCTGAGCCATACACTCAAGGGCAGCAGAATCGGCAGGAAGTAATGCAGCCGTTTCGCGGCGGTGTTCAGGTTGACCGTGCAGGCCGTGACGATGTACACGGCGGTGACGATTGCCATCGTCCGAACTTCCGCGTCCGCGCGGATGATGCAGCGGATCACGCCGGCAATTGCGAGGATCAGCATGGGCAGGCGCAGGTAGTTCTCCGTCAGCCAGGCGGGGATGCGTCCGTCCTCCAGGAAGGCGCTGTCGTAGCGCAGGAAGATCCCGACGCCCGAGAGCTCCGTCTGCGTCTTCATGGTGGCGATGATTTCCGCGCGTTCCTGCGGGAGCAGCAGCAGCGGATCGGAGACGAGGATGAAGAGCGCCATCACCGCGAGGAACAGTCCCGCCGCGGCGAACATCCGCTTCGTCGAGATGCTCCCGTGAACGCGGGCGCAGATCAGGTACGCCGGCACCGCGAGGCAGAAATACAAGCCGAGGTACTTCGTCCCGATCGCCGCGCCGCACCCAGCCGCCGCGAAGAGGAAATCCCTCCCGCAGCGCAGGCGGCCGCGGTCCAGGAAGAAGAACGTCAGCGTGAGGAAGAACAGCGAGAGCGAATCCGGATGCCACCAGAAATCATTCTGAAGCACCGCGGGCATGGTCAGGATGAGCACATCCAAGAGAACGGCGGTCACGGTTCGTTTGAAGCGCGTCGTGATCCACACCAGCAGCCCGGCGGAAAGGATCACCGGCAGAACGCTGATACATTGCCGCAGGACGCAGACGATGACGCGGGTGTTGTCGGGGAAGACGCCGGGGATGAGCTTCAGCGGCAGGACGAAGATTGCCGACCAGAAGTAAAACGGGTAGCCGTAGTAATAATGCAGGTAGATGAAGAAGTTCCGCAGCGTCTGATAGAGCGAATCGCCCGGCGTCAGCATGCGGATGAGGTGCGGGTATTGCGCGTATTCGTCCACCTCAAAGACCTCGAGCATGTCCGCGGTCTCCGCGCCGGTCAGGTTCGCGGGGATGAGCGCGCAGAAATACAGAACGCCGATGATCACGAGGATCAACAGCGTCCGTTTTTGTTCGGTATTCAGGCGGGCGTTACGCTTTCCCATCATCAATGGCAATGCCCGCCGCAGCTGTGTTCACCGCAATTGTGTTCGCCCTCGTCATGATGCGAACAGCGGACGTCGGGGTCGTAGACCAGCGTGCCGTTGAGGAAGTCCGCCACGGCCGCGTCCGCGTTCCCGGATACGCCGCCGTAGAGCTTGATGCCGGCTTCCTCAAGCGCGTCGCGGGCGCCTCCGCCGATCCCTCCGCAGATCAGGACGTCGACGTGATGCCCGGCAAGGAAGGTCACCAGCGCGCTGTGACCGCCGCCTTCGGCAGGGATCACTTCCGAAAGGCGGACGTCATTGCCCTCGGTTTCATACATTTTGAAAAGCGTGGTGTGGCCGAAGTGCTGAAAGATTTCTCCGGTCTTGTAAGGTACGGCGATAATCATTGATTCCTTCTTTCTTTACAAATAAGTCTGCATGAATCGGCACATCGTCTCGAGGTAATCCTTGATGTGCTCGGGTTTACGGAAGCCGTGGCCTTCGCCTTCGTACATCTTGAAGACGTGCGGAGACTTGACGCGGGCGGCGATGCTCTCGGACTGAGACGGCGGGACGACGTTGTCTTTGTCCCCCTGGAAGATCAGCAGCGGCGCCTGAATGTTCTCCGCGTGGTAGAGCGGCGACCAATCGTAATACTTCTGCTCGGCCTCGGGGAGTTTGCCGACGAGGCTTTCGGTGTAATGGAGTTCGAGCTTCCAGGTCGAAGCGCAGAGGCCGAAGAGGTCGGAGACGCCGTAAAGGGAGGCGCCGCATTTGTAGACTTCGGGATACTGCGCGAGGACGTTGAGAACCGTGAAGCCGCCCGAGGAGCCGCCCGTGATCATGAGACGCCGCGGGTCGGCAAGCTTCTCACGGCTGAGGCAGCGCGCCAAGGTGACCGCGTCCTCCGTGTCGAGTTCGCCCCAATGTCCGTTGAGGGCGTTGAGGTACGAGCGCCCGTAGCCCGCGGAGCCGCGGTAATTCAGGCGGATGTAGGCGTAGCCGAGGGAGCAGAAATACGCCGTCTCGGGGGAGAAGCTTTGATCCGCCTTACCGGTCGGTCCGCCGTGGATCTGCACAATGGCGGGCGGCAGCCCGTTCCAACTGTAGTTGGGGTTGCAGGGCGGGTAATAAAGCGCGTGAACGGATTGGCCGTCGCGGGCTTTCCAGGTGAGTTCTTGCGGGACGGAGACGAAGGAGGACTCCAACTTCAGGTCGTTGACGCGGTAGATCACTTCATAACCGCCGCGTCCGTCCATGACGATGACCTGGGAGAAGTCCAGCGGTCCGGCGGCAGCAGCGGCAATCCGTCCGTCATCGGCGACGCGGACCTGTTCGAAGGTGGTGAGATGCGTCGGGGAGACGCGGGAGTCGGTGCCGGCTTCGAGGTTCTTGACCCAGATTTCGGAGACGGTGCCCGCGATGCGGGTGTACGCGATTCGTTTGCTGTCGGCGAACCAGCCGTAGGAATTGTTCCCTTGGCTGAATGCCGGTTCCGCGAGGTAAAATCCGTCCCCGAGAATGACGCCGCGGGTCTCTCCGCTCGTCAGGTCGTAGGTGCAGAGGGATTCCCAATCGCCCGCGGCCGTGATGAACGCCAGGCGGCGGTTATCGGGGGAGAAATGCGGCTGCGAAGCCGGGGCTCCGTCCCGCCCCGCGACGCAGATTGTTTCGGTGATGACCTTCCGTTCGGGGTCGACTTTCGCCAGCATCACGCGGCCGCCCGTCCAAGGCATCTGCGGATGATCCCATTCGACCCAGGCGAAGTAACGGCCGTCGCGGCTCCATTCGGGCTGCATGTAGAAATCCGCGCCCTTGATCCACAGCTTCGGCCAGGCGTATCCCTGTAAGTCGAGGAGGGCGATTTGGTCGTGCTCCCCGTCGGAGGTGATATACGCGACGGCTTTGCCGTCCGGGCTGATAACCGGGCTGCAGCGGTCGAAGCGGTCATTCGTCAGCGGGATGGGGTTCGAGGAATCCTTGGCCAGGCGGAACAGTCCGTCACTGCCGGAGCAGAAGATGACGGTATCGCCGCGCGCGGTGAAGTCCCCGCCTCCGTAGCCGACGTTGCCGTAGACGGGCGTCTCCATCGGCACGCGGACGAGCGGCTGCCCGGCGCGCTTACGGAAAAGCCCGCTCTTGGCGGTAAAGCAAAGGGCGGCCCCGCCCTCGCTCCAGTTCAATGTAGAGATCCGCGCTCGATTCGCGACGAGCTCCGGGTCGATGAGTCCCTTCCATAGTCCGTACGGCAGATGAGTCATAATATTCCTCCGGTTCGTATGTTCCGGGGTTAATTATAGCAGGGAAAAGACAGAGTGGAGGGTGGAGAGTGGAGAGTGGAGTTAAGAGACCAGAGACCGGAGACCGGATAACATTAATGGGCATAACTTCCAACCGGGAAAGCAATAATTCATCTGCAGGAAGAAAAGAGTGCCAATATTCGAAGACCCACTCCAATTACGTTATCCGGTCTCTGGTCTCTGGTCTCTTGACACCGGTCACCGGTCACTAATCTCCGGGCCCTCGTTTTTCCTTTTTTATGAGATAATGAAACCATATGAAACGAATTTCGGTATTCCTCTCCCTCTTGTGCATCGCGCTCTCCGTCTCGGTATGCAGCGCGGCGGAGTACGTGTATGTGCTCGCGGCGCCTTATTTTACCGTCACGGATTCCGTCACCTCCGACGAATTGAACGCATTCATCTACGGCGGGCGGACCTCCGCGTTCGGCGAGTTGGTCATGAGTCCGGAGACGCGGGATGCCTTCATTCGGGCGTATGGGATGCTGCCGTTCTACGCGAATGTCACCGTCATGGACGCGGACGAGCTGCTGCGCTATGCCTGGGAGAACGATGGAGTGTGGGCGGTGATTCCATTCGAGGAGCTCGACCCGCGCTGGAAGGTGATCGCCGTTGACGGGGTCAGTCCGTATTCGTTTGACTTCGACCCCGAGACGTACGCGCTCAGCCTGCCCCTGCCCGAAGGCGAAGAATCGAACTTCGACCCCGATAAGCTTACCTCCCTGACCCTGACCGGGACCACGGCGATGTCGCGGTACCTCGCGTATCACATGGAGACCGACGGCCTGCTCGTCCCGACGGAAGAGATCGGCGAAACCCTTCGCCGTTCCGACCTGACGCACATCTCGAATGAATCCTCGTTCACCCCCGACTGTCCGCCCGGCAATCCCCTCCGCCGCGAACAGCGTTTCTGTTCCGATCCCTCGTATTTCGCCGTGCTCGAGGAAGTCGGCGCGGACATTATCGAGCTGACCGGGAATCACAACCTCGACTACGGTTACGACGCGTTCCTCTATTCCCTCGATATGTATGACGACGCCGGCATGAAGGTTTACGGAGGCGGGCGTTCGCAGGAGGAGGCGCAGGCGCCGCTCCTCATCGAGCACAACGGCAATAAGCTCGCCTTCCTCGGCTGCAATGCCATCGGCCCGGACGGCATCTGGGCCGCGGACGAACACCCCGGCGCGGCGGTCTGCGACCTCGAGAAGATGAAGGAACAGATCGCGGAGCTCAAGGCCGACGGCTGGCTGCCGATCGTGACCTTCCAGCACCTCGAATGGGTCAATTATGACGTCCCCGCCCTGCAGAGCCACGACTTTTACGAAATCGCCCGCGAGGCCGCGCCGGTCATCGTCTCCGGTTCGCAGGCGCACATCCCGCAGGGAATGACCTTCGTCGGCGATACCTTCATCCACTTCGGCCTCGGCAATCTCTTCTTCGACCAGATGTCGGACGTGGAACGGACGTCCTTCTTCGACCGTCATTATTTTTACGACAACCGTTACATCGGTTCGCAGCTCGAGACCATCACCCTCGAGAACTATTCCCGCCCCCGCTTCCTGACCGAAGACGAACGCGCGGACTTCCTCGGCATGATCTTCGATACCTGCACCGATGCCGAGGTTTTCACGGAGGAACATGAGTAAAGAACGACGCATCCTTTTGGGATTTCTCATCGCCGGGCTGATCCTCGGGACGATTGCCGCGGTGATTGTTCATAACGCTGTCAAGGCACCGGATGCCGACGAGGTCATGGCGCTGATGCAGCGCTTCACCGGGTATCTCAACGCCGGCGACGTACCGCACGCGGCGGAGCTGCTCACCCCCGACAGCCGGGAATTGCTGAAGTCGCCCGCCAACGCCCTCGGCGGGGCGGTTTACAAGGGACTGCGGGTCAAGACCGTGGATCACGTCTATAACGAGGAAGGCAGCGCCTATTCCGCGGATGTGACCTTCACCGGCCCGGACACTTTCCTCATCATGGCGAAGGCCGCGGAGATTGCCGCCTCACGGGAGACGGAGGACCTCGACCCGATTTATGAGGAGATTCTGGCGCGGACCGACCTGCCGGAGATTGACAGCTTCTGCGTTGTCCGTATGGAACGGATCGGCGGGACGCTGCTGATCGCGGCGGATGAGGCATTGATCAACACACTTGAAGGGAATGTCACCGCCTCGGGCGCGGCGCTTGACGCGCTGCTCGGCGGTGGGAATGTTCCCGCCGAACAAGGAGAATGAGTTATGGCAAGAGAGAAAAAACTGCGCGAATGTAAAGTCGTCATCATCGGCTCCGGTCCCGCGGGACTGAGCGCCGCGATTTATACCGCCCGCGCCGGCCTGGCGCCGGTCGTCATCAGCGGCTCAACCTTCGGCGGCCAGGCATCCCTGACGGCCGACATCGCGAATTATCCCGGCTTCGTTGAGGCAGTCAGCGGCGGGGAACTGATGGATAAGTTCAAGGAACAGGCGGAGAAGTTCGGCGCGGAGTTGGTTTACGACGAAGTCAGCTCCGTGGACTTCGCGGAGAAGCCGTTCACCGTTGAGACCTCCCGCCGTATTTTCAAATGCGAACGCGTCATCATCGCCGCGGGTTCGCAGCACCTGTTGATGAACATCCCCGGCGAGAAGGAATTCACCGGCGCGGGTGTCTCCTATTGCGCCACCTGCGACGGCGCGTTCTTCCGCGGGAAGAAAGTCGCCGTGGTCGGCGGGGGCAACTCCGCGGTCGAAGAGGCGGATTTCCTGACCCGCTTTGCCGATTCGGTGACGATCATTCACCGCCGCGATACGCTCCGCGCGGAGAAGGTCGTGCAGGAGAAGGCGTTCGCCAACCCGAAGATCGATTTTCTGTGGAACACGGTTCCGTTGGAAGTGATTGGGGAGAACGGCAAGGTCGCCGGGCTGAAGGTGAAGAACAAGCTCACGGAGGAAGAATCCGTCATCCCGTTTGACGGCATCTTCGTCTTCGTCGGGACGCGGACCGTGACCGACATTTTCGCGGGGAAGGTGGAGATCGAGAACGACGTCATCAAAGTCGGCCCCGACATGCAGACCTCCGTCCCCGGTGTGTACGCCGCGGGTGAGTCCGTGGATAAGCTCTACCGTCAGGTGGTCGTCTCCGCCGCTTCCGGCGCGCAGGCGGGCATCTCGGTGTCGAAATCCTTCTAAAACAACGTCAGGTCGTCCGCGAGGGGTTTGAAGCTCAAGCGATGCAGCGGGCAGGGGCCGTACTCGGCCAGCGCCGCTTGATGCTGCTTCGTGCCGTATCCCTTGTGACGGTCGAACCCGTACTCCGGGTAAAGCCGCGCCGCGGTCTCTGTCATCCAGCGGTCCCTCGTCACCTTGGCGAGAATGGACGCGCAGGCGATGCTCAAGGAGACCGCGTCGCCGTGTTTAATCCCTGTCTGCGGGATGGTGACGTCGTGCAGGCGGACGTAGTCAATGAGCAGGTGAACCGGTTCGGGATTGAGGGCCGCGATGGCGCGCTTCATGGCGTTCTTGGTGGCGTTGAGAATGCCGACGCGGTCAATCTCCGTGTTATCCGCCTCGCCGACAGCCCAGGTCAGGGCGTGTTCGGTGATGACGGAATACATCCGCTCCCGTTCGGAGGGGGTCATCATTTTACTGTCCCGCGCGCCGTTGAGCGTGTTCAGAATATCCGGATCGGCGGGGAGAATTACCGCGCCCGCGGCAACCGGTCCCGCCCAGCAGCCGCGTCCGGCTTCATCAATTCCCGCGACATGAAAAAAGCCCTGTTTCCACAAGGCTTCCTCGAATTCAAGCGTCGGATCGGTCTTCATTTGTTGATGGGATAACGGCCCTCGTTGTAGTTCTTACGGATCTGCAGGAGTTCGCGGAACATATTGAGGGAGTCTTTGGCAACGTTGATTTTGGAGTTGCCGTCGTAGTACCACTGCACGGGGACCTCCTCAATCTTATAGCCGCATTTTTGGGCAAGGAAGAGCACCTCCGCGTCAAAGGCCCAGCCGTCGATGAGCTGCATGCCGAAGAGTTTTTCCGCGGCTTCGGCGGAGAAGCTTTTGAACCCGCACTGGGTGTCATGGATTCCCGGCACGGCGAGGATGCGCACGATGAGGTTGAAGACGCGGCCGGTGAAGTGGCGGGAGGCCGGTTCATTATAGCGGACGGCGCCCTCCGCTTCGCGCGAACCGATGGCGACATCATACGTCTTGCCGTCCTTCGGGATGAAGTGATCGAGTTCCTCGACCGGCATGGAGAAGTCGACATCCGCGAACATGCGGTAGCGGCCGTGCGCTTCCAACATCCCGCGCCGGACGGCGTTGCCCTTGCCGGGCTTCGTCTCACGCAGGACAGTCAGCCACGGATACCGATTCGCGTACTCGCAGGCCATTTCGTAAGTCCGGTCCTTCGATCCGTTCTCGACGATAATGACTTCGATGGGCTCCTCCCGAGACGCGACGAACCCGGCGGCCTTCTCCATACAGTCCGGCAGCCGCAATTCCTCGTTGTAGGCGGGGAGGATGAGGGAAAACAGAATATCTTTGTCCATGCCTTTTTCCATAGTGTAATGATACCACGAAAACAGGGAGGAGTTAGGAGTGAGGAGTTAGGAGTTATTGAAAGAGAGCAGCGCGGGCTTTGCCCATGCTGCTCTCTTCGATTTTAGTTTTACGCTCCGCGAAGGGGAGCGGGTCTGCGGGTCACCTCATCCACCGCAAGCGGTCCCCCTTCCCCTCAAGGGGAAGGACAATACGCGCTCATTAATTGTGGCGAGACTTTGGATGTCGGGCGTTCGTGGCTATCGCAGACCTCATCCACCGCTAACGCGGTCCCCCTTCTCCTACAAG
>CAVIKW010000069.1:0-10316 GCA_963643375.1 Flexilinea sp. | reverse complement strand
TGTAGTGACCCCAAAAAGTTTGACTTTTTAGCGAGACATCTTCGGCTGTCTCGCTTTTTTACAGCTAAGAGCTTGATTAAGTGTACCCCATGTCGAGCAATGAAACCCAAAACAAATCATGTTACACTTATCAGCATGGACGGAGGATAGGGCAACGCTGAGGAGCGACCCGAGCGCCGATCCAATCATGGGAAGGCGGCATTGATTTTGCCGCCTTTTTTAGCGCGAAGCGCTGCCGCCTTCCCGTGATCCAAAGCGCTAAACCTCGGGGTCCGGGGCAGAGCCCCGGGAAGCCATTGAGAAGGATGCTTGCAGATGTTTACTCGCTATTTTTTCTCTAAGCTCACCGATCCATTTCCCATGGCGCAACGCATGAGCCGGTATTCTACCGGGCTCCGCCAACCAAGCTTTTCTTTGATCCTATCCTCATTGTAATACTTTATGTATTTTTTTATAGCCGTTTCCAGCTCTTCGTAGCTGTGGTAAACGACGCCATAATAAATCTCCTGCTTGAGCAGACCGAAGAAATTCTCCATAACTGCGTTATCGAGACAGTTCCCCTTTCGAGACATGGATTGGAAAATACCTTCATCTTCGAGTCGGTGGGTGTAAGGATGCTTTTGGTAGACCCAGCCCTGATCGGAATGAAATATCCTTCTGTAGGGACAGTCCGATGTTACTTGTATTGCTTGTTCTAATGCTGTCAACACGTTTTTGTACGAAGGATGTTTATCCATACTGTAGCTGATTACTTCATTGTTGCCCATATCAAGAAACGCATCCAGGTACAGTTTATGCGTTATCATTCGACCGTCAGCATCCACTTCATAGTACTTAAACTCCGTTGTGTCCGTAGCAATCTTCTGGTGCAGGACGGGCGTATCAAATTGTCTTTCAATCAGGTTAGGCGCAACAGTTCCGACTTTTCCCTTGTAAGAGCGGTATTTTCTGCTCTTCCTGGTAAAAGTTTTTACCTGCAAGTTATGCTCCTGCATAATGCGTTGAACTTTCTTTTTGTTTATTATTATTCCCCGTCTATGCAGTTCGGCAGTTATTCTTCGATACCCATAATCCTTGTGCTCTTTGCGAATTTCCAAAATCTTTTCTAATATCTCTTGATCCGGATCGGCTTGCTCTATTCGTTTTTTCCAATTTGAGTATGTCTGCCTTGACAAGCCGGTACATAAGAGAAGATCTTTCAGTTTGAATTTTCCTCGGAGACTGTAGATGATTCGTGCCATTCTCTCATTTTGGCTTCGTCCTCTAAATACAGTCTCCTGACCTCTTTTAAAATTGCATTCTCGACTTCTAATTTGTGCAGCCTTCTCTCTAAATCTTGAACATGCTCAGGAGTTATATTCACGCAGTCTTTTGAATGTTTTTTCTTACCGTTACTTTTGAGCTTTTTGGACATCCTATGGCCCCCTTTCTCCGGAGTTTTCAATGCTTCCGGGCCTGCCACTCGGTACAGGCTCACCCAATAGTTTACTGTTGTAGGGTTTGCCATTCCGACTTGCAGCGCTACTTCCTGCATTGAAAGACCGCTTGATTGATATAACTCTACCACGTACAGCTTCTCTTCAAAAGAGTATTCTTTCCTCTGTTTTGAGCAAATCAATCCCTCATCACCGAATTTGCGATAATTCGCGACCCATCTCGTGATAATGCTGGGATTTGATACGCCATATCTTGCCGCCAGCTTTTGGTAGCTGTTGTCGCCGTTCTCGTATTCCTCAACAATCTTTTTCTTGAGTTCAAAGTTGTATTTTGTCATATAAAAAACTGACCTCCAATTGTTTGATTTTTGGTCAAACTTTCGGGGGTCAGAACATGACTATTGACTATTGACTATTGACTTACTCCTGGCACTTCGGACAGAAATGCGTCCCGCGTTGGTTGAGCACGATCCGCTGAATGGGAGTGCCGCACACCGGGCAGGGGGTGTTTTCTTTTTGGTAGACTTTGAATTCGTTCTGGAAATGCCCGCCTTTGTAGGCCCAATCGAAGCTCGAGCCGTTGTGGGCAATCGCGGCGGTCAGCGTCTCGCGGATGCAGCCGCGGAGGCGGGCGCATTCGTCCGCCGAAACGTCGCAGGCCGGGCGGTCGGGGCGGATCCCGGCGGCGAACAGGGATTCGTCGGCGTAGATATTCCCGATCCCGGCGATCAGGTGCTGGTCGAGCAGGGCGGTTTTGATCGGGACGTGCTTCTTCGACAGCAGTCCGCGCAGCTTCTCCGCCGTGAATTCATCGCCGAGGGGCTCGACGCCCAAATCCCCGAGGACGGAGTCGGGATCGTCCGTCACCCAAACGCGGCCGAATTTCCGTACGTCGTTGAAGGCCAATCGCGTCCCGTCGGCGAAGCGGATGACGAGGCGGTCGTGCTTTTGAATTTCATGCCCCGCTTCGGTCTCGAGGCGGAGGTCGCCGCTCATCCGCAGGTGAATGAGAATCCGCGGGCCGTCGGTGGCGATATTGATATACTTCGCCCGACGGTCCACGGAAAGAATCACGCGGCCGTTGAGAGCGGCGGAGCATTCCGCCGGGGTGCCGTTGAAGACGAGGGTATTCGGATTAAATAAATCGACAGAGCTGATCTGTCGATTTATGATGGGTTCGCCTGTCATGCCGCCCGCGCGAAGGGACCGGACGATGGTCTCGACTTCGGGCAGTTCGGGCATGTTATTCGTGGAAGAGGCTGCCGACGGAGGTACCGCGGTTGACGCGGGAGATGACTTCGCCGAGCAGGGTGGAAATGGAGACGATGGAAAGGCGTCCGCCGAATTTCGCCATCTTGTCATCCGGGATGACGATGGTATCGGTGGTGATGAACTCATTCGCCTTGGTGGCGGCGAGCTTGTCAACCGCCTGGGCGGAGAAGACCGGGTGGACGAAGTTTACGGTCACGGATTTCGCGCCGTTGGCGAAGAGGAGGTTGATGTCGTTGGACATGGAGCCGCCGGTGTCGACTTCGTCGTCGCAGAGGATGCAGTCCTTGCCGTCAACGTCGCCGATGACGGAGAGGGCCTTGGCCTTGGCATCGTTGCCGGTGCGGCGCTTTTCGATGAAGGAGAGCGGGGTGTCAAGGTTTTCCGCGATACGGCGGGCGCGCTTGGCGAAGCCGAGATCCGCGGAGACGACGACCGGGTCATCCATGTTGTAGAGCTTCATGCGAAGGTTCTCGGTCATGAGGTGATACGCGGTGAGGGTATCGCCGGGGATGGAGAAGAAGCCCTGGATCTGGTCGGCGTGGAGATCGACGAGGATGTAGCGGTTGGCGCCGGCGATTTCGATCATCTGAGCGACAAGGCGCGCGGTGATCGGGACTCGGGGCTGGTCTTTCTTGTCGGATCGGGCGTAGCACATGTACGGCAGGATGGCCGTCGTGCGGGCCGCGGAGTCAAGATAAAGCGTCTGCAGCAGGATGAGCAGCTCCATTAAATTGCGATTAACGGGACGGGAGGTAGACTGGATCACGAAGCAGTCCTGCCCGCGGATGCTGCCGCCCAACTTGACGAACAGGTTCTCGTTCGGGAATTCGATGATCTCCCGGTCGCATAACTCCAGGCCCAGATAATTCGCTACTTTTTCAGCAAGGGGAAGGTTGCCGTTTCCGCTGTAAAGCTTGATATCTCCGTAAAGCTGCATTTTATTTTCCTTTGTTTTATTGGTTATAAATTTGCATAAACCTATAGTTTAAGTATAGCATAATCGGCCGGGGTGGGAGGAATTCTTGTTATTAAAGAGTGAAGAAGAGAGAGTCAATAGTCAGTAGTCAATAGTCAATAGAGGCGCCCGACACTCGAGCACCCATTCCCTTTAGGCCGCGCTTTTACCTTCCCCTATGAGGGGAAGGCCTTAACGCCCGGAAAAGTGGGCGTGACTGCGAATGTCGGGCACCGCGGCAATGCTTCGCTCGCCTGCCCGGAGCCGGGCAATCCCCACGCGGAGCGTTTTAAAATGAACGCCCGATAAGGGAGGTTTTCCTCCCGTATCGGGCATCATTAACTCCTAACTCCTCACTCCTAACTCCTAACTGCTCTACACCTCATTCTTGAAGTACTCCCGCAGATAGGGCATGAAGGTATCGAACAGCCGGCGGGAATTTTCGGCATGGAACTCCGCCATCTCCGGCCAGCGCTCCGGTGTGGACACGCCGAAGTCGTGGCATTCGAACGAGATCGTCGACGCGTTGTTATTGTTCAGGCGTTTCCAGATCAAGGCCGCGCCGAATTTATTCTCGATTTCCTCTTTGCGCTTGAACAGCCAATCAAAAAGCGCCTCGTTTTCCTCCTTGCCTCGGCCGAGATAGAGGCTGACCGAACACCAATCGGGGCGAGAGCGGACAACTAAGCCGATTCCCTTGATTCCGGTATTGCTGTCTTTGGAACGACTGTGCGAGGCTTTCGATAATTTGAACAGTTCGTCCGGTTCGGGGAATTGCTCTTTGATGCGGGGCAATGCCAATTCCCAATACTGCCGGTAATTTGAATCTTTGTCATCGACTTCGCTGCCTTCATCGGAGGCTAAATAAAACACAAGATCTTCGGGATCCTCTCCGTAAAGTTTGAAAACCCGCCGGAGAACATTCATCTTTTCGACATTCGTTAAATGCCGCTCCGCCAAAATCGTATCCGAAAGAGCGAACTCTTCGATAAAATAACCTTTTTGGGTGCCGAAATATCCCTTGAGATTTTTATATTCCTCGGGATGTAAAGCGGCTTCGGTCAAAATGCTCGGATCCTTTGAATACAGAATCCGCACGACGCGCAGATACATGTCAATCCAACTCGAAACCGTTTCTTCCTGACCCTGGAAGCTGAACTTAGCAATCTTCTTCCCGGTCGCGTAAAAGTCCTCATTCCCCAGCGTAAAGGATTCCAAGTACTTCTCTTCGGGCTCATAGGTCGTCTCGGGATAACGCCAGATGTCCAACGCCTTCTTCATCAGAAGCTCGGTGCGCTCCTTCATAACATCTTCGTCCCATGTCTCCTGTTCGGTAACGAAGTGATTCAACAAGAAAGCACTGTCTTTGTACCCATTCTTTTTCTTCGTTTGGAACGAGAGGTTGCTCATTTGGCTGTTGTACCCGGTCAAGGTCAGGTTGCCGATCCGGTTCACCCATTCCTCATGAACGCGCTCGTAATCCGGGCCTAATTCTTTGACCCATTCCGGGCTGAGGGTTCGCGGCATGATATGCTCAATCGAGAAATCCTTGCCAATGCGGTTAAGAATGTTATCCGCGGCTTCAAGCGATCTATATGTTTCAAGTCGTTCCAGCGCGTAAGCACAGCGGTTCGTATTGAACATATCACGGGTGGAAAATTCACGGATAAATTCCCCATCCTTTGGGAAATGAGCAGAGTAGCTCTGCTTCTGCAGCATGACGTACTTGAATTTATCAAAATACCGGTCGGTCGTGCCGTCCAGGCTGACGATCTCATAATGCAGACGGAGGAAAGTTTTGTTCATGCTGTTCGCCGCGATGTTGCACACCGCTCGGCGGAAGACGTAGCTCTCAACCAAGTCAAAGATTTTCTCGGTCTCCTCCATGCTGAGAACGCCTTCTTCGTTCAGGCGCAGCACCTCAAGCAGGAACGGACGGGTCACGCCGGTGCCCATATAATTCAGGCGCCTGATCGTTTTATCCAGCTTTTTGCTCCCGGTGTTCTTCTCACCAAGCAGCTTGTGGTAACGTTTCACGTAGCCGGTCATATCAGACAGAAGCTCTTCCGTGGGCTTATCAGCGGCGTACTCTTTGAACGGCTGATAGATGTTCCAGATTATCGGCGTGACCAAGGTCTTCACGCTGAGATAGTCTCGAATGAACCAATCCGTGCCGTCTTTGGTGACTTTGAGTATCGTTTGCCAATAGTTTTTGTAGAATTTATTTTGATCGGCTTCTGATTTATTCATCAGAATATAATTGCGAATCTTATCGCTTTCCGACAGTCTCAAGCCGGTTGAGTTGAGACTCTCGAAAATCAACTGCGCGTCATCACCTTCTTGCAGTACAATATCAATGACTTCCAGGTTCTTGACAGCGTCATATAGCTCATCGATACTGATATTCATCTCCCGCAGTCTGCTTACAAAATAATTGTAATTTCCAAACAAATCGGACTTGTTGTACTGCTCATCCTTGTCTTTCTCAAAAAGGTTTTCGTAAGCCGGACTGTCTTCTTCGGTCAGTTTTAATTTAATAATATTTTTTGAGGTTGATTTGAGATAACTGTCTCGAATATCCGACGAAAGGTTTTTTTCTTTGGATTTAAGCTCTCCATTGTCGAGCAAATCCGCCATTGCCAAGAGGAGCAGGGAAATAGTTGTGATCCGCTGCTGACCGTCGATAATGATATAGGTGCTGTGGGCTCCTGATTCATTGGCAGAGACGATGCTGCCGAAGAAGTGACTGTTGCGGTGCTCTTTTACAACAGTGACCAGATCGTTGAACAACTGCTTGCAATTGTTTTGTTTCCAACTGTATTTGCGCTGGTAGACGGGAATTACGAATCTTTTTTGGTTCCCATCAAGAATTTCGCATATTGTGCTTGCATTTCCTTTCATATTCCTACTCCCGGATTTCGTTCGTTGTATTCAAGTATCCCAGCATTTCCCCCTCAGGCACCATCCCGCCGCCGGTGGACCAGACGAGGTGGGCCGCGTGCGGGACGGAGCGGGACTCGATCTCGCGGATGCCGCGGAAGCCGGCGCAGGCGCTGGGCTCGATGCGAATGCCCTCGCTGTCGTTCAGCAGCCGCAGGTACTCGAAGAGCTCCCCGTCGCGAACGCTCAGGCAGCCGTCCAAAATCGTCCGCATCCGCTCCCAAACAAGCTCGGAGGCGCGGGTAACGGCGAGGCCGTCCGCGGCGGTAATGCCGTTCAGCCCGGCATCCGCGCAGCAAATCCCCGCCCCCTTCCCGGACGCCATGGCGAGGAGCATACACGGCGCCTGCACGGGCTCCGCGAAGTAACAGCGGACGGCGCGGCCGTAGATTTGTTTCAGTCCTTGGGTGATGCCGCCGGGGCCTCCGCCGACACCGCAGGGCAGATACACGCACAGCGGATGATCTTCGTCGACGGTAACATTCGCCGCGGCAAGCTGTTCCTTCAATCGAAGCGCGGCCGTGGAATAGCCGTTGTAGAGGTCCACGGAGCGTTCGTCGTCAATGAAATAGCTGTCGGGATCGGCCTCGGACTCCGCGCGTCCCTGAGCAACGGCGGCCTCGTAATCCTTCGTGGATTCGACGACGCGGACGCCCTTGGCGCGCAGCAGGTCCTTCTTCCACTGCCGGGCTTCGCGGGAGATGTAGACGGAGGTCCGATAGCCGAGCGCGGCGCCGATGATGCCGATGCTCAGGCCGAGGTTCCCCGTGGAGCCGACGGCCAGCTTCTTCCCGGCAAGGAAGCCGCGGGCGGGTTCCTCCGCGATCTTGCGGTAGTTGTCATTCAAGTCAAGCAATCCCGCCGCGGTCAGGAGTTCCTCGGTGTGCTTGAGGACGGCATAAATGCCGCCGCGGGCCTTGACGGATCCGCTCACCGGGAGGCTGTCGTCGCGCTTCAGCAGGACGCGGCCGTTCACCGGGATGCCCCACTTCGCCGAAAGGGCGGCCGCCATTGCCGGGATTTCCGACAGCGGGGATTCGATGATCCCGCCGGCGCCTTCCGTCTCCGGGAAGCGCGCCGCGATCCAAGGCGCGAACCGGCGGAGCCGTGCCTCGGCGTCATGCATGGCGTCCTCGGCGTCCGTGCTTCGCGGGTCGGGGGCGAGTTCATGATTTTCCCAAAACACGGGTTCGCCCGCCCGGATGGAAGTTAAAAGCTGACAATATTCGGCGTTCATACGGTGCCTCCTGTTCGGGGGAATTATGGGGTTAATTATACAATACAGTGAGGAGTTAGGAGTGAGGAGTTAGGAGTTATTGAAAGAGTGCGGTGTGCCGCACTCTTCGATTTTATTGACGCTCCGCGAAGGGGAGCGGGTTCGCGGGTCACCTCATCCACCGCAAGCGGTCCCCCTTCCCCGAATAGACAGAGTGAAGAGTGGAGAGTGGAGATAAAAAACGTCCGATAATTGAAGCAGACTTTCAACTATCGGACGCTTGTGTTATTTAGCTTGAAGTTGGGGCGGGACTTCGAGCAGCGAGCGCTTAACTCCTCACTCCTAACTCCTAACTCCTCACTGTCAGTTCAGCATCGCCACGGCGGCAATTTCCGGGGTTTGCGGAGCGGGGTCGTAGGAGATGACTGTATCGAGGCGCCGATTCAGGTCGAGGAGGCGGCGGAGGTCGCGGGCGAGGATGGCGGGGTCTTCGCTGTGATAGAAGATTTTCTCCGGCGAACGGACGCACAGGGCGCGGAGCTCGGGCTCGGTCAAGCCGGATTTCCCGCCTTCAATCCATACCCATTCGCGCTCGGGAACCGGCAGGCCGCCGAGGATTTCCTGGATCGCGCCGATGTACAGGGAGGCGTTGTCGAGGTCGTCAAGGTTATAGGCGAAGTCCTCGACGAGGTATTCATCCTCCATCACGCCGTTCAGCGCCTTGCAGCGCGCGCCGAGCCAACGGGCCCAGAAGCCGGTCCCGCAGTGAATGTCAAGGACGGTGACGTCATTCATATCGCCGAGGATGGGCTCCAAGGCCTTGCAGATGACGTCGAGGGCGGCGGGATTGCGCAGGAAGGGACTGCTGTCCGAAGCGCACACGCGGACGCCCGCGGCCGTCTGGCACAGGGTGCTGACGCCCGACATTACGTACGAACCGCTCGGCCCGGCGTAGACGACGGAAATATCGGTGTTGTTCTCCATCTCGTCCTCCGGCTTCTCGGAATCGCCGCGGAGGATGAGCTGAATGTCGTCGTCGTCCCCGGCGCGGAATTCCAATTCCCTGATGCCGCTGTCGGGTTCGAACGTGAACGACGCCAGGCTGTCGTTGAGGCAGTCCGCCGCGATCGGGCAGTAGGCCTCGAGCTTGAGGCCGCCGCCGCGCTCATCCGGCAGACAGAAATTCCCCTCGCTGTCCAGCCACAGACGCAGGTCGCGGGACCAATTCCATTCGGACGGGGCGGGGAGCATCTTCGGGAGGAGCTCCGCGGCGTTCGCGACGCCCGCCATCCGCGTGAGGTGATCCAGAAGGACCTCGCGCTTAGCGTGGAGCTGGTCCGGGTATTCGAGAATCTGGAGGCGGCATTCGGCGCAGCTTCCGAAAAGCGGACACCGCGGCTCGATCCGCATGGGGGATTTGGTCAGGAGACGCGTGACCTCCGCGGAGATAAAACGCGCTTCGCGGTCGGCATAGCGGACGCGGGCGCGTTCACCCGGCAGCACCTTCCCGGCGAAGACGACGCGGCCGTCTTTGAGCTTGCCCAACGCGTTCCCGCCGCTGGCCCAGCCGGTGAATTCAACATCCTCTTCTTTGTAGTTCATATCGCGCCTCCGATGATTGTATGTTCGTCTCAATTCTATCATGATTCGCCGCCCGTTCGGCGGTATGATTAAGGCATGAAGATCCTGCCCGTTACCCTTGATGACGCCGAAGAGCTGCTCGCGGTTTACGCTCCGTACGTGACGAAGACCGCCGTCTCATTCGAATTGGAACCGCCCACGGTGGATGAATTCCGCGGACGGATTGCCGCCGTGACTGCGAAATACCCCTACCTCAAAGCCGTGGATGATGACGACCGGATTCTCGGCTACGCCTACGCCGGCACCTTCATCGACCGCCGTGCTTACGACCGCACCGTCGAGACGACGGTCTACCTTCGCGAAGACGTACGCGGCCGTGGAATCGGCTCCGCGCTGTACACGGCGTTGGAGGATTCGCTGCGCGCGATGGGGATCCTGAACCTGACCGCCTGCATAGCTTCCCCGCGGACGGACTGCGATCCCTACCTGACGAAGGCGAGCCCGAAATTCCATGAAAAAATGGGCTTCCGCCCGGTGGGGACATTCCATGCCGTCGGATATAAATTCGCCCGCTGGTATGACATTCTGTGGATGGAGAAATCCCTCGGGGAACATACAGACGCGCCGGGGGAGGTGGTTTTTGGAGTGAGGAGTTAGGAGTGAGGAGTGAGGAGTTGACAGTGGTCAGTGGACAGTGGACAGCTGCGCCCGACATTCGCAGTCAAACCTCAATATCGACCGCGCTAAAACCTTCCCCTATGAGGGGAAGGGGGACTGCGTCAGCAGCCGCCCCTATGAGGGGAAGGTAGATCACGCTTCGCGTGGGGAGCGGGTACTTGAGTGTCGAGCGCTTATCTCCTCACTCCTCACTGTCTTTATTCAACTCAGCCCAACGAAAAAGCGGTAAGAGCAGCTC
>CAVIKW010000068.1:0-10323 GCA_963643375.1 Flexilinea sp. | reverse complement strand
GAATATGGACACATTGAAACAACTGCGAAAAGCAAAAGGTGTAACCCAGCAGGAAGTTGCGGATTACCTTGGTGTAAATCGTGTATCTTATACCGACTATGAAAATGGGAAAAACAAAATCAGCCCGGACCGATTATTAAAACTTGCTGATTACTTCGGTGTTTCCGTTGATGTCCTCCTCGGCCGCGCGTCCGATACCGAGCAGCCCTCCTCTGCTCAATGGCCGAAGATGGTCACACCTGCGCGGAAGCCGATCGGCCGCAACTACAAGCGCTTCCCAGTCTACGCCTTCCTCGCCTGCGGTTCCCCCGAAGATATGACCGACTACATCATTGACGAGATTTACTTAGATGATTCCGTGTGGGAAGGTCATGATGTTATGGTCGCGCGGACGCAAGGCGATTCAATGTCACCGTCTATCAAGTCCGGGGATCAGGTCGTCATCGACCGCTCCGATGTGGAACCCATCAACGGCAAAATCTACGCAGTTCAGGTCAACGGCGACACGGCCACATTGAAACAGGTCAACGTCTCGGCCGATGGTATTGATCTTGTCCCGGTGAACCCGGCATATCAAACGATCCACTACACCGCGGATCAATGCGCGTCCATGCCGGTCCGCATACTCGGCCGGCTGATCTATTCGGAAAGAAAATGGTGATTGAAACCTGAGAAAATCGAAAAAGTTATGAGGCCGCGGGTATGCAAAAACCGGCACCTTAAATAAAAAATTACTCGGATTTACGAGTAATTTCAACGAATTGTGGGCGGGACAGGACTCGAACCTGCGACCCCATCCTTGTAAGGGATGTGCTCTAACCAACTGAGCTACCCGCCCATAACGAAATAAATTATAACACCCGAATTCGCCATCCGTCAACGGATTCGGTCATTAAACTGACAAGCCCCGTGGGCGCGGAGCTTGTCTTCAAACAGAGAAACAATGGTATCCGCGGGATGTGTCTTTGCGTCCCGCCTCAATGTTCAGTATCCCACAGAATACTTAGAGAAAGCTAAAAATTCCCGATATCTTCCCTGAGAAATAAAACCGCCCCGCCGAAGCGGGGCAGTCGTTTGTTTTGGATATTAGCCGAGGAGCTGATCCAGGTTATCCAAGCCGTGACCGGACTCGGAATCGCTGTCTTCGCTATTTTCGGCGTCATCGCCTTCATCCTCGTCCTTATGGGACGGGACGGTGTTCCAGGAGAGGTCGATGGAGCCCAGACCGGCGAACGGATCGGCGGTGCCGGCGTTGTCGGTGTCGATGAGTTTATCGACGTTCTTCAGCTCGTCATCAATCGAGGTCTCGCCGCTGCTCATCAGAGCGTTCTCAATGCGCGGCGCCTTGACCTTCTCTTCGTCCTTACCGAACTTGACAATGTCGCCGTTGTCGAGAACGGCTTCAACCGCCAGACCGAGGGACTGGAGTTCCTTCACGAGAACGCGGAAGGAAGCCGGCAGACCCGGTTCGAGGATCGGCTTGCCCTTGACGATGGATTCATAGGTCGCGACACGGCCCTGAATATCATCGGACTTGACGGTGAGCATTTCCTGCAGGACATGGGCAGCGCCGTAAGCTTCGAGCGCCCAAACTTCCATTTCACCGAAACGCTGACCGCCGAACTGCGCCTTACCGCCCAGAGGCTGCTGGGTAACAAGGCTGTACGGGCCGGTGGAGCGGGCGTGGACCTTATCTTCAACCAGATGGTGCAGCTTCAGCATCGTCATGACGCCGACAGTGACCGGCAGGTCGAAGGGTTCGCCGGATTTACCGTTCATCAAGCGCTGTTTGCCGACGATCGGCATCGGGTTGCCGCTGAGGAGGCTGATATGGGCAGCCTGGTCGCGGAGGTCGGCTTCGTCATCGCTGACGGGCTCTTCACCCTGCTTGGCAATCCACAGCTTCAGGCAGGCGTGAACCGCGGCGACGTCCTTCGGACGGCGGTCGGCAGCATTCGCTTCAACGCTTTCCCAGTCAATGATCGTTTCCGGATCATAACCGTTCTCGCGCAGCCACTCGCTGAGGACGACATGCTTCAGCTTGATTTCGTCGTTGATGTCTTCCAGCGCCGGGTTGTCTTCGCCGAGGCGTTCGGCAACATAAGCGCGGCGGACTTCGTCGTCATCTTCGAAGGCGGAGGTGTCGATTTCATTCTCATGCGCCCAATCCCAGGCCTTATCGCCCCATTCCTTCCAAGCGGTGTCAAGCATCCACGCGCGGGCAAGTTCGGACTCGATTTCGTATTCGGTCGCGCCGTCAAAGACAGGGGTGACCGCGCGGAAGCCGAGGCGGAGGGCAGCCCAACCGAGGTGGACTTCCAGGACCTGACCAATGTTCATACGGCCCGGAACGCCCAGCGGGTTCAGGATGATATCAACCGGCGTACCGTCTTCGAGGTACGGCATATCTTCAACAGGGACGACGCGGGAAACAACGCCCTTGTTACCATGGCGGCCGGCCATTTTGTCGCCCGCCATCAGCTTGCGGTGCTGAGCAACGGAAATGCGGACGCGCTTGTTGACGCCGGCCGGGAGGTCGGCATTGTCTTCGCGGGTGAAGACCTTGACATCGACAACCTTACCGCGTTCGCCGTGAGGCATGCGCAGGGAGTTGTCCTTGACATCGCGGGACTTCTCACCGAAGATGGCGCGGAGCAGTCTCTCTTCCGGAGTCAGTTCCTTCTCGCCCTTCGGGGTGATCTTACCGACGAGGATGTCGCCCGGGCCGACTTCGGCACCGATGCGGATGATACCGTCTTCGTCGAGATCCTTGATGGCATCGTCGCCGACGTTCGGGATATCGCGGGTGATTTCTTCCGGACCCAGCTTGGTTTCCAGAGCGTCGTGTTCGTGCTTTTCAATATGCACGGAGGAGAACTTGTCGGCCATGACGACGCGTTCGGAAATGAGGATCGCGTCTTCGAAGTTGCCGCCTTCCCAGGAGGTGAAGGCTACGACAACGTTCTCACCGAGGGAGAGCTTGCCGCCGACAGTGGAGGAGCAGTCCGCCAGGACATCGTGCTTCTTGACCTTCTGGCCCTTGACAACAGCCGGGCGCTGGTCGATGCAGGTGCTCTGGTTGGAGCGCTGGTACTTGCGCAGCGGATAGCTGTGGACGGTGCCGTCATCCGTGCGGATGATGATCTTCTTCGCGTCAACGGCGGTGACTTCACCGTCTTCGGCAGCGGTCAGGACCTGACCGGAGTCAATCGCGGCGTAATCTTCCATACCGGTGGAAACAAGCGGGACTTCCGGCTTGATCAACGGAACAGCCTGGGCCTGCATGTTGGAACCCATCAGGGCGCGGTTGGCGTCATCATGTTCCAGGAACGGAATCAGGGACGCGGAAACGCCGACGACCTGCTGCGGGGAGACATCCATGTAATCCACGGTGGCGGCGGTGCCGGTCGTGAATTCGGACAGATGGCGGATGGACATGCGGTCCTGGCCGAACTCGTGGTTGTCCTTCAGGATCGTGTTCGCCTGGGCGATGCGGAATTTATCTTCCGCGTCGGCGGAGAGGTAATCAACATCATCGGAGACCCACGGAACGATGAGGACCTTGTCGAGGTCGAGGTTCTGAATCTTGTCGAAGAGCGCCTGATCAATGCGGACACCTTCTTCGGCGATGACGTTGCCGTCGGCATCGGTGATCTCTTCACGCAGGGCGCGGCCGATCAGACGTTCATCGTCCTTGTACATGAAGTTATAGACGCGGCGGTACGGGGTCTCGACGAAGCCGTATTCATTGACGCGGGCGTAGTTCGCCAGACGGCCGATCAAACCGATGTTCGGACCTTCAGGCGTTTCAATCGGGCAGATGCGTCCGTAATGGGTGTGATGGACATCGCGGACATCGAAGCCGGCGCGTTCACGGCGCAGACCGCCCGGACCCAGCGCGGACAGCGTACGCTTGTGGCGCAGCTCGGCCAGCGGGTTGTTCTGATCCATGAACTGGGACAGCTGGGAGGAGCCGAAGAATTCACGCAGGGCGGAGTTCACCGGGCGGATGTTCACCAAGCTCATCGGGGTGACGTGTTCCTGATCGTGGATGGACATGCGCTCTTTGATGACGCGTTCCATGCGGCGGAGGCCGATGCGGAGTTTGTTGCCGATCAGTTCGCCGACGGTCTTGACACGGCGGTTGCCGAGGTGGTCAATGTCGTCCTTGGTCTTGGTGCCGTTGTTGATCTCAATCATGTGACGGACAAGGCTGACGACGTCCCACTTCGTGACAGTGCGATGGGAGACAGGAATCTTCTCGGTCAGGTCAAGCTTCTGATTCAGCTTGTAACGGCCGACGCGTTCCAGGTCGTAATGGCGGGTGTCGAAGATCTGCTCTTCGAGGAATTCGCGTGCGTTCTCAAGGTTGACGGGGTCGCCCGGGCGCATCTTCTTGAAGAACTCAAGCAGCGCCAGCTCGGCGATGGAATAGCCGGAGGTGGTGTCCCATTCGGGTTCCTGGGCAAAAGTCGCCTCGAGGTAACGGCGGTCCTTGTCATTGTCAACATCACCGAAGATGGACATAAGTTCTTCGTCGGTGCCTTCCTTGAGCGGGGAGTCTTCGATGCCGTCATCAACAGCGGCAAGCGCGCGCAGGAAGATCGTGATCGGCACTGTGCGCTTGCGGTTGAATTTCAGGATGATGTAGTCGTTCTTGCGGGTCTCGAATTCCATCCACGCGCCGCGATCCGGGATGAGTTTCGCGGCGGCCTGGCGATGGCCGGTGGAATGATCGATCGGGGCTTCGAAATAGACACCCGGGGAGCGGATCAACTGGGAGACGACGACGCGCTCGGAACCGTTGATAATGAAGGTACCGCTTTCGGTCATTTCCGGGAAGTCGCCGAGATAGACGACGGAAGTGGACGGCTCGGAGACATCGGGGCCGGCGAGCAGAACTTTCACATTCAGCGGGCGGGAATAGGTAAGGTCGCGGTCAACGCATTCGTCAACGGTGAACTTCGGTTCGCCGAAGAAGAAAGTCAAACCGGCTTCCTGAGATTCCGGGCTGCTGCTCGGGAAATACAGCTTCATCCCATGGTTGAAGGATTCGATAGGGGAAATCTCTTCGAAAAGCTCCGCAACACCCTCTTCCTTCAAACGCTTGAAGGATTCGAGCTGAATATCAATAAAGCCCGGGAGAGTAAAGGCGCTGGGAATTCGCGCGTAAGATTTCGTATGCAGTGCAGTAGTCAAAATGACCTCCAAATTAATACATACTAAAACAGTCAACTACAAATCAGCGCATAAGAACGACCCGCTGAGCAGCCGGCAAAATTTCATAGGTAACATATTATACCTTATTAAGAAAAGGTTTTTCGTTGTTCGGGCGATTTTCGTGACGATAGACGACATATTGCCGTTATTTGATGAATAGCATTATATCACAAAAAAAGTGAGGAGTTAGGAGTTAAGAGACCAGAGACCGGAGACCAGATAACATACATCGGCAAGCGCTCGACAATCGAGCACCCGCCCACTTTGGACCGCGCTTAGTCCTTCCCCTCGAGGGGAAGGGGGACCGCTTGCGGTGGATGAGGTGAAAATGCGAACCGGCCCCCCTTCGCGTAGCGTGTTGCGCCGCTTAAACCAAAAACAGCCGCGCGAAGCGCGGCCGTCGTTGGTTATGAAAGAAGCATACGGTCGTTGTTGAGCTCTCTGCCGGCGGACTCCTTGAAGAGTTCGAGCAGGTCCTTCACCGTCAGGCCGTCGCGTTTGTCACCCTTCAGGTCGAGGGCAATGTGGGCGTGGTCCATCATCAGCGTACGGTTGCCGAGGTCCAGGGCGGATTGCATGTTGTGGGTGATCATCATACAGGTCAGATGATTCTGCTCAACAATGTCGCGGGTCAGGTTCAATACCTTCTCCGCGGAGCCGGGATCGAGCGCGGCGATGTGCTCATCCAGGAGGAGGAGCTTGACCGGGTTGTAGGTCGCCATAATCAGGGAAAGCGCCTGGCGCTGGCCGCCGGAAAGCGTGCCGACGGGGGCGTTCATGCGGTCCTCAAGGCCCATATGAAGGTCTGACAGCCGATCGCGGAAGGCCTGTTTCTCGGCCTTGGAGACGAAGGAAAGCCAGCCGCCTTTCGCGCAGGCGAGGGAGAGGTTCTCCTCAATCGTCATCCCCGGCGCGGTGCCTTTCATCGGGTCCTGGAACAGGCGGCCGATATTGCGGGCGCGCTGATGGGAGGACTGCACGGTGATGTTCTCACCATCGAGGAAGATGCTGCCGCTGTCGGTGATGAAATCGCCGCAGACGACGTTGAAGAGCGTCGATTTGCCGGCGCCGTTCGCGCCGATGATGGTGATGAAGTCGCCGGGCGCCACTTCGAGGGAGACGTTGTCCAAACCTTTGCGGGAGTTGACGGTCCCGGGATAGAATGTCATCGTGACATTGCGAAGTTCAAGCATATTTCCGTTCATCGGTTATGCCTCCTTCCCGGCATGGCCGTTCACGGACCATCTGCGTTTGATGTTCGGCCAATTCTTCTTGAAATACGGGCCGGAAATCGCGATAACGACGATCACGGCGGAGATGAACTTCAGCATGTAAGCCGGCAGGTTCAGACGCAGCGCGATGGTATAGACGACGCGGAAAATGATCGAGCCGACGACGGCGCCGATCGCCTGAACAGGGATGCGGCCCTTGCCGAAGAAGGTCTGACCGATCAGCAGGGAGGCCAGCGCGATCGTCATCATACCCGTACCGATGTTGATGTTCACGGACTTCTGGGACTGAGCCATCAGGGCGCCGGAAAGGCCGGTAAAAGCGTTCGCGATCACCAGGCCGACGGTGATGGTCATGCGGGGGTCAACGGAAGAAGCTTTGACCATGTCGGGGTTGTTGCCGGTGGCGCGGATGGCCAGGCCGAGGCGGGTCTTCAGGAAGATCGACAGGAAGATGATGATCAAAGCGGCGGCGATCAAGGCGATGAGGATCGTCTGCCAGCCGGAAAGTGCCGTGTCGGCGATCAGATCTTTCATCATCGTGAAGACGGTCACGGACTTATTCATGTTGAGCAGGGAGGACCCGCCCATGACGGCGATATTGATTGAGTAAAGGGCGGTGTTTACGATAATGCCCGACAGAAGGCTGTCAATACCCATGCGCGTCTGCAGCAGCGCGTTGATAAGGCCCGCCGCCATCCCGGCAAACATCGCGGCAAGGATGGAAAGCCAGGGATGTCCGGCGAGGACGACGGTAGCGCCGACCGTGGCGCCAAGCGTAAAAACGCCGTCCGCCGCGAGGTCGCAGACGTTCAGCATCGCGTAACTGAGAAACGTTGAGAGCGTGGTCAAAGAGCCGATCAGCCCCAGCTCAAGCGCGGTCTGTCCGAGCATCGTGATCGTAGCCAAATTCATTATAAAGAACCTCCGGTATTCAAGCTACGGGCGGGACATTGAAAAACCATGCTCCGCCCGGTATTATCACATCTGTTTAGCGCGGGAACGCGGTCCCGCGGTCTTGTTTATTCAGCGCCTTCTTCGGCGTCAGCCATGGTGACGGACTCGATGCCGGTGCAGTACGGGGTGAAAGCTTCAACAAGCGCGTCATAATCGTAACCGAGCTGTTCGCAGATATCGGTGTTGATCGTGGCCATACCGTTGTCAAGCAGCGCGACCGGCATCTCGGCGGGATCCGCGCCGTTGACGAGGATGTCAATGACCTGGTTCGCGGCGGCAACGCCGTTGTCGTAATAGCTGACACCGTAGCCGACGAAAGCGCCGTCCCAAGCGAAGGAATCGGAACCGCCGTAGTGCGGGATGCCGGCTTCGGCGAGGGTTTCGTACAGCGCGAGTTCGGAGTACATCACGGTGTTATCGGACGGAGTGAAGACAGCGTCCATACCGTCGGCGACGATGGACTGGCAGGCCAGTTTCAGTTCGTCGGTGGTGTTGCCGGTGTATTCGGTCCAGGCGATGTTGTTCTCATCCAGCCAGGCCTTCGCGTCGGCGATAGCGGTGGTGGAGGAATCCTGACCGAGGTCGTAGAGCAGCGCGACGTTGTCAACATCCGGGTCGGCCGCGACGATGAGGTTCATCATGGCGGTGGTGTTCAGGTAGTCGGAGGCGCCGGTGACGTTGCCGCCGGGGACTTCCCAGGACTCAACGAGACCCGCGGAAACAGGATCGGAAACCGCGGCGAAAACGACCGGGATCTGATTGTCTTCGGTGGAAGCCTGCATGTTCAACGCGACAGGGGTGGCGACGCCGATCATAATGTCAACACCGCGGGAGATGAAATCCGTCACGATCTGGTAAAGGACGTTCGCGTCAGCCTGGGCATTGTCATAGTCGATTTCAAAATGAACGGAGGGGTTCGCCGCTTCGTATTCGGCCAAGGCGGCTTCAATGCCTTCGACGGCCGTGTTCAACGCTTCATGATCGACGTAGTTGCAGATGCCGACTTTGTAAGTCGTGACTTCATCATCCGCGAAGCACGCGCAGAAAGCGGAAAGGACAAGGATAATAACCGTAAGAATAAGGGCAATGTTCTTTTTCATAATTTCTAAAACTCCTTGAATTGCCTTACAAATAAATTACCGTGTAAAGCATGGAGCAAATATAGTCCACCGAGAACAATTCGTCAAGATAAGATATTATTGATTATATTCTATATTTTCTATCGAAAATATCAATACATCAAATGCACCGGAATTCCCATCGTCGTTTTTGCCGGACTTCAATTCGAATTCGGATCAGTCGAGGTCGTCGAAGGATTCAGCGGTCGTGATGGTTTGGATCGAGGTGCAGTAAGGCTCGAACGCAGCGGTGATCGCGTCAAGGTCGTAGCCGATGGTTGCGGCGGTTTCGGTGTTGATGGTGGCGGTGCCGTTATCGAAAGTGGAGACAGGGACGGCGGCCGGGTTCTTGCCGTTGACGAGGATATCCGCGACCATTTCGCCGGTGACCTTGCCGAGCTCGACGTAGTCAACGCCGTAGCCGAGGAAGGCGCCGTTCAGGGCGAAGGAATCCGCGCCGGTATAGTGCGGGATGCCGGCTTCGGCGAGCATATCGTAGATGGAGAGTTCCGCGGTCATGATGGTGTTGTCGGAGGGAGTGAACACCGCGTCAACGCCATCCGCGATCATGGACTGGACAGCCAGGCGGACTTCATCAACCGTCGTGCCGGTGTAATCTTTGTGAGCGATGCCCTTCTCATCCAAGTAAGCCTTCGCGGCTTCAATCGCGGAAGTAGAGGAATCCTGGCTGAGGTCGTAGAGCAGGGCAATGCTGTCGGCGTCGGGATCCGCGGCGAAGATCAGGTTCATGACGGCCGTGGTGTCAAGATAGTCGGAAGTGCCGGTGATGTTGGCGCCGGGGAGCTCAAGGTTGTCGACCAAGCCGGCAGAAACAGGATCGGAGACAGCGGCGAAGACGACCGGCGTGCCGGAGCCTTCGGTGGCGGCCTGCATGGCCATGGCAACCGGGGTCGCGACACCGACCATCAGGTCAACGCCGTTGGCGGTGAAATCCGTGATGATCTGGCTGAGGACGCTGGCGTCGGCGTTGCAATTCTGGTAAGAGATATCGAACGTCACACCGGCCGCGGCGGACTGCGCTTCAAGCTCGGCGCGGATGCTGTCGACGATCTGATTCAGGGACGCGTCATCGACGTAGTTGCAGATGCCGATTTTGAAGCTCTCCGCGGAGCAGGCGCCGAAAAGAGCGAAGACGAGAACAACAGCAAAAAACAGGGAAACGATATTCTTTTTCATAATAAAAACTCCTTTGTCGGAGCCGTGGGAGGGATGCGCCCCGCGGCATACTTCATGAACGGTTTCACCGCGGAAGGCCTCTTAAAAAAAGAAACCGCCCGAGGTGAGTTGGAACGGCCGGGAATCAATTATTCCGCGGTGCCACCGGGCGCGTATAAGCATACCATCATATGCTGCCCTTTGATAACGGAGAGTTCAGCTCCGGCTCACATACTCACGGGGATCCCGCTTTCCGTTCGCCCTCGGAAGTCCATTCGGTTATTCATTCCCCGCCGCTTTCCACCAACCGCGGCTCTCTGGTAAGGCAAGAGGGATAACTTACTCACACTTCTTCACAGGTTTACACTTTTCAGTTGTATCTGTATCTTATTGCAATTTGCTTGTATGGTCAAGTGAAACGTAAAAAATTCGTGACAATCCGCGTTCTCAGCTTAGAGACCAGAGACCGGAGACCGGATAACATTAGCGGGCGATATTTGAGAGGCAATAGGCAGTAGGCAATAGGCAATAGCGGCGCCCGACATTCACAGTCTCGCCCCCATTCGAGCGCGTTAATGCCTTCCCCTCGAGGGGAAGGGGGACCGCTCCGCGGTGGATGAGGT
>CAVIKW010000067.1:0-10574 GCA_963643375.1 Flexilinea sp. | reverse complement strand
CCGTTCAGCTCCGTGCAATGGAGGAAAGCGGACTTGTTCACCGCGAGGTCTACGCTGAAGTACCGCCGAGAGTGGAGTATTCCCTGACGGAACTTGGCAAAAGCCTGAAACCCATTCTGGATTCCATGTGGGCTTGGGGCGAAGCATACAAGGCAAAACAGTAAAAAGCGAAGCAGCACTGCAAAATGTGCTGCTTCGCTTTTTGTTATCCTACATCATTCCAAAGTGCTGCAATGCTTCCTTGATTGCTTTTTCCTTCTCCGGTGGGCATTGCGGCTGCTTGGCGTCCTCTTTCTTGGACAAGTTATAGTTTTGCCCAACGTCCGGTCCACATTTCCGCTTCACCTGAGAAATATACAGGGAAGATACCTTTAGCCCGCTATGCTCCTGCACGTACTCCTTGATCTACGGATATGTTGCGCCTTTCCGGAATCCGGACATATCCATATTCTCCAATGAGAACTCCACCCGCACTTTTTTCGAGTCGATTTCTCCCTTGGAAAGAAGGACAACCGTCTCAACATGCCTCGTCCGCGGGAAGAGGTCCACCGGGGTCAGGCGGAGCGGGACGTAACCGAGCGATTTGGCATCGCGGGCGGCCGTGGCGGGATCGCAGCTCACCATCACGATCCGGCGCGGGGCCAGCGCGCGGATGGCGGTCACCGTTTCCGGGGAGCAGCCCTTCCGCGGGGGATCGAGCACGATGACGTCCGGGCGCAGGCCTTCGCGGATCAGCTTCGCGGCGGCTTTGCCGGCGTCCCCGCACAGGAAGCGGGCATCGCGAATGCCCATCGCCGCGGCGTTCCGTTCGGCGCTCTTGACGGCTTCGGGGATGATCTCGACGCCGATCAGCTTCGTGCCGGCGGAGGCCATGGAAAGGCCGATCGTCCCCATCCCGCAGTAAAGGTCCAGCAGGGTCTCGCCCGGCTGAAGCGCGGCGTATTCGGCGGCGAGGCCGTAGAGGAGCTCCGCGGCGGGGGTGTTCACTTGAAAGAACGACAGCGGACCGAGCTCTACCGGCACGCTGCGGATGCGGTCGCGGATGAAGCCGGGGCCGTACAGGGTTCGGCAGCGCTCTCCGAGAACCTGTCCGCCGGGCTTGCGGTTGATGTTGTGAATGAGCGTCGTCACCTCGGGCAGTGCTTCGCGGA
The DNA here is from genome assembly GCA_963643375.1 of Flexilinea sp. Classification (GTDB taxonomy): domain Bacteria; phylum Chloroflexota; class Anaerolineae; order Anaerolineales; family Anaerolineaceae; genus Flexilinea. The sequence continues at coordinate 9,423 of CAVIKW010000067.1, read as the reverse complement.
CCGCGGCGGCGAATTCATTCTCCCGCGGCAGGCGTTCGTCTTCCGTGACGACGACCGCCATGATCTCGCCGGTCAACCCGCTCTTCCGCAGGACGATGGACTTCATCTTCCCGAGCGCGGCAAGGCGGTCCTTGATGGCGATGAACTCCGGCGGGACGGCGCGGCATGATTGGATCGGGATGACGCGGTGGGAGCGCTCCGCCAGGAAGCCCGCGGCCGTCCCGTCCACGGCGAATTCGGCCTTGTTGCGGTAAGCCTCCGTCAGCGGCGAGGGGACGATGGGCGAGATGTCGGGCATGAAGCCGCCGATCCGCGTAAAAGCATCGCGGACGAAGCCCGCCTTCGCCTCAAGCTCGGCCTCGTATGTCATCTGCCGAAACGCGCAGCCGCCGCATTCGGCCGTGTAGGGACAGTCGGACGGAATCCGCGCGGGGGAGGGTTCGATCACGCGGAGGATGGAGGCTTCGCGGAAGCGGAGCTTCTCCGTCTCGGCGCGGACCTCAAGCCGGTCGCCGGGCACCGCGGCGTTCACGAACGTCTTCTTGCCGTCCGGCGCCGTGCCGATGCCGCGTCCGTTATTCGCGAGTCGGTCGATGGTAATTTCAAAGGGATCCATGCCGTAATTATATCATCCCGCGCCCCGGTGGACGACCCTGCTTCGGCGGGGATTTTTCCTTCATTATATTTTTTGATAGAATCCGGAACTTTCATAACAAAATGGTTGTCACAATTTCATTTCCGCCTGTTTTCGCAGTGTTCCGCTCAAAATCGGGTTTTTGAATTTCCTTGCTTAAATCGGGCTCTCATGCTAAAATATCAGTACATTTAGAGAACGAAACTTCACGTCTCCGATAAATGTATAGATAAATAAAGCGATTACATATACGCCAATTTTCAACCCCACGCGGGTTTTTTTATTCGTCGAATCATCAGATATGAGGTGTTATGGACTGTCCATTCTGCGGGAATCCGAAAACAAATGTGGTTTACACCGGTAAATCCGAAGCGGGGAAGCAGCAGCGCCGGCGTTACTGCCCGGCCTGCAAGAAGCGCTTCAACACCTATGAACGCCCGATCCTCGGCACGCCGATGGTCGTGAAGTCCGACGGCAAGCGTGAGGAGTTCGACTCGGACAAGCTCGCCCGCGGTCTGCGCATTGCCTGCGCGAAGCGCCCCGTCCCCGCGGAAAAGATCACCGCGCTGGTGGAGAACATTGAGAAGCGGCTCCAGATGGAAGGCAAATACGAGGTCTCGTCCCGCTTCATCGGCGACATGGCGATTGAGGGATTGAAGGGCTTGGACTACATCGCCTACATCCGCTACGCCATTGTCTACCTCGGCATGGATGACCTCCACGACATTCGCAACGAGATCGACAAACTGCTCGGCGAAAGCGACAGCTCCGCGTCAAGATAAGCATTCATTTGTAATTTATCAAGGCCGATATTTTATAAGGATGATGTCGGCCTTTTTCCCCCGTCACGGCGGGATGTCCTCTGAGGAGAGTTTGATTTGCCCCGGCAGCTCCGGGAATAGGAGAGAGAATGAAAGAGAAGCAGCAGCAGAACGGCATGACGAATATTCCGCCCATGCCGGAAGGTTTACCGTCCATCGAGATGAGCCCGAACGCCCGACAGGTCTTCGAGAAGCGCTACGTCCGCCGCGATCAGAACGGCGATCCGGCCGAGACCATTGACCGGACCTTCTGGCGCGTCGCGTATCACGTCGCCTGCGCCGAAGAAGCTTACAACGGCGATGTAATGGAATCCGCGCTGCGCTATTACAACGCGCTGGCGAACCGCCTCTTCTTCCCGAACTCCCCGACCTTCACCGGCGCGGGCACTCCGCTGGGACAGCTGGCGGCCTGCTTCGTCCTGCCGATCAGCGATGATATGGGCAAGAAGGAAAGCGGCATTTTCCAGACCCTGCGCAACGCCGCGCTGATCCAGCAGACCGGCGGCGGCAACGGCTTCTCATTCTCCCGCCTGCGCCCGGAAGGCGCCGTTGTCCGCTCCTCCGCGGGCAAGGCCACCGGCCCGGTCGGCTTCCTGCGCGTGTATGATCACGCCTTCGGCGAAGTTGCCCAGGGCGGATCCCGCCGCGGCGCGAACATGGCTGTCCTCCGCGTGGATCATCCGGATATCGAGCAGTTCATCACCTGCAAGACTTCCGAAACCGCCATCACGAACTTCAACCTCTCCGTCGGCATCACCGATGCTTTTATGAAGGCTGTGGAAGCGGACGCGGATTGGGACCTGGTTTACCCCGATCTTGACGACCCGCGGACGAAGGACTTCGACGGGGACGCCGAAGTTGCCCGCGAACAGGGCCTCCCGCTCAAGGTCTACAAGACTGTCAAGGCCCGCGACCTCTTCAATAAGATCGTCGCCCAGGCGCATCACAACGGCGAGCCGGGTGTCCTCTTCGTGGACCAGGCCAACCGTTACAACCCGGTGCCGCACCTCTACCGCCTCGAGTCCACGAACCCCTGCGGTGAACAGTGGCTCGGCCCTTATGAAAACTGCTGCCTCGGCTCCATCAACCTCGCCCAGCACGCCAAAGACGGCAAGGTCGATTGGGAAAAGCTCGCCGAGACGACCCATACCGCCGTGCGCTTCCTGGATAATGTCGTGGACGCCAACGGCTACGTTCCCGCCGTTCCGCAGCTCCGCGAAGCCGCTCTCCGCGCCCGTCGTATCGGCCTCGGCATCATGGGCCTCGGCGACCTTATGTTCAACTGCGGCATCCGCTACGGCTCCGACGAGGGACAGGAATTCGCCGGTCAGGTCATGGAGTTCGTCCGTTATCACGCCATGGTTCAGAGCGTTGAGCTCGCCGAAATGCGCGGCGCCTTCCCGGCGCTGAAGGGATCCATCTACGACGCGGATAACTTCCGCTGGACCGTTCCGCAGCCGCTGAAGCCCTACAAACGGGATTGGAACCGCCCGGCGCTCGATTGGGACGCCGTCAAGAAAGGCATCCTCGCCCACGGCATCCGCAACGCCGCCCAGACCACGATTGCCCCGACCGGCACCATCGCGACCGTCACCGGCTGCGAAGGCTACGGCTGCGAACCGGCGTTCGCCCTGGCTTACATCCGCCACATGAACGACAACGGCAAAGACGTTCTGCTCAACTACGCCAGCCCGCTGTTCGACAAGGCATTGAAGGCCGCCGGGCTTGATGAGAAGAAGCGCCAGGAGATCGTCGACCGCGTCATGAACGAAGGCACCTGCCAGAACATCGAGGACCTGCCCGCGAACATCCGCAATACCTTCGTCGTCTCCTCCGACATTCTGCCCGAAGAGCACGTCGGCATGCAGGCCGCGCTCCAGGCGTTCGTTGACAACAGTCTGTCGAAGACCGTCAACCTCCCCGCCGGCTCCACCGAAGAGGACGTTGCCAAAGTCTATATGCAGTCCTGGAAACTCGGCTGCAAGGGGACGACCGTCTACGTCACCGGTTCGCGCGATAAGGTTGTGCTTGAGACCAAGTCCACCATGGATAAGAAGAAGGACGGCACGGATGTGCTGCCGTCGGATGTGAAGATCTCCGAGCCCGAACAGGCGCAGATGCCGCTGTGGCATGACAAGAAGAAGGCCCGCCCGCGTTCCCTGAGCGGCTTCACCTACCGCTCCGATACGCCCGCCGGCAAGGCCTTCATCACCATCAACGAGAGCGAAGACAACCAGCCGTTTGAAGTCTTCGTCAACACCGCCAAGGCCGGTACCGAGATCTCCGCGGTCTCCGAAGCCATGGGCCGCCTGATTTCCTACATCCTGCGCCTGGCCTCCCCGGTTGAGCCGAAATCCCGCCTCGAGGAAGTCGCCGGCCAGCTCCGCGGCATCGGCGGCGGCCGTTCCCTCGGTTTCGGTGCCAAGCGCATCATCTCCCTGCCGGACGGCCTCGGCCATACCATGCAGGACTACCTGAATGAACGCGCCGAACGTGAAGCCGAACGCGAAGAGCTCGAGGAGCTCCGCGCCGCGCATGAACATCACCACGCCCACGAAGAGAAGGCTCCCGAAAAGAAACCCTTCGAGCCCGCCTCCTCCCCGATGCTGAAAATCGGCGACATCTGCCCCGAATGCGGCCAGGCGTCCGTGATCAATGAGGAAGGCTGCCGGAAGTGCTACAGCTGCGGGTACAGCGAATGCTGATCAAGCGACAAGTGCTTAGTGACCAGTGACCAAAGCGCCCGATAATTGGAAGTTGATTTCCAATTATCGGGCGCTTTTTTGTTGGGCTTCGTTGACGCTCCGCGAAGGGGGAGCGTGTCTTCAGGTCACCTCATCCACCGCTACCGCGGTCCCCCTTCCCCTCATAGGGGAAGGCTTAAGCGCGACCTAAGTGGGGCGAGACTGCCCGTATCGGGCGCCTATTGCCTATTGCCTATTGCCTTTTCCTATCATACTCTTTCAATGAATTCCCCCTCCCCGGCTCGACGGGATTATAATTCCGTTCGGAAAAATAACCGCCCCGATTTGGGGCTGTTTTTATGGGAGTTTTGTATATGAGCAACGACACGAAAAAATCTCTGAAGTCCGGGGCGCTGGCGTTTATCTTTTTGATGGGGATCGTCAGCCTGTTTTCCGACATGACGCACGAAGGGGCGCGGTCCATCCTCGGCGAATATCTCTCGCTGACCGGGGCGTCCGCGGCAACGATCGGGTTTGTCTCCGGCGTCGGCGAACTGTGCGGATATTCTCTCCGCCTGCTCTCCGGGTTCATCGCGGATAAGTCCAAGAAGTATTGGACGCTGATCATTCTCGGCTACACCATGCAGGTGCTCGCCATCCCGCTGCTGGCGCTGGTGCCGGAGAACGGCTGGGTCATCGCCTGCGGATTGGTGATCCTCGAACGGGTCGCGAAGGCAATCAAGAAGCCGGCGAAGAACACGTTGGTCAGCTTCGCCGCGGGGGAAGTGGGCAGCGGGAAGGGATTCGCCTACCAGGAATTCCTGGATCAGCTCGGCGCCTTCCTCGGCCCCGTCATTCTCTTCGTCATCAATAAGATTAAGGGCACGAGTCAGCTGTTCTCAACCTACCGCCTGTGTTTCCTCGTGCTCGGCATCCCGGCGTTGATCACCATCGCGCTTGTGATTGCTGCCCGGGTCAAGTATCCGAACCCGGAAATGTTCGAGAAGGAAGAGGAAGAAAAAGAAGACTTCAAGGTGCGGAAGTCGTTCGTCTTCTACATGATCGCCATCTGCCTCTTCGGCTTCGGCTTCGCGGATTTCACGCTGATCACCCTTCACGCCGCGAACACCGGTGCCTTCCCGATGGACTCCCTCAGCCTGCTGTATGCCCTCGCCATGGCGGTGGACGCTGCCGCGGCGCTCTTCTTCGGCTGGCTCTTTGACAAAGCGGGATTGAAGGCCTTGATGCTCTCCACCTTCCTGAGCGCGTTTTTCTCCTGCTTCATCTTCCTCACGGACAAAGCGCCGTTGATCATCGTCGGCATCGTCCTCTGGGGCATCGGCATGGGCGCCCAGGAATCCATCATGAAGGCAGCCGTCAGCAAGATCATCCCGAAGAAAATGCGCGGCACCGGCTTCGGCATCTTCGAGACGGGGTTCGGCATTGCCTGGTTCCTCGGCAGCTGGCTGCTGGGATACCTGTATGACTTCAACCCCGCCGCAATGACGGCCGTCTCCGTCATCGCGCAGCTGGCCGCCATCGTCTTCTACATCCTGTGCACGCGCGCCGACGATCAAGCATAAACGGCATCGGTGAATGTCATAAATTTTGTACTGAATTTCGGCGTGACACGCCCTTTTTTGTCGTAAAAAACGAGATTCGCGGTTGTATATACGACAAAAAACGGTTATACTATAAGAAGTGTATTCCTCGGAAAGGACATTCTGCCCTTTAATCCGCGAAAAACACGGCGCAGAACCTTGGCGCCGCGCGCGTCAAGTGAAAAATGAATCGGATTTCCCCGCCCCGTTGACAGGCCGAATAGACCCGTCGACGGTATTGGGCGTTAATATCAACACTCCCGCCGGCTGTTCGGCAGGGAGGCGTGTATCGAACGGGGCTTCAAACATGCCGCGTGAAGGGACGGCGCGTACGATGATGAATAAGAAACACACGAAAAAAGGTCTTTTTGCCAAGATGCTGCCGATCATTTCGGCGGCGGTCATGGCCGCGCTTCTCCTCGCCGGCTGCGGAAGCAATCCGGAGCACGAAACTTCGACATCCACTCAGAAACGTCCCGTCATCACCGTCGGGAGCGCCGACTATCCGCCCTTCATTGATATGGATAACAACGGCTCCCCGACCGGGCTGGATATGGACATCATGCGCGAAGCGGCCGATCGGGTCGGCTATGACATCAGCTTTGTCACCATCAACTGGGAAGACCGCGACGAAATGCTGAAGACCGGTGAGATCGACTGCGTGAGCGGCGGCTTCACCGTCAACGGCCGCGAGGATGAATACCTGTGGGTCGGCCCCTACCTTGACGCGAACATGGTCGTGGTGGTCAACACCGACGCCCTGGTCTTCTCGCTCAACGAGCTGGAAGGGAAGACCATCGCCGCTCAGTCCGCCGGCATGGGCGAGGACATTCTGCTGGAGCATCTCAATCCGTCCATCTCGGCGGATGTTCAGGTGGACAGCTTTGAAAACAGCTCCTTGATGCTTGCCGCGCTCGGCGCCGACTATGTCGACGCGGTGTTGATGGACGAGCCCGTCGCGATCCAGTACATGAAGGACTACAACACGACCTTCACCATTCTTGACGAGCCGGCTCTCCCCGCGTCGGTGGGAACGGCGTTCGCGAAAGACGGCGACGCGGAGCTGGTCGCGAAGCTGAACGCGGCGATTGATGAAATGCGGGCGGATGGGACGCTGGAGGCGATCAGGGCCCGTTATCTCAGCCTTGAAACCGAAACCGCGGGAGGTGAAGCCGATGAAAACTAAGAGCCAGGAAATTGTTTTCAGCAAAACGTTCATCGCCGTCTCCATCTTCTTCGGCCTCCTGCTCGCCGTCGTGGTGACGGGCATCTCCGCCAACATTCATAAGAAGAGCAGCGACGCCTCGCTCGCCGCGAGCATTGAGTATATCAAACGCCAATACAGCTACTACATCGAGTTCAACAACACCGAAGAGGCGAAGAGCCTGATCCGCAAAGCGGAGACCGGGCGGCTGATCAGCGACTGCGATGAGAATGTCACCGAGGAACATCTGAAGAGCCACGCCGAGGACCTGTTGACGACCGGCATCACCGTCCTGGATGAGAATCTCAATCTGCTCGCCGAGTATACGACGGACGGCTTCGGTTATAAGCGGCTCTACGAACTGCTGAACCCGGATGTCGTCAAAAAGGCGGCGAAATACCCAAACAACACTTATATGCGGCGCATCCAAGCCGAAGATCAATCCTACGTCGACGTTGCCATTCGGAGCTGTCCCGCGGGCGTTGTGCTGGTTTACCGCCACACGCCGAAACGCTACGCGGTGAAGTCGATCCTCTCCATTCAGAATCTGCTGGACGGCTTCGAGACGGAACAGAAGGGCATCTTCGTCATCACGGACGGCCAAGAGATCGTCGCCTCGAATGACAGCCGCTTCCAACAGGATACAATCAGCGACGCGGACCGCAAGCTCGTCTCCGATCTCCGGAACAGCGGAGAGGCGGATAAGATGATCATGCTGTCGAAAGACGGCGACACCCAGCATTATTTCGGCCGTTACAGTCACGGCCGTGAGTTCTACATCTGCGCCTTCCTTGCCGAGCGGCAGATCTACGGTGATGTCGTGCCGGTGACGGGCTTGGCGATTATCCTTTACATCATTGCCGTCGGCGGCATCCAGATTGTCCGTCTGCGCACGGTGAACAGCCTGATCTCCGACCAGCAGCAGAAGGAACATTTCTACCAGCTGGAACTTGAGGAGAAGAACGCCGAGCTCAACCACGCCATCAAACAGGCCGAGGCGGCGAACCTTTCCAAACGCAACTTCCTCTTCAACATGTCGCATGACATCCGCACGCCGATGAACGCCATCATCGGCTTCGCGAACCTGGCGAAGCGGGACATTGACGACAAAGAGAAGGTCGGCAGTCATCTGGAGAAGATCATGATCTCGAGCCGGCATCTGCTCGGCCTGATCAATGACGTGCTTGACATGAGCCGCATCGAGAGCGGCAAGGTGACGATTGAGACCCTCCCGGTCAACGTCATGGAGCAGATGAACCTGATCAGCGACGTGCTCCGCTCCGATATGGAATCGAAGAAACTCGCCTACGTCCATAAGACCGACGTGACCGACAGCTATGTTTACGCCGACGCGCTCCACGTCAACCGCGTCCTCATGAATATCTTCGCCAACGCGGTGAAGTTCACACCCGAAGGCGGGACGGTGACCTTCGTTCTCAGAGAACGTCCGTCGACCCGCGAGGGTTATGCCTTCTATGACTTCATCATCTCGGATACCGGCATCGGCATGAGCGAGGAGTTCAAGAGCCACATCTTCGAGCAGTTCTCCCGCGAACGCAGCTCCACCGTCAGCCGCACGCAGGGCACCGGCCTCGGCATGTCCATTGCCAAGAGCCTCACGAGCCTCATGGGCGGCGAGATACAAGTCGAGAGTGAGCTGGGCAAGGGGACGACCTTCACCGTGACGTATGAGTTCAAGCTCACCACCAAGGACAACATGCTCGGCAGCATCAACGAGCAGAGCCTTGACGCGAAGGTGAACCTTGCCGGCAAGCGGGTGCTGCTTGTTGAGGATAATGAGTTGAACACCGAAATCGCGCTCGCGATTCTCGAGACCGCCGGGTTCGAGGTTGAAACCGCGTCCGACGGCAGCGAGGCGGTGGAATTGATGAAAGAGAAGGACGCCGGGCATTACGACCTGATTCTGATGGATATTCAGATGCCGATCATGAACGGCTACGAAGCGACCCGCGCCATCCGCTCCCTGGACGAGGCGGAGAAGGCCTCTATTCCGATCATCGCGATGACGGCGAACGCCTTCGAGGAAGACAAGAAAAACGCCTACGCCGCCGGCATGGATGCGCACATTACCAAACCGATCGACGTCAAAGCTCTGCTGCAGACGATGAGTGATGTGATTAACGGGATTAAGTTGTGATTTGAGTGCCGGGGCGGGCGTAAGGGGCGAAAGTCAATAGTCAATAGTCAATAGCCGCGCCCGCCATTCGAAGGCACGCCCCAACTTGAGCGGCTGATACCTTCCCCTATGAGGGGAAGGCAGGAAAGCGCTCGTGAAAGTGGGTAATCGCCCGCGGTCGGGCGCGATTGTCGGGACGCTTCGCGAAGGGGAGCGGGTGTGCAGATCACCTCATCCACCGCAAGCGGTCCCCCTTCCCCTCAAGGGGAAGGCAGAAACGCGCTTATGAAGGTGGGCGAGGTTGCAAATGGCGGGCGCGGCGGCAGCGCGGCAACGCTTCGC
>CAVIKW010000066.1:8604-10736 GCA_963643375.1 Flexilinea sp. | reverse complement strand
CAAGGGGAAGGACAATATGCGCACCTGAAAGTGAGCGTGACTTGCAATGTCCGGCAGCGCGGCAGCGCGGCAACGCTTCGCTCGCCGCGCTATTCGAAGTCTTGCGCACTTTCGTTATCTGGTCTCCGGTCTCCGGTCACTATGTTTTCCTCCACCGCTTCAACATTCCTCCTCAGGCCCTTGGATTTGAGGCGTTGGGCGGGGGTGCCTTGGAATTTCTGTTTGTATTCCGTCTCGGATAGGGAGGCGTCGGCGGGGGTGGGGATCGCGGAGGCGGGCGGGAGCGGGGTGTGGCGGGCAGAGCGTGTGTTCCACGGACAGGCACGCAGGCATTCGTCGCAGCCGAAGAGGCGGGTGCCGACGATGGCGCGCTGTTCGTCGGTGAATTCGCCTTTATGCTCAATGGTCAGGTAGGCGGCGCACCGGTCGGCGCGGATGGTCCGCGTCTCGGGATCGATACACCGTCCGGGACAGGCCTCGACGCAGCGGAGGCAGCTGCCGCAGCCGTCTTTGGCGTACGGGGCATCCGGTTCAATCTCGACGCCGAGCAGGATCTCGCAGAGGAAGACGGCGGAGCCATTCGTCGGGGAGATGAACATCGAGCTTTTCCCGATCCAGCCGAGCCCGGCTTGGACGGCGAGGCTGCGTTCGAGAATGGGTTCGGCATCGACACAAATCCGATACGGACAATCGAGGTCCGCGGCGGCAATCAACTTTTCCGCGAGGTCCTTGATGCTGTCGTGGTAATCGGCGTAGTGGGCATAGGAGGCAACGGCGTATTCGCTCTCCGGCTCGACCAGCGGCATGGGAACGCCGAGGACGCAGACGGTCCGGACTTCGGGCAGCAGGGCGCGGAGGTCGGCGCGTTTGGCAATGTGATCCGCCCGCGCCATCCAGGTCATGGTGCCGTAGGGATCGGACGCAAGCCAGCGTTCGTAACGCGGGAAGTCGGTCGGAATCCCGGCCGCGGTGAAGCCGCAAAAACAAAAGCCGAGCTTTTCGGCTTCGGCTTTTATTTTCGTTTTCAATCGGGACGAATTACTGACGCCAGTCATCGACCTGCCAGCCAACCCAGATGTTGTCAAGGATGACGACGCCGTCATCATCGACGAGTTCCCAATAAGAGTTGTAAATGCCCGGTTCGTCCGCGCACTCGAAGGAGCGGGAGAAGGTCACGGTGTCGCCTTTGGCAACAGGATACGCGACGAATTCAAGGTCGCCGTCAAGAGAGCCCTGGCCCTGAACGTAGCGGAAGTAGAATTCTTCCGTCCAATCCAACGGACCGGTGTTCTGGATCGTCCAGGTCACGGTGAACTGAACGCCGTGGGCGTAGTGCATATAATTCTTGTCCTGCTTGGTCAGCTTAGCCGCGTAGGAATAGTAAGTCGGTGTCGGCTTCCAGGTACCCCAGACGATGCCGGAGTCAACCAGCGGGGACGGGGTGCCTTCGTTCTTGACGATGATTTCGTAGCCGTCGGAGGACAGAGTGCCCTGAATTTCGGCGTAAACCGTGGCGGCGACTTCCGTGCGGATCATATCCACGAGGTTGTCAACATCCTCAGCGCAGACCGCGCCAAAGCTCATGACGATGACAATAATTGCGCATAAGGCCGTGAAGAGTTTTTTGTTCATAAATTCCTCCATCAGTCAACAACAATGGTGACGTCGACGATCATGAAATTCTCGTCGTTCTCATTGGCGAGAACAGCGGACATGGTGTAAGTACCCGGAGTGGTCGGGGCGACAGCGTCAACGGTACAGGCGCCGGTTTCATTCGGGGCGACAGCATTGCTCAGACGGTAGTAAGTCTTGCCCGGCTTGGTCATGTTCGTGCCGGTGAAGTAGCGCATGGAATAGTCGGTGGTCCAGGTGGTGGTGCCGGTGTTCACGAGATACCAGGTGATATCGAATTCCTCCCCCGCTTTGACGTGGGTACCGTCGGTCGGGGTTTGGCCTTCATAAGAAGCTTTGTTGCCGGTAGAGCCCGCGGCGGTCGTCGCGGTCGGAACGACAGCGGCAGCGGCAGCGGCAGCGGAGGCGGCATCGACGGAAGCAGCAGCACCGGTTCCGGCCGCCGCGGCAGCGGCATCATTGCTGATCAATTCTTCGGAAGTGGGCAGAACGAGAACTTC
>CAVIKW010000066.1:0-8591 GCA_963643375.1 Flexilinea sp. | reverse complement strand
GCAGTCGCGGTCGGGAGGCTGACCGGGGTGTAAGTCGGCGCCGGCGTTTCGGTCGGCATGGCGAGCGCGGTTTCGGTGTAGCGGGCTTCGACAGTCTGGACAGCACTGGTCGCGAAGGCGTTCATATCCGGAGTCGGTTCCGGGGTCGCGGCATTCCCACAGGCGGAAAGCGCGGCGGCAGCCGCAATAATCACGAATACACGCAAGGCGTTATTCAAGCTCTTTTTCATAAAGTCATTTCTCCAATCTCTCATTGGTATCTTTCATCTCATACCTTTATTGTATTCTACCATTATACATGATGAATTCAAGTTCGGTTCGAAACATATACATGAAACGATGATTAATCGTGATTCGTTCCAACCGCTTCGATGTCTCGAAACGCCGTCATCAGGGCTCGAACTGCGCGTTGTAAATCTCGGCGTAGAACCCGTTCTTGCGGAGGAGCTCTTCGTGCGTACCGCTTTCAACGATATGCCCGTCGCGCATGACGAGGATGACATCCGCCTCCTGAATGGTGGAAAGCCGGTGGGCCACGATGAAGCTGGTCCGTCCGCTCATCATGCGGGCGAAGGCGTTCTGAATCAGAATCTCCGTACGGGTGTCGATCGAGGAAGTCGCTTCGTCGAGGATCAGCATCGGAGGCAGGCAGAGCATGACGCGGGCGATGCAGAGGAGCTGCTTCTGTCCCTGCGAAAGGCCGCTGCCGCTCTCGGTGATCACGGTGTCGTAGCCCTGCGGCAGTCTGCGGATGAAGCTGTGGGCGTGGGCGGCTTCCGCCGCGGCGATCATCTCTTCTTCCGTCGCGTCGGGCTTGCCCATGCAGATGTTCTCGCGGATGGTGCCGTTCTTCAGCCAGGTTTCCTGCAGCACCATGCCGTAATTCGCGCGGAGGCTCTTGCGGGTGATGTCACGGATATCGTCATCCATCACGCGGATGCAGCCTTGGTCGACATCATAGAAGCGCATCAGCAGGTTGATGATCGTGGTCTTGCCGGAGCCGGTCGGGCCGACAATAGCGACACGCTGTCCGGGCTTGACGTCGAGGTTGAAGTCCTCGATGAGCTTTTTGTTCGGGACGTAGGAGAACCACACCCCTTCGCAGCGCACGCGGCCGTCGGCGGTACCGATGACTTTGTTGGCGGCGTCGGAGACCTGGGGCTCTTCCTCAATCAGCTCGAAGATGCGGGCCGCGCAGGCGAGCGCGTTCTGGAACTCGGTCACCACGCCGGAAATCTCATTGAACGGCTTCGTGTACTGGTTGGCGTAGCTCAGGAAGGCGGTCAGCTGCCCGACGGTCAACGCGCCGCGGACAACGGCGAAGGCACCCGTCAACGCGACAACGGCGTAGACGAGGTTATTGACGAAACGGGTGGACGGGTTCGTGATGGAGGAGAAGAACGTGGAGCGCAGGGAGTAATCCTTGACGCGGTCATTGATCCCGTCGAAGATGTTCAGCGCGTTTTCCTCGTAGCCGAAGGCCTTGACGATCTCCGCGTTCCCGATCATTTCCTCAAGGAATGCGGTCTGTTCGCCGCGGGCTTCGGACTGCAGCTTGAACATATTGAAGGTGCGGGAAGCAATGAACGAGGCCACGAACAGGGAAAGCGGCGTGATCAGGACAACCAGCAGGGCGATCTTGTAGTTCACGGAGAACATGAAGGCCAGGGTGCCGATGATGGTCAGGATGCCGGAGAAGAGCTGGGTGAAGCCCATCAGCAGGCCGTCCGCGAACTGGTCGACATCGGCAATGACGCGGGAGACGATCTCGCCGTGCGCGTGGGCGTCGAGGTACTTCAACGGCAGCTGCTCGACCTTTTCCATGGCATCGTTGCGAATGTCGCGGACGATGCGGTAGGTCATGGCGTTGTTGCAGATGTTCATCAAGTGCTGCGCGAGGGCGGCCAGGGCGGCGCAGAGCACGACCCATTTCAGGATGTTCAGCACGCCCGGAATGTCGACACGGCCTTCCGAGACGATCAGGTCAACGGCGTCGCCGTTGCGGATCGGGATGTAAAGCGTCAGGAAGACGTTCGCCGCGGCGCAGATAACGGACAGCGTCAGCTGCGGCCAATATTTGCGGACGCGCTTCATGATTTTCGCGAAGGTGGAGTTGTTTTTGCTGTCAGCCATCTTATGCCTCCTCCGCGTTCACGGTTTCTTTTTTGAACTGAGATTCGTAAATTTCGCGGTAGACCGGGCAGCTTTCAAGCAGGCTGTCGTGCGTACCGAGGCCGACCGCGCGGCCGTCATCCAGGACGAGGATCTCGTCGCAGAAGCGGACGGAAGCCGTTCGCTGGGAAACAATTACCACCGTCATGTTCGGATCGGCTTCGCGGATGGCGCGGCGGAGGTTGGCATCCGTCACGTAGTCCAGGGCGGAGGCGCTGTCATCGAGGATCAGCAGCTCCGGTTTGCGGACGAGGGCGCGGGCGATGGTCAGACGCTGGCGCTGACCGCCGGAGAAGTTGCGGCCTTCCTGCGCCACAGCCGCGTCCAGACCGCCGTCCTTCGCGCGGACGAAGTCCTCCGCCTGAGCGACGCGCAGGGCGTCCCACATGGCGGATTCATCCGCTTCGGGGGCGGAAATCTGCATATTGGAGCGGATGGTGCCTTTGAAGAGCACGGCTTTCTGCGGAACGAGCCCGATGCGGGAGCGCAGATCGGCGGTCTGCATGGCGCGGACGTCGTGTCCGTCCACCAGCACCGCGCCGTCGGTCGCGTCAAAGAAGCGGGGAATGAGGTTGACCACGGAGGACTTACCGGAGCCGGTACCGCCGATGACGCCCAGCATCTGCCCGCGCTTGACGGAGAAATTGATGTCGCTGAGGGATTCCGCGCCGGCGTTGGGATAGCGCAGGGAGACGTGATCGAAGGTCAGGTAATCGTGCGCCGCGTTCGGGTCGGAATTGTCGGCGATGATCTCCATGCCGGTCTTTTCCTCAAGGATATCCTGCAGGCGGTCCGCGGAGGCAACGGCCTTCGAGATGCTGACGATGAGGTTCGCGAACTTAATGAGCTCCGTGAGGATCTGCGTCATGTAGTTGACCAGCGCGACGACCTGACCTTGGGTCATGCCGCCGACGTTCACGCGGATCGCGCCGTAGTAAATCAGCACCGCGGTGGCGGCGTTGACAATGAAGAGCGTCAGCGGATTCATCAGGGCGGAAATCTTGCCGACGCGGAGCTGCATTTGGGTGAGCTCTTCGTTCTCTTTTCTGTAATCCTCGAGCTCGCTTTCCTCGCGGTTGAAGGCACGGATGACGCGGACGCCGGTCAGGTTCTGACGAGTCTTGTTCAGTACGCGGTCGAGCTTGTTCTGCACCTGCTTATAAAGCGGGGTCGTGACCTTCATCACGCCGTAAACCACAACCGCCAGCAGCGGGATGGTGACGACGAAGATCAACGCCGCGCGGACGTTGACCGTGAACGCCATGATCATCGCGCCGAAGACAATGAACGGCGAGCGCAGGAAGAGGCGGAGGGTCAGATTGACGCCGGTCTGGACCTGGTTGACGTCGCTGGTGACGCGGGTCAGCAGCGTCGCGGAGCCGATGGTCTGCGAACGGCTGTAAGACAGCGCCTGGATGTGGGAGAACAGTTCATGGCGAAGCGTCGCCGCAACGCCGACCGCGGCCTTCGCGCTGAAGTACTGCGCCGTGATGGAGAAGAGCATGCCGATCAAGCCGAGGGCGGCCATGATGAGCGCGCGGCGGATGATATATCCGTTGTCCCCGGAGGGAATGCCGACGTCAATGATATCCGCCACGACCAGCGGGATCAGCAGTTCGAACGAGGCCTCGAGCAGCTTGAAGAGCGGGCCGAGGACGCATTCTTTTTTATACAGTTTGAGATACGAAAGCAGTTTCTTCATTTAATTCAGTCTTGTCCTTCACGTCCGGCAATCACTCTCGCCACATGCACGCCGCTGACGGACGCGTGCGACAGGGAGTGGGTAATGCCGGAGCAGTCGCCGATGACGAAGAGGCCTTTATGGCAGGTTTCAAGCTCTTCGCTCAGGGAGACTTCCATGTTATAGAATTTCACCTCGACGCCGTAAAGCAGGGTGTCGATATTCGCGGTGCCCGGGGCAATCTTATCGAGGCGGTAAATCATCTCAATAATGCCGTCGAGGATGCGCTTCGGGATCACCAGGCTGAGGTCGCCCGGCGTGGCGGCCAGGGTCGGGATGGTGAAGCTCTCACGCATGCGGGACTGCGTCGTGCGGCGTCCGCGGATGAGATCGCCGAAGCGCTGCACGATTACGCCTCCGCCGAGCATATTGGAAAGGCGGGCGATGGACTCACCGTAGCCGTTGCTGTCCTTGAAGGGCTCGGAGAAGTGCTTCGCGACAAGCAGGGCGAAGTTGGTGTTCGGCGTCCACTTGGCGGGATCTTCGTAGCTGTGGCCGTTGACGGTGACAATGCCGTTGGTGTTTTCATTGACAACCACGCCGCGGGGGTTCATGCAGAACGTGCGGACCTGGTCGCCGGTGTTCTCTGTGCGGTAGACGATCTTGGATTCGTACAGGGAGTCGGTGATATGGGAGAAGACCTCCGCCGGCAGTTCCACGCGCACGCCGATGTCGACGCGGTTGGATTTGGTCGGGATCTCGAGATCCTCGCAGACTTCGCTCATCCAGCGGCTGCCGGAGCGCCCGCCGGAGATGACGCAGTACTTCGCCTTGTAGGTATCGCCGTTCGTGGTGTGGATGGTGTATCCGTCGTCGGTTTTCTCAACCTTCTCGGCGGCGGTATGGAAGTGGAAATCGACCTTGGGGCTCAGTTCGGCGAAAAGGTTCTGCAGGACGACATAGTTGATATCCGTACCGAGATGACGAACGGACGCTTCCATCAAATGCAGGCCGTTCTGAATGCAGATGCGTTTGAATTCGGAGTTGGCGGTCGAGAAAAGGCGGGCGCCTTCGCCGCCGTGGGACATGTTAATATCGTCGACGTAGTGCATCAGTTCGAGGGCGTGCTGCTTGCCGATGTATTCGTGCAGCGTGCCGCCGAAGTCGTTGGTGATGTTATATTTGCCGTCGGAGAAGGCCCCGGCACCGCCGAAGCCGTTCATGATGGAGCAGCCGTTTTTGCAATGGACGCAGCTCTTGATTTTTACGCCGTCGATCGGGCATTTGCGGGTCTCAAGCGGACCGCCGGTCTCGAGGACGCCGATCTTCAATTTCGGCTGCAGACGCGAAAGTTCGTAGGCGGTGAAAATCCCGCCCGGGCCGGCGCCGATCACCAGCACATCGTATTTATTATCCATAGGTAGCCTCCTGTGGTTTGTATTCGAGAGTTATTTCCCGGAAATCGCGTTTTTAATGTAGGGGATGGCGAGGACCATGACGATCGCGGTCATAATCAACGCGCCCGCGGACCCGAAGCCGAAGTTCAGGTTCTTGATCCCAAAAGTGTAAAGGTACTGCGTGATCGTCGTCGTGGAGTTCGCGGGGCCGCCCTGGGTCAGGATATTGACCTTATCAAACAGGCGGAACGAGTCGATCGTACGCAGGAGCAGACAAAGGAAGATGCCTCCGCGGATATTGGGGAAGATCACATAGCGGAAGCGCTGGAAGGCATTGGCGCCGTCAACGGTTGCGGCCTCCAGCTGCTGCTGCGGGATGCCTTGCAGGCTCGCGTAGCAGAGCAGGAAGACGAAGGGCGTCGTCTGCCATACATCAATCAAAAGCACCGTCCAGAAGGCGGTCTCGATGTGGAAGAAAAAGTTGTAATTCGCGAGGTTGGTGAAGCCGAGGTTCACCAGCCACTGGTTCACCGGACCGTAGTTCGGGGAGAGCAGCATTCGCCAGGCCAGGGCCACGGTGACCGTCGGGATGAGGTACGGCAGGAGCAGCAGCGTCCGCATCACTTTCTTACCGAAATGCAGGTTGTCGACGAAGAGCGCGATCAGCAGTCCGAGGATGGTCTCGATGAGCACCGCTAAGATGGTGAACTTGACAGTGTTCAGAATCGCGGTGCGGAAGATCGGGTTGGAGAGCAGCTTGGCGAAGTTCTCAAAGGCGATGAAGTGCACGCCGTTCTTGCGGCTCTTCAGCAGGTTGTAGTCGGTGAGGCTGTAAATGAGGGTGAACATCAGCGGATAGACGGTCAGAAACAGCATCACGAGGACCGTCGGCATCAGCATGACATGCGGGAATGCCTTGTCCGAATCCCAATGTTTTTCTTTCCATCCGTTGATGATCTTTTTCATTAAGTTCTCCGGTAACGCCCGAATGCCTCCCCCCGGAAAAGGGGAGGCATCGCGGGATCAAATTATATCAATAAACCAGCGCGGAGCAGGCGTCCTGCGCGGCGGCCAGCGCGTCATCCACGCTCATGGTGCCCATGACAGCGGACTCAAGATACGGGCCGAAGGTGTTGACGAGGTCGGTATAGAAGCCGACAGCCGGGCGGTAGGTGCCCTTGTCCAGAGCGCCGTAAACGACAGCCAGGTTCGGCTTGGACGCGAGGACTTCGGAATCCAGCAGGGAACTGGCGCGGCACGGTACGCCGCCGTTGGCAACGGTGGCCTTCTGGGTTTCGGGATCCATGGCGAATTCCAGGAACTTCAGCGCGAGCTCTTTGTTCGCGGAGTTCTCGGCCAGACCGAGGAACCAGCAGCCGTAAATGGAGCTGTTCTGTTCATCGGAGTCATCGGCGACCTTCGTCGGGATGGTGGTGTAATTCTCAGCGCCCCAGCCCGGCCAGCCGATGGCCATGGCGGCGGTGCCGTTATTGACAGCGGCGACCATGTTATCCTTGTCGAGGAGGGTGCCGGCGTTGTACAGGCTGATGTAGTATTCCAACGCGGCCTTGGCTTCGGGGGTGTTCAGGGTGACTTCGGTATTGTCAGCGTTGAGAACCCAGCCGCCGAAGGACTTCAGGACCGGCAGGAAGTCGGTGACGTTCGGGTCGCCGGCACCGGCACGCAGGACGTAACCGTCAACGCCGTCGGCCTTCATCTTCTCGGAAAGGGCAAGAACGCCATCCCAAGTGGAGGGGACAATGCCGCCGTTGTACTGATCGATCAGGGCTTTGTTATACATGAAGACGGTAACGTTGCCGTAGTACGGGAGCATGTAGATATCGCCTTTCGCGTCCACACCGGCGACGGTGGTGGAGGGGATGATGTCTTCATCGAAGGCGTAGCCCATCTCGGAAAGGTTGGCGAGGACGCCGTTTTCGGTGAACTCGGTCATCCAGGTACCGTCGAGCATCAGGACGTCGTAAGCGCCTTCACCGTTGACAGCGTCGAGGGCGATCTTGGTATGCAGGTCGTCGAAGGTCTCTTCGGAGTATTCGATCTTGCAGTTATTGGCCTCTTCGAAAGCGGGAATGGCTTCCTTGAGAACATCGGCATAGGTCCCCGCGCGGAGGATCAGGGTCAGTGTCTGCTGCTCTTCAGCGAAGGCAGCGCCGCAAAGGCACAGGGCCAGCAGCAATGATAAAACAACGGTTAGTTTTTTCACTTCTTACTCCTTCCAACTATTTATTCTTTTACCTTTTTATTCTTTCACCGCACCGCTGGATAAACCGGCGATGAGATAATTCTGAGCGAAGATCACGAAAAGCGTGATCGGGATCATAGAGATAACGCCGCCCGCCGCGACGAGCCCGAATTGGGTCAGGTTGTCTTCGGTGTTCAGCAGGGCAAGCGAAATCGGCAGGGTGTAATCCGCGGATTTCTGGATGAGAATGACGGAATAGGTGTATTCATTCCAGGCGTACATGAAGGAGATCATGGCGATGGCGGCAATGCCCGGCGCGACCAGGGGGAGGACGATCATCCACAGCAGCTGGAATTCGGTGGCGCCGTCAAGCTTCGCCGACTGTTCAATCTCAACCGGGAGGTCGCGGAAGAAGGTCATCATGAACCAGATAATCAGCGGGAGGTTGATCAGAACGCAGGCGAGAATCACCGGGATGCGCGTCCCGAGGAGGTTCATTTTACTGAATGTGGTGTAAAGCGGGATGATAAAAGCAATCGGCGGGAGTACGCGGATGAGCAGGATCCACACCGTCAACGGAGCTTTGATCTTCAAGCGGAAACGCGCGCGGACCATGACATACGCGGCCGCGAGCCCGAAGGCAAGGGACAGAGAAGTGGAAACCAAGGTCGCGATCAAGCTGTTCTTGAGGACCTCGGCGTATCCCTTTTCGGTGAAGAGCTTCGCGAAATGCTCGAGGGTGAAGGACTTCGGGAAGAGCGGGATGTTGCCGGAAAGCTCGGCGGTGTCCCGGAATGCCAATGAGACGAGCCAGTAAATCGGGAACAAGGCGATAACCAGCAATATCGCGGACATCACAACATTGAAGATTTTCCTTCCGACCGGTACTTTCATTCCCGTTTCTCCCTTTCCCGAAATACACCCATATTTGGGTATTATACAATCATTATAACCGAAACACGGCAGGGGCTTTGTAAAAAGGGAGTAAAGAAAAATGCTGACGCAAGGGAGAAGAGACCAGAGACCAGAGACCGGATAACATTCATCGGCAAGCACTCGACAATCGAGCACACGCCCACTTTTCCGCGCTTAAGCCTTCCCCTCGAGGGGAAGGGGGACCGCTTCGCGGTGGATGAGG
>CAVIKW010000065.1:0-11072 GCA_963643375.1 Flexilinea sp. | reverse complement strand
TTCACCTTCTTCACGAAGTCTTCCATTCGATTCAAGGCCTCGGCGATTTTGTCGTAGGACACCGCGTATGAACAGCGGACGTGGCCTTCGCCGCAGGTACCGAAGCCGCAGCCGGGGATGACGGCGACTTTGCACTCGGCAAGCAGGCGGTCGGCGAACTCGGTCGAGGATAGGCCGGTGCTCTTGATGCAGGGGAAGGCGTAGAAGGCGCCCTTCGGCTCAAAGGTGTAGAGGCCGAGGGTGTTCAGACCGTCAACGATCAGGCGGCGCCGGCGGTCGTATTCTTGGCGCATGTGCTCGACGTCGGGTTCGCATTCGCGCATGGCGACGATGCCGATTTCCTGAGCAATGGTCGGCGCGGACATGATCAGGTACTGGTGGATCTTATACAGCTGGGAGGTCAACTCCTTCGGGGCGCAGACGTAGCCCAAGCGCCAGCCGGTCATGGCGTACGACTTCGAGAAGCCGCCGACAATGAAGGTGCGCTCGCGGGCGTTGTCAAGGGAGGCGAAGTTGACGTGCTTGACGCCGTAGATGAGGCGTTCGTAAATCTCATCCGAGATAATGGCGAGGTCGTGCTTGACGGCGAGGTCGCAGATCTGCTGCAGCTTCTCGCGGGAAGCGACGGCACCGGTCGGGTTGTTCGGGAAGCCGAGCATAATGCCGCGGGTCTTCGGGGTAATGGCAGCCTCGACCGCCGCTACATCCACATCGAAGTTATCCTCCAATCGGCAGCCCACTTCAACGGGGACGCCGCCGGCAAGCTCAACGGCTGCCTGGTAGGAGACGAAGCAGGGGGTGATGACGATCATTTCGTCGCCGTGGTTCAGGACCGTGGAGGCGGCCAGGTAGAGCGCTTCGGACGCGCCGACGGTGACAATGATCTCATTCTCGGGATCGTAATGAACGTCGTAGAGGTCAATGAGCTTATCGCTGATGGCCCGGCGCAGTTCAATCAAGCCGGCGTTGGCGGTGTAATGCGTATTGCCGTGGTCGAGCGCTTTGCGCGCCGCGTCCATCAGTTTGTCCGGGGACGTAAAATCGGGTTCGCCGATGCCGAGGGTGACGACATCATCCGGAACCGCGAAATACTTACGGATGGCGGACGGTTTCAAATTTCGGACTTTGTCGGAGACATTGTTCCACATAATACCTCCAGTGGTTTCGGCAGCTTCCGCTTATTTCAGGGTGAAAGACTTGTTAAAACCAAATAAATTTTAAAGAATTGGGCAAATTATAGCACCGTTGCGAGTGAAAACGTAATAATCATTATCATCAAGCCAAAATTCGGCGGTATACTAAAAACTGCTCTCGGGGTGTAGCGCAGCTGGCAGCGCACCGCGTTTGGGACGCGGGGGTCCGCGGTTCGAATCCGCGCACCCCGACTGAGGTCTGTATTTCGGACGGTCGGGCCGGTTCGTCATATTCCGGTCTTGACAAATGAACCCCTCTGTATGTTATAATCGGAAGAAAGACAAATCTGTTTTTTGGGGACCGCGAATTCGGTCCGTATCCTCTTTTTCTCTACTTGATATATATTGAACCAATTTCGGTTCGTTCAGCATATATTATTGATGATTACCCAAAATTTAAAGGTGAATTAATTTATGAAAGCAAGTACATTGGAAAACAGTACGCTTGCCGAACTGCGTAAGATCGCGGCGGAACTGGAGATCGAGAACGCTGCCCGTTTAAAGAAGGACAACCTCGTCGTGCAGATCCGCCACGCGCAGGGTCTGAAGGAAGGCAAGGAGATCCGCGGCGGCATTCTGGAAATTCAGAGTGAAGGCATCGGCTTCCTGCGTCAGGATTACAAGATCAGTCCGGAAGACGTCTACGTTTCCCAGGCGCAGCTGCGCCGCTACAACCTGCGCAACGGCGACCAGGTCATCGGCCTTGTCCGTCCTCCGCGCGAATCCGAACGCCATTACGGCCTGCTGAAGGTGGAAAGCATCAACGGCCTGACCCCGGAGGAATCCCGCGAACGCAAGACCTTCGAGTCCATGACCCCGATTTTCCCGGACAAGCGCTTCGACCTTGAAAACAAAGCCGGCGGTCTCTCTACCCGCCTCATCAACCTCATCGCCCCTATCGGCCGCGGTCAGCGCGGTATGATCGTCTCCCCGCCGAAAGCGGGTAAGACCACCATCCTCAAGCAGATCGCGAACGCCATTTCCACCGCCTATCCCGAAGTCCATCTCATCATTGCCCTCATCGGCGAACGCCCGGAGGAAGTGACCGACATGGACCGCTCCGTTGACGCGGAAGTTGTGGCGTCGACTTTTGATGAACCCGTGACCCAGCACGTCCGCACGTCCGAGATTACCTTGGAACGCGCCAAGCGTCTGGTTGAGAACGGCCGGGACGTCGTCATTCTGCTCGACTCCCTGACCCGACTGGCGCGCGCGTACAACATGACGGTGCCGCAGTCCGGGCGCACCCTGTCCGGCGGTATGGATCCGTCCGCGATGTACCCGCCGAAGCGCTTCTTCGGCGCGGCCCGCAACCTTGAGGAAGGCGGTTCGCTGACCATTCTCGCGACGGCCCTGGTTGACACCGGCTCCCGCCTCGACGATGTTGTTTATGAAGAGTTCAAGGGGACCGGCAACATGGAGCTGCATCTGTCGCGCAAGCTCCAGGAACGCCGCATCTTCCCGGCGATCGATATTGAGAAATCCGGCACACGCCGTGAGGACCTGCTCCTCGGGCCCGATCTGCTGCCGCGTGTATGGCTGATGCGCCGGATGTACATGCAGATGATCAGCACGCCTCCGAACGGCGCGGGCATGGATAACGCCGTCGCCACGGAAGCGATCATCCAGCGAATGGCCAAGGCGAAGGACAACAACTCCTTCCTTGACAATTTGACGGAGGGTAAATAATTTGAATCTGAACCGGCTTAAAACCGACACGGACGCGTCCGAAAAGCGCGGCCGAATGCCCAAATGGCTGCCGCCGGTTTTATGGGCAGCAGCCCTCGCGGGTGTCTTTTTCATGGGCATCGTCATTGCCCAGCGTACGCCGGTCATCCGGGGTACATCCGAATCCGCCGCGTCCGCCGCGGAGAGCGTCGGCAGCGCCTATGCCGAAAGCGTCGCCTCCGACACAAGCCTGCCGGAAATGAATTCGTACGAGACCGAGACGTCCTCCGAGGACGTGAAGCGTCAGGCGTCGGCGGTCACGCACATTCCCGAGAATCAGCGCACCGAAGCGGTGACGTACACCATTCAGGAGGGCGACTCCATTTACGGCATCGCCCAGGAATTCGATCTGGAGCCGGAAACGATCCTGTGGTCGAATTACAACGTCCTCTACGACGACGCGCATAACATCTCCGTCGGGGATGAGCTCGTCATCCCGCCGGATGACGGTATTTACGTTGAGTGGAAGGAAAGCGACAACCTGCAGCGCCTGGCGGACAAATACCGCGTGGAGCTGGAGGACGTTCTCGCCTGCCCGGCGAATAAATTGGATATGACCGACCCCGTGATTGAAGCGGGCGACTTCATTCTCTTCCCGGGCGGCTACCGTGAGACGGCTGCCTTCAACCCGGTCGTGTATGAGTACTCCGCCAACTCCGGCGTGAAGAAGGTCATCTCCGGTCCGGGCGGCTGCGAATGGGATTACAGAGCTTACGGCACGGGCAGTTTCGTATGGCCGACCGCCAACCATACCATGACCGGCAACGA
Source organism: Flexilinea sp. (assembly GCA_963643375.1). Taxonomy (GTDB): domain Bacteria; phylum Chloroflexota; class Anaerolineae; order Anaerolineales; family Anaerolineaceae; genus Flexilinea. Next base: position 7,383 of record CAVIKW010000065.1, on the reverse strand, counting down.
CTTCTGGTCCGGGCATATGGGCATCGACATCGGTACCGTCGAGGGCGGCCCGATCTACGCCGCGGACAGCGGCACCGTGATTTACGCGGGCTCGATCTCGGGCGGTTACGGTATCATGGTCATGATTGATCACGGCAACGGTTACCAGACGCTCTACGCGCATAACTCCGCGGTCGCGGTCAGCTGCGGCCAGGCTGTCACCCAAGGCCAGCTCATCGCCTACGGCGGCTCGACCGGTAACTCCACCGGCCCGCACTGCCATTTCGAAGTCCGCTACGGCGGCGGTTACGTCAACCCGTGGCAGTTTCTCTAAAGCCGCTGCGCGGCAGAGACCAGTGACCGGAGCCGCTGCGCGGCAGAGACCAGTGACCAGAGACCAGATAACATAGTCGAAGCGTGCCTTCGATGTCGTTATCTGGTTACTGGTCTCTGGTCACTAATAAAATCCGATGTCCGATACTTGAAGACTCGCCATAACTATGTTATCTGGTCTCTGGTCTCTGGTCACTGGTCTCTGGTCACTATTACCCGTCTTCTGCAGAAGGAACTTCGTATGCCATTCTCTCTTCCCCGTTTGATAAAACGGCTCTTCGACCTGCTGGTATCGGTCTGCGGGCTGATCATACTCTCCCCGCTGCTGCTGATCCTCGCGCTGCTCGTGCGGATCAACCTCGGCGCGCCGGTATTGTTCCGCCAGCCGCGGCCGGGATACAAGGGGAAGATCTTCAATCTGTATAAATTCCGCTCCATGAAGGACGGCGCCGGTTCGGATGAGGAACGCCTCTCGAAGTTCGGCCGCCTGCTCCGCGCGTCAAGCTTGGACGAACTGCCGGAGCTCTTCAACGTCCTCAAGGGCGAGATGTCCCTCGTCGGCCCGCGTCCGCTGCTGGTGCAGTACCTCGACCGCTATACGCCCGAACAGGCACGGCGCCACGACGTCCTCCCCGGCATCACCGGCTGGGCACAGGTCCACGGACGCAATGCCATCAGCTGGGAGGAGAAATTCCGCCTGGATGTCTGGTACGTGGATCATTGGAGTCTCGGCCTTGACCTCAAGATCCTCTTCATGACAGTCAAAAAAGTCTTCGTCCGCGAAGGCATCACCGCCGAAGGCAGCGCCACGACCGGTGAATTCATGGGCAGCGGGACGAAGGAAGACACGCCGAACGATTGATAAAAACAGCCCCGCCCTATCTGAATCATAGGGCGGGGTGTGAAAACGTAAAATCAAAAAAGGAGGATTGACTCTACATAAAAGATTATAATCCGAAATTCAATCCTCCCGCCTTTTGTTATAATCAAGTAAATATTGAGAACAGCACGGGAGTGAACGTGAAGAAAACAACCCTTCTATTAATCCTGACCGCCGGCATCCTCCTCGCCGGATGCAACCTGCCGCAGCCGCAGCAGTCCCTCGGCGAACCTACCGCGGACATTAACGTCCTCCTCACCCAAATCGCGGAGGAACAGCCGGCAATCGTCGAGCCTACGCCCGAACCGACCGCCGCGCCGCTTGAGACGCTGACGGTCTGCCTCGGCAAAGAACCTTCCACCCTTTTCTTTTACAATGAATCCTCGCAGGCCATGTGGTCCGTCCTCGAAGGCCTCTACGACGGCCCGTTCGACTTCGTGAACGGCGAGGCCGTGCCCGTGATCTTCGACGAAGTCACTTCCGAGGAAGAGACGGTCACCGTCATCAAGGGCGACATCGTCGCGAACTCCGACCGCGAGCCGGTTGAGATGAAGATCGGCATGAGCTTCATGCCCGCCGAACCCGCCGAGGGCTGCGAAGGCTCCGCCTGCCTCGCCTCCTGGACCAACGTCACCGAGTCCGTTGAGATGAAGCGCACTGTCATCACCTTCCGCCTCAAGGAAGGCTTGAAGTGGTCCGACGGCACCCCGCTGACGGCGGAGGACTCCGTTTTCTCCATGACGGTCAACGGCATGAAAGGCATCAACGCCTCCACCCGCGTTTACAACCTGACCGAAAGCTACACAGCCCTCGACGACCGCACCGTGCAGTGGGTCGGCATTCCCGGATACACGCCGGACAGCGCCGCGGATGTCTTTTGGACGCCGCTGCCGAAGCACGTCATGCAGGGCATGTCCGCCGAGCAGATCCTCGCCGACGAATCCGTGAACCGCTCCCCGCTGGGTTGGGGCGCCTACCGCGTCCTCTCCTGGGAAGCGGGTTCGAACATCACCCTCGAGCGCAATCCCGAATACTTCGGCGAAGCGCCGTACTTCGACCGGGTGGTGTATCAATTCTTCGGCAACGCCGGGGACAACAACCTCGAGGCGCTGAAGAACGGCACCTGCGACATTATTGACACCTCCGTGGACCTGCAGGCCGATTTGGAACCGATCCTCGAGGACGTGCGCGACGGCAAGATGTCCGTCTATATCCGCCCCGAACTCTCCCGCCGGGAAGTCGTCTTCAACCTCGCCTCCACCGACAGCGCCGCGCTGAAATTCTTCAACACGGACGTCGTCCGTACCGCCATCGCCCAATGCGTCAACCGCGAATCCATCAACCGTCAGGTGCTTTACGGCCAGTCCGAAGTCCCGGCGGACTTCTACCCGGCGGAGTACAGCCTCCACAACGGCGAAGTCTCCGCGGTGAAGTACGATCCCGAGAGCGCGAAGGAAGCGTTGACGAACGCCGGCTGGATTGAATCCGAAGACGGCTCCGCCCGCACCGCCCAGCAGGCGGCCGGCATGCTCGCGGGGACGGCGTTCTCGTTCGAGCTGACCGTGTCGAACTCCGCGGAGTCCGTCAAAGCGGCCGAGATGATCAAGGAAGACCTGGCGGCGTGCGGGATTGATGTCACCGTCAACGCCCTGCCGCTCGGCGAGCTCTATGCACAGGGACCGCAAGGCACCGTCTTCGGCCGCACCTTTGACGCCGCCATGTTCTCGTGGGCGTCGGGATACCGTCCGTGCTCGCTCTACCTCTCGACGAAGATCCCATCCGAGGAGAACCACTGGGTCGGCACGAACGTCGGCGGTTATTCCTCCGAGGAGTACGACGAAGCCTGTCTCTACGGGGACGCCGCGGCGATCTACGCGGAGGAGCTCCCTGCCCTGCCGCTGTACTTCGATATATCCATCGGCGCGTCCTCGAACAACATCTGCGGCCTCGCCGACACGATCGGCTCCCGCAGCCTGCTGTGGAACATCGAGTCGCTGTCCCGATCCGACACCGCCTGCGCGGTCTCACAGTGGCATAATATTTACGAATGAGTTGCGTTTAGGGGACATGAAAATGTCCCCTAAATTGTCCTCTAAATGACCCTAAATGTCCTCTAATATGACCCTAAAATGACCCTAAAGTGACCCTAAAGTGACCCTGTAAATGTCCCTGATAAATAATTCGATACTGATTCGATAAATGATATGGTAAGATTGAATTAAAAGTACGGCACGATATTATGAATAAAAGGACGGAAGCATGAAAATTGACAAGGCCTTTTTGCGGAATCTGATCCTGTACGGAATCATCGGCGGGGTCAGCTCCGGGTTGGATTGGCTGCTCTTCACCTTGATGTATAAGTTCGCCGGCATGAACGAGTTCCTCGCGAATGTCATCTCCACCCACGCCGGCATCTTCCTGAGCTTCTTCCTCAACAGCCGCTACAACTTCAAAAAGACCGATGACTTCTGGGGACGCTTCATCCCCTTCTACCTGACCGGGCTCTTCGGCCTGCTGCTCTCAACGGGGATCCTTGCCCTCGGTGGGAAGCTCGGCATCAACGCCGTCATCACGAAGCTCGCCGCCATTGTCATTGTGGCCCTTGTCCAGTTCTTCATCAATCGGGCGGTCGCCTTCCGTGAGAAGTAAGCCGGCCGTCACCTCCCTTGAGCTGTGCGTCTCGCTGCTGGCGGGGTTGATCCTCGCTTGGCACACGGCGCCCCCGCCGCTCATCTGCGCTGTCCTCTGCCTTGTCTTTGCCTGCCTCGCTGCCGTGTTCCTGCACCGGTCGCGGGGTTTTTCTTTAAATCAACCCGAACGCCGTCTCTTCAAAATCTTCCTCTGCCTGGCCGTCCTCTGCCTCGGCGCGGTCCGCGTAGGCATTCCGTCCGTCATCGAGACGCCCGCGAATGACGCGAGCCGCCTGACCGGGGAATCCGTCTCCTTCAGCGGGTACGTCAGCGCCCCGCCCACGCGCACGGCATCGCGGACTTCGGTCCGTGTCATCATGGACGACGGTCAGGCGGTCTCCGGCAAGGTGCTGCTGGTCTTCTACAGCGACCCCGGCATGGAATTCGAATACGGCGACCGCGTCTCCGCTTCGGGAACGCTGAAGCAGCCGTCGGATTCGGGCTCCGGCTTCTCGTACGGCGATTACCTTGAGAAGGACGGCATCGGCGCCTTGATCAACAACCCCGCGGCGGAAAAACTCCCCGGAACGGCGGGCTCGGCTTGGCTGCGGAAGCTCTTCCGTCTGCGGAGCGCGCTCATCGACCGGGTCTACGACCTCTTCCCGAAGCCGGAGAACGCCTTGATGGCGGGCATCCTGCTCGGCGACGAGACGCGCATCCCGTCCGACGTGGAGCGTGCCTTCGAGCGGACGGGGACGTCGCACATCATCGCCATCTCCGGCGCGAACTTCACGCTGCTGGTCTGGCTGCTGACGGCACTGCTCCGCCGCTTCATGCCTCGGCGCTTGACCGTCATTCCGATGGTCATCTTCGTCTTCCTCTATGCTGTTCTCGTCGGATGGAGCGCGGCGGTGGTCCGGGCGGCATTCATGTGTGCGGGAATGCTGCTCGCCGGCTCGTTCGGGCGCAAAGTCAGCGGCGTCGCGAGCTTAGCCGGCACCGCGGCGCTGATGTGCATGGCACAGCCCGCGTACCTCACGGATGTCGGCTTCCAACTCTCCGTCTGCGCCACGCTCGGCATCCTGCTTTTCTCCGACCCGCTGCGGACGGCAGTCGACCGTCTCCTCGCGAAGCTCTTCCCCCGTATGACGGAAGGGACGCGGGAGACGGTGGTCGAGATTCTTGATGAACTGTGCCTGATGTCAATCTGCGCCCAGGTCTTCACCGTCTGGATCTCGGCGAAGTCCTTCGGCCAAATCTCCCTGATCTCCCTCCCCGCGAACATGCTCATCGCCCCCTTCCAGCCGCTCATCATGCTCGGCGGCTTCCTTTCGCTGATCCTGAGCTTCGTCTTCCGTCCCTTGGGAACGCTCGCCGCGAAGCTGATCTGGCCCGCGCCCGCGTTGACCATCCGCCTGGTGGAGCTCTGCGGCGATTGCGAATGGGCGTCCGTCTACGTCGAAGTCCCCGAATGGGCGGCGTGGTTCATCATCGGCGGCATCGTTCTCGTATGGAGCTGCCGGCATCAGCTCGCGAAGTACTCCCCGCGGAAGAACCTCGCCCCCTACGCCTCCGCGGCGCTCTTTTTCGGCTGCATCGTGATGTGGATGAACACCTCCGACCGGCGGGATCACAGCCTGCGGATCGAGGTCAACGCCGCCGCGGAACGGACTTCGCTGAAGCTGCGGACGCCGGGCGGCCGTTCGCTGCTCATCGCGGACGGACAGACGAATTACTCCGCCCGCGACCTGATGGACCGCCGGCTCTTCACCGCGAAGTCATCCCCCGCCGCGGCATGGATTGACTTCGAGGCGGAGTGGATGCGCGACCTCTTCCGGACCTCGAACGAGGCGGCCGCCATTGACCTGCTCTACGCCGGCGGGCGGGACGGGGACGGCGCTCCGCTTGCCGCGGGGGACAGCTTCGAGGCGGATGGGGTGACGGTGACCTGCGCTTCGACTTGGCTGGATCGGCGGGCGTGGGCGGTATCGTGCCGGGACCGCGTCATCCTCTTCCCGAACGGCATCCCGCCGGAACGGATCTTCACCCCCGGCGGCCTTTCCGCGGAGTCCGTCTCCCTGACCGTACTCGGGGCGAAGGATGACATTCCGCTGTGGGAGGGGTACACCGCGGCATCCGTTTCTTCGGCGAATATTTCCGTGGACGAAGACGGCGTGATCCGTCAAGAGATAAATTACTGACATTAATCACGATATTTAGCACGAACAGAATTCCGCGTTATCTGATAAAATGATATTTGACAAGGAAACCAATCCGAATTGTCACGTTTTAATGGAGTGTGTTAACATGAGAGCAACAACAGATGATGTTTTAGCTGTAATTCTCGGCGGCGGCCGGGGCACCCGCCTCTTCCCGCTGACCCAGGAACGCGCGAAGCCCGCTGTCCCGATTGTCGGGCAGTACCGCCTGATTGATATTCCGATCAGCAACTGTATCAATTCCAACATCTTCAAAATCGCGGTCCTGACGCAGTTCAACTCCGTCTCCCTGCATCGACACATCACCGACACCTACCAGTTCGACCGCTTCCATTCCGGCTGGGTTCAGATTTGGGCTGCCGAACAGACCATGTCCTCCGGCGACTGGTATCAGGGTACCGCGGATGCCGTCCGCAAACAGCTGATGCAGATCATCTCCGCCCACACGAAGTACGTTCTGATTCTCGCGGGCGACCATCTCTACCGCTGCGATTACGAACAGATGCTGCAGTACCACATCGAGCATAACGCGAAAGTCACCGTCGGCGTCCAGCCCGTCCGCAAGGATGAAGCCTCCCGCTTCGGCATTCTGAAGCTCGACAGCGACGGCAACATCACCGACTTCAAGGAAAAACCGACCGATCCGGAAGTTTTGGCGAATCTCGTCAGCTCCGATGATCCCGAACGCCCGTACATGGGTTCGATGGGCATTTACATCTTCGATACCGACCTCCTGGTGGACATCCTCAGCACGAAGGATTATCAGGACTTCGGCAAGAACGTGATCCCCTACGCCATTGAGACCTCGAAGGTCGTCGGCTGGAAGTTCGATTATTATTGGGAAGACATCGGTACCATCCGCTCCTTCTATGAGACCAACCTGGCCATGACCGATGACGAACCGCCGTTCAACTTCCATGACCCGAAGCACCCGATCTACACGATTGCCAACAACCTGCCGACCGCGCGGATCATCGGTGCCCGCATGGATCACTGCCTGCTGGCCCGCGGCGCCCGCATTGAATGCGACACCATCAAGCACTCCATCGTCGGCGTCCTCGGCCGCGTCGGGAAGGGTTCCGTGGTCACGAACACCATCATCATGGGCTCGGATTCCGATATCGTTCTGGACCACCGCCTGAATCCGCAGAAGTATCAGCCCAACATCCCGCTGGGCATTGGGTACAACTGCCATATCGACGGCGCCATCATTGATAAAAACGCCTGCATCGGCGACGGCTGCGTCATCAAAGCCTTCCCCGCCGGCACCAACCTTGACGATCCCGCCGAGAAGAAGAACTACTACGTCCGCGACGGCATCGTCGTCATCCCGAAGAACGCC
>CAVIKW010000064.1:0-11173 GCA_963643375.1 Flexilinea sp. | reverse complement strand
TGTCATCGCGCCGACTGCCGACATTGAAAAGACGGTCCATTGGATGGTGGACGATGCGGTGATGGCCGCTTCCACGCAGATCATGTATGAAGTCCGTCAGGAAATGAACACGCGCATCCCGCCGACCTCTACGCCGGCACCGATTTTCACACCGCAGCCTTCGCCGACACTGACGGTAACCTCCATCTGGGAAGGGCAGCACGATTACGGCGAGGTTGAGGAACCGACACCGACCATGGCACCGATGAACTGCTCGAATCAAGTGCGGTTCGTGAAGGACGTAACAGTTCCCGACGGAACCGAGGTCGCGGCCGGCAAGCCTTTTACAAAGACGTGGGAGCTTCAGAATATCGGCACCTGCGTTTGGACCGAAGACTATAAATTCGTATTTGTCGATGGGGATCAACTCGGCGCGAACGCGGAGATTTCATTCCCGAAAGACACGGCGGTTGACTCCCTGGGGAAAATTCAGGTTTCCGCCTATATGACCGCTCCGGCAGAATCAGGTTCCTATCGGGGCGAATGGATGATCGAAGCGCCGAACGGCGAACGATTCGGAACCGGTGACAACGGTGAGAAAGCCGTTTGGGTGAAAGTTGAGGTGAAATGAACAAATTAACGGTACTCCTTCTGATTGCATTGCTTGCGACGCTTACGGGCTGCATCACGGTCAGCACCCCAGATACCGCAAGTCTGAACGCCACTGTCGAAGCTTCTATCAGCACGGCGATGGCGCCTTACGAAGAGAAATACGATCAGCTCGTTTCCAAAGAGGAGCTCGAGACCTCACAGACCGATCAAAATCAGAAGATGCAGCAGTATATCGTGGATCAGATTTCCGAAGCGCATTCCGATGGTACGAACAATACAGGCACGGATTCATCCGCTTCAAATACAACGGCGCAAATTGTCCCGACGGCAACCTCCGTCGGCTCAACGGCTTCGATCTCAACGGACAACAGCACCTGCATTGACGCATTCACATATGTAACGGACCTCACTGTTCCGGACGGCCAGATTGTGACCCCGAATACGGTTTTTACCAAATCCTGGTACATTACGAATTCCGGTACCTGCACCTGGAACAGCAAATATAAGATCGCTTATGACAGCGGCAGCAATGTCGGCAGCGCGAAAAGCTTCTCCATCCTCAACGATGGTTATTACGTGAAGCCGGGCGAATCCATCACGGTATCGGCGACTTTGATTGCTCCGGATGAAAAGAACACCGACTTTACAACTTATTGGGCGCTCGAAAATGACAAAGGCGAACACTTTGGTTCGGGTGCGGCGAAGAACGTCTACCTTTCCTCGAAGTTCCGCGTGGAAGGCACTTTCACCCTCGCGCAGAACTACGGCGCCATCCGCTGCTCGGATAATTACGGCTATTTCACCTGCGGCAGCTCCTCCTCGGACGGAAGCCGCGGCACGGTCTATTATGACGCAACTCCGACACTTGAGAGCAAATACGACGGTGATCCCGCGATTGTCGTCGGCCCTCCGCATATTGAGAACGGCTGGGTCCGCATTGAGTTCGGTCCGCTGCGCATGCCCCGCGGCTCTTATTTCTACACCAATTTCTCCTGCCAGCCGGATACCCCGACCTGCGACGTACAGGTTCGCCTGTATGTGAAGGAAGATGGTTACAGCGAAAGACTGATTGAGGAAACGCGTGAATGGAACGACGGTTTTCTCGGCGAATGGAAGCTCTATCTCCCCGATCAGGAAATATTCGAGGGCGATTACAGTTACATTATTGAAATCCAAGCCAACGGCGGCTCCGACAACGAAGACCTGATCATGCTGCAGAACACCCGGCTGTATTGATGTGGATTTCGGCAGAAAATAATTCAAGAAAACGATTAATGGCAGTTCCTCACGGCCCTGCCATTATTTTATTATGCCTGATCGCGATTCTGTTCGCGGCGAATGACAGTTTCGCGCAGACCTCTATCACGGCTTATGACCTCATCAATTTGGTGAACGGCCAGCGCTCCTCGAACGGACTCGGCACATTGACTGTAGACGCGAATATCATGGCCTGCGCCCAGGCTACCGCGGAGACAATGGCGGCGAGCCACATGACATGGCATATCGGCAACGCTTCGGGGCGAATCTCGGCTTATGGCTACAATAATTACAACGCCTGCTTCGCGACCGAGAACTTCATGATGGGGAATTCCGAAACGACCATTTCGGAGATTGCAGCCGCCTGGTCCGACTCAACGCATCAAATCGCGTCCACAAGCTCAAGTTACTGCGCGATCGGTGCCGGCGTAGCGTCAACCTCCGATGGGTATTCCTATTTTGTCATTCAGGCAGCTTATCCCGCCGGCAGCAAAGGATGCTCCTATTCAGCGGGAACAGGCAGCGCGGCTTCGTCATCCACTTCATCGTCAGGTTCAACCGGCTCGGTTGTAGTTCCTTCTGTATCGCAGATCGTCATGTCCGTCGTCACCTCAACGCCCGACGAGAGCGGATATCTGTATCACGAGGTTCAGGAAGGGCAGACGCTGTGGACAATTTCCGAAGCCTACGGTGTGACGATTCAGGAACTGCAGGCGTGGAATAACCTGAATAATTCCACCGCGCTCAGCCTCGGCGAAAAGCTGCTGATTCCTTCAACCGGCGCGGCAACCCCGACGCCGCAAGTTGAATTGACGGTGCTGCCGACCGCGGACGCGAGCGGAAAATTCTATTACGAGGTCAAGGAAGGCGATACTTTATCCAAGATCGCGGACCTGTGGCATGTCTCTTTGAACAATATTTATCTTCAGAACGGCTTGGACGAGAGCAGCACCATCGGCTTGGGCTGGAAGATCCTGATTCCGGTAACGGCAACGGTGACGCCGATGCCGACCGATACGCCGACGCCTACGCTTGTACCGACGGCAACCTTCACCCCGACCGTAACGCTTGAAGCCTCGGCGACGCCCGAGATGCCTGAAAATGAAAACGCCCCCGAAGATGACTCTTTGATGCATCTTCCGAAGGCGTCTTCAAGGACTTTCATCATCCTTGGAATGTTCGCGGTGATTCTTCTTGGCGCGGGGCTTATCGTTTACGGTGCGCTTTCCGGCAAAAAGAAGGATAAATAAGGCTTAGATACCGCATTCCGAGATCATCGACTCGAGCTTGCGGGTCGTGAGGGCTTTCGGTCTTTCAATCGGCTTGCCGAGCGCTCTGGCCCAAACAACATGCGCCGTGAAGCCCATGAGACGGCTGGTGCCGAACAGGACGGTATAGAAATTCGTTTCCTTGATGCCGTAATGCTGCTGCAGCGTGCCGCTGATGGCGTCGACATTCGGCCACGGGTTGCTGATTTTCCCGGTCCCTTTGAGAATATCCGGAACGACGTGGAAAACATTCATGGCGGTTTGGAACAGCTCGTCATCCGGGAGATGTTTCTTCGCGAAATTCATCTGAGCGGTGAAACGCGGGTCGATGCAGCGCAGAACGGCGTGGCCGTAACCGGGGATGACTCTGCCCTCTTCCAATGTCTTCTTGCAATATTCTGCACACTGTTCTTCGGTCGGCGTGCCTTTGTAATAATCGCGCAGGGCGAGCAGCCAATTGCAGCATTCCTGGTTGGCTAAGCCGTGCAGCGGGCCCGCCAGGCCGTTAAGACCGGCAGAACAGGACAGATAGATGTCCGAAAGCGCGGAGCCGACCAGATGCGCGGTATGGGCGCTGACGTTGGCGTTTTCATGATCCATATGGAGCAGCAGGAAAAGGCGCATCAGATCCGCGTAAGCCGGGTCGTCATTGCCGAGCATATGGGCGAAGTTCGCGCCAAGGTCCAAACTCGGATCGGCTTCGATTTGCTTGCCGCCGCGGTATTTCTTGTTGTAAATGTACGCCGCGATACGGGGCGCGCGCGCAGTCAGGTCAAGGCTGTCGTCCAACATGACATGCCAATAGCGGTTCTTCGGCATGCCCTTCTCATATTCCTGATAAAACTTAGACTGCCCGGACATGGAAAGAATCGCGGCGGAGAACATTGACATCGGGGACGCGGACTCCGGGAAGGCGTTGATAATGTCATACACGTATCCAGGCACCTCGGCGCGTTCACGCCATTCATTCTCGATGGCCATTGCCTTATCGTAAGTCGGGATTTCGTTCCCCATCAGGAGATAATAAATCGCGCCCGTCATCGGGTATTCGGTATCCTTCAAGCGGGGCAGGAGATTCAACACCTCGTTGATGGTATACGTGCGGTAACGCAAACCGGAATCCGGCTCTACATAAGAAATATCGCTGATCTGAATTGGGACGCCTCGAATACCGCTGCAAATCTGACCGACAGTTACATTCGCGATGATGAACTCGCCGTGCTCTTTTGTGAGGCGGTTCATGCGTTCACGCCAAATTGATACATTCGCTTCAATACGATCTTCCAAAATCATTTTTATTGCCTGCCTTATCTCAAATTTGCTGCATAACCGAGTTCTCTGGAAATCATCCCAACATTCTTATTGAGCAGCTCGGCATATAATTTCAATTTATCTTCATCCAAAAAGCGCTGTGTCGGTCCCGAGATTGAGATGGACCCGATCGGGATGCCTCGTTCATTGAAGATCGGGGAGGCAATTCCCGAAGCGTCGCTCTGCCATTCACCGTGGCTTACGGCGTACCCGCATTCCCGAATCTCCGTAAGCTCGGCCCTGAGCTGGGTGAAAAAAGCTTCGTTGTTCTGAAATCGCGGATCGGACTTCGCGTAGGCCAAATTCCGTTCAATTTCATCCGCTGTCCGAAATGCGAGAATCGCTTTGCCGCCGGAACCTTTGTAGATGGGAATCCGCGTCCCCACGGGTTCGACAATTCGGACGGTCATCTGGCTTTCGATCCGCTCAACGCATACCCGGTCGTATTCTTCCGCGGTGTAGAGCGTGACGGTCTCATTCGTCTGCTTGGCCATCTGCTCCATATACGGATAAGCCTTGCGGCGCAGATCGGATGAGGCGGTGTAAACCCCGGCCCAGCGAATGACGCGGCCGGCCAAGGAATACATGCGGTTGTCGCTGCTCTGCGTCAGCACGCCTTCGTCCCGCAGTTCGCTCATCAGGCGGCCGCAGGAGCTGGGGGAGATGTCCAGCATCCGCGCGGCTTCACGAACACCGAGCTCCGGCCTTTCCTCTGAAAAACAATCCAATAAGGAAAAAATCCTGTTGATGAATTGGTTGTTTAAAGTTGACATTCTCTATCCCGGCTTTCTGTATCATGTAGCGGGACAATGTCCCTTTACGTGATACAATAATGATTATAATTCTTTTTTCTCATTTGTACAGGGTATATGATTAAAACAAACAGCCGAAAACAAATTTCGGCTGTTTCGGGTGGAAATTCGAGGATTGAATTACGCCTGATTCTTTTCCATATGGTCAAGCGCGGCTTTGATGGCGCGGGAGAATTGATCGCCGCAGGAGGTGGGCTTATCGCCGCAGGAGATGCCGTTGAGGCGTTCCAAGGCGTCTTCGGCCTTCATGCCTTCAACCAGACGGCTGATGCCCTGCAGGTTGCCGGAGCAGCCGCCGACGAAGCTGACGTTATGGAGGGTCTTGTCGTCGTCATTGATTTCAAAGAAGATTTTTGAAGAGCAGGTTCCTTGAGTGTTGTAAGAGAATTCCATTCTTAATTTCCTTTCTGATCGGCGCGGAGCGGCTCCGCGCGCTAATTATTTACGAAACCTAAATAACGGTCGGCGGTTCAATCCGTCCGTTCGCCTTTCATCAGCTTTTTGTTCTCATACATTCTGGCGTCGGCGATTTCGAAAAGCGCGTTGTAATCGGCCGCGTCATCCGGGAAGACGGCCATACCGGAGGCGACGGAGAGCTTCATGCCGGGAACACCGGAGGGGATCATGTTCTGTTCGTTCCTGAAACTCTCGAGAAGCTTGTCGCGGATCTCAAAGTCGGAGGTGTAAAGGATTGAGACGTATTCATCCCCGCCAACGCGGAAGACCGGGCTGTGGCGGAAGGTGTCGCAAATATAACGCCCGGCATTGATCAGCAGCTGGTCGCCGATTTCATGGCCGTACTCATCATTGGCTTTCTTGAGGAAGTTGACATCGAACAAAATCAGCGCGTACGTGTTGTAAGCACCGCTGTCATTCCGGATGACTTTCTGAACATATTCGTCGAACGAGGCTTTGTTTTTCAAGCCGGTCAAAGCGTCCTTGTATGCCTGTCGGCTGATGATCTCAAAACTCTTGCGCGTTGTCTGCGCCATCAGCGAAATCGCTTCCGAAAGGTCCTGAATCTCGTCCGAGGAGTGGCAGGAATAAGACTCATTCCAGTTGCCGAGGGCGTACTGCTGCGCGATAAGTGTCAGCTTTCTCAACGGCTTTTCAATGGCTTGTGTGCGGGTGACAATGAAATAAGCGCCGACTCCGATGAAAAGCGCCATTACGCACAAGGAAATAATAATCATGTGGGTGCGCGCTTTAAGTGTCTCGGCGACTTTGACCATCAAAACCAGGCGAAGCCCATTCGTGAGCTTTGCGCTTTGGAGATAAAGATTCTCTCCGTTATCATCGCGGTATTTCTGAAAATCGGAGATACTTTCAACCGACTCGATTTGCTTATAAAGAGAAGATGAAACGTATTCAGACATAATGCCGGTTTCCGGCGTCCAGCTGTACATAAGAAGCTTATTCGGGACGACGAGGCTGAACTTCGTGGATGGGTATTGCGTCCCCTGCGAGGACATCTGAATCAGTCGGGAAATGTCAATATCCATGCCGACTACGCCGACAATTCGATTGGTGTAGCCGGTGTAAACAGGAGCTGAATAGGAAATCACCCAATGCGAGGTAATTTCACAAAAGTATGGGTCGGTCCAAATACCGTGTCCGCTTGAAACAGCTCCGTAGTACCAGTTGACTTGGGGATCGGTTTGATCATAACCATCAACGCTGACGAAATCCCTTTCGACGAAATTGTTGGAATTTTCAGAGCGGACGATAATGAATTCGGAATCTTTGTCAACGGTAAACGAAGGCTCGTATTCGAAATAGACGGCGGAAATCGCGGAGAATTGCTCCGCGAGGTTCAGCGCTTCAACCTTGAAAGAGTTCGAGGAATCTCCAAGCCCATCGGCTGTTGTCAAAGCGTGATTGGCGAAGGTAGCGAGCATTTCAACGGACTTCTCCGTGATTTGGAGAACGTCGTTATAACGGGTCTGCTGCGAGGTAATTGTTTGATGCATCAGGTTTTTGACCGCTTCTTTCGTAACGAAATGAATGGAAAAAACGCCGATCGACGCGATGAGAATAAACATCGCGATCAGCAGCACCATATACATTCGAAGCAAACGTTTTACCATTGATAAATCCTTGAAACAGCTCTAAATCGATCCCCGATTTTGTATTAACATATTTATTATATGACGCTATTACGAAATTGGGCGAAAACCGTGCTTAATATTCTGCAGCACGGTTTGCTTCCTCTGTTTTGAGATTCGTATAGAGATTGTAGTATTTCCCATGAAGCGCGATCAGCTCCTTGTGCGTCCCGGATTCAATGATACGGCCGTGGTTGATGACCAGAATGCGGTCCGCGTTGCGGATGGTTGAGAGGCGGTGCGCGATGATGAAGCTCGTGCGGTTCTCCATGATTCGTTCCAACCCCTGTTGAATAATGTGCTCGGTCTGCGTATCAATGGAGGAAGTGGCTTCGTCCATGATGAAGATCTCCGGGTCGCGGAGGACGGCGCGGGCGAGGCTGATGAGCTGCTTCTGACCTACGGAGAGGTGATTGCCGCTGTCGCCGACCTGTTCATCGAATTGATTCGGCAGCTTCATAATGAAGTCATACGCGCCGGTGATTTTTGCGGCGGCTTCGATTTCCGCATCGGCCGCGTCAAGCTTCCCGTAACGGATGTTTTCACGGATCGTGCCGGAGAAAAGATGCGGGGTCTGAAGCACGATGCCGATGTGGGACTGATAATCACGCTGGGCGAATTCGCGGTAATCCCTGCCGTCGATGGTGATGACGCCTTCGGACGGCTCATAGAAGCGGCAGAGCAGGTTGACAATCGTTGACTTCCCTCCGCCTGTCTCGCCGACCAGAGCAATCATCTCACCCGGCTTGACATCCAGGCTGAAGTCTGTCAAAACGTTGTCGCCGTTCCCATCCGAATAATGGAAGCTGACGTTTTTGAAGGAGACGTTCCCCTCAATCTTCCCGACAGGAATCGGATTCTCGCAGTCCGTAATTTCCGGCTGCGTATCGGATAACGAGAAGACGCGTTCCGCCGCGGCCACGGACTGTTGGAGGTCGCCGTACACACGGGCGAGGTCCTGAATCGGCCAGAGAATCGAGAAAATGTAGTTGACGAAGGCCTGAATGCCGCCAATCGTCAGCAGGCCCTTGCCGACGTTCACGCCGCTGTAAACAATAACAGCCGCGAGAACAAAGGACGCCAGCAGCTGAATAGAAGGCAGGAAGAGCGCGTTCAGCAGGGCGGCGCGGTACGCGTGACTGTAATAACCGTCGGTGAGCTCCATGAAGGAATTCAAATTCTTCTTCTCCTGATGGAAGGCCTTGATTACGCGGACGCCGTTGATGGTCTCGCTGAACGCGCCCGTGATGCGCGAATTCAGCCGCCGGACGGTTCGGTATTCGTTCAGGATACGTTTACGGAACTGCCACGCGCCCCAGATTAATGCCGGCAGCATCAGCATCACGATCAACGACAGCTGCACATTGATGCGGACCATGTAAAAGAGCGACGTCGCCATTGACACGATGGCGAAGGAGGCGTCAATGATTCCCCAGGTGACGATGTCCCCGATGCGGACGGTGTCCGAGCTGACGCGGGAGACGATCCAGCCGATCGGTGTGACGGAGAAATATGAAAGCGTGAGTTCCTGCAGGTGGGCGAAAAGCCCTTTACGAAGGTCGCGGATGATCCTTTCGCCGAGAACGCCGGCGAAATATACCAATCCGAACACGCTGACGCATTGCGTACCGGCCACGATCACGAACAGCTTCAGAACATGGGCGATGTTGGCGTAATCCCCGGTCATCAATCCGTCGTCCACGAGCATCTTCATCAGATAGAATTGCGAGCTGTCGGTGACGCTGTTGACGATGATGCTGACAAGGAAAGCGGCAACCCAGATTGGGTACGGCTTCAGCAGCGAGAAGATGCGGCGAAGGGTCTTCCCGTTGAATTTGGAGTTGAATTTTTCCTCGCGGAATCCTTTCTCATTCATTGGGCGGCCTCGCTTTCATCATCGGATTCGATGCGCGTTTGGATGGTGTGAATATCTCTGTACATGCCGGGCACCGCGAGCAATTCCGCGTGTGTACCGGACTGGACAATTTCGCCATCCTTCATCACGAGGATGATGTCGGCGGAGTCTAACGACGTGGTTCGATGGGAAATAATGATCGTGGTCCGTCCCTGCATCAAGGTGTGAAGCGCTTTTTGAATCGCGGCTTCTGTCTCTGTGTCAACTGCGGTCAGGGAGTCATCCAGAATCAGGATCGGCGGATCCATGAGCAGCGCGCGGGCAATGGCAATCCGCTGCTTCTGCCCACCGGAGAGCGTAACGCCGCGTTCGCCGATGACGGTGTCGTAGCCCTTCTCGAAACCGAGAATGGTCTCGTGAATGTCGGCTGCCTTCGCGGCACGGACAACGGCGTCGTGTTCCGGTTTATCGGCGAGGCCGAAGGTGATGTTGTCCTCAATCGTGGCCGAGAAGAGGAACGGCTCCTGTTCAACGATCCCGATGTGCGTCCGCAGAAAGTCGCGGGAGATGTCCTTCAGCTCATATCCGTCCAGCTTGACGGAGCCTTGCGTGTAATCATAAAACCGCGGCAGCAGATTGATCAGCGAAGTCTTGCCGCAGCCGGTCGAGCCGATGACGGCAGCCGTCTGCCCGACTTTGATATCGAATGAGATGTCCTTCAACGCGGGCTTGTCTCCATAAGAGAAGCCGACATGTTCGAAGCGGATCGCGCCCCGGAAATCGGGGATGTCCTTCATCCCTTCCGCCATCGGCTCCTGCGGGTAGAGAAGGACTTCCTGAACGCGCTTGAAGCTGATAAAAGAGCGGGACATATGAATGATCTGGCGGCCGAGGTTGCGCAGCGGCCAAACGATCATGGTAATCAGAGACTCAAATGCAATAAACTCGCCGGCGGTAATGGTTCCGTTCAGCGCGTATCGGGAGCCGAAATAAAGGCTGAGTGCCAGCTGTCCCCAGCAGAGCAGATCGGAAAGCGGCCAAAACAGCGACTCCACGAGGAATTGCCGCTGCCCGGTGGAATACATGTCGTCCTCAGCTTTGTTGAATTTGTCAATCTCGTAGTCCTGCCGGGAGAAGGCTTTGACGACGCGGATGCCCTTGAGGTTCTCTTCCAGAATGGAAGTGACGCGGCTGTCTTCCTCTTGATATTTTTCGTAATAGACGGCAATTTTCTTGAAAAAGATCGTGGAGGAAATAATAATGAAGGGCAGGATGATCAGCGTGAAATAACCGAGCTGATGATTGATCCGCATGATGAAGATGAAGTTGATTGAGAAATAGAAGATCACGCGGCAAATACCGAAGATTTGCTCCGAAAAGAGCCGTCGGACGGCATCAATATCCGATGAGGCACGGACCAGCAGGTCGCCCGCGTCCATATTGGAATGCCGCGTGAAGGAAAGGTATTGGATGTGGTCGAAGAGACAGTTTTTCAGCCGCCGGGCGACGCTTTCTGCGGTTTCATTCATCAGGCGGTTGGAGAAGTACGAAAATACAGCGTGAAGCGCGGAGATGCTGAAAATCAGCAGCGCCGCCTGCCAAAGCGGAACGCGGTCACCGCTTTCATTCATGAGCCAGTCATCTACAAACCAGGCCAAGGCGACATACAGCAGCGAGTCGAACAGGACCGAAAGGCACTGCGACAGAATCGACAGAAAATACTTCAGTCGATATCCCTTCAGGAACATCATGATATTGCGGAAGAAGTTCTTTCGCGGATCGATCGTTTTCTTTTCGTATTCAATAAATCGGAGCTCGGATTCCATAGAGCTAATTATACCTTAGGAAGTTACACGCTCTGTTTTATTCGGGTTTGTTTGGTGAACGAACTTTCCCGAGCCGAGGACCGTTTTAAGCCTATGGAACAAGATTCCGTAAGAAAACCAAAGTTTCAATAAAAAGATAATATAATAA